>MGTC01000049.1:36990-42638 GCA_001799255.1 Deltaproteobacteria bacterium RIFOXYD12_FULL_55_16
AGAGGTGGCGGCGGAAAAAATTCCCCTCTCGTCCTTGCTGCGCCAGGCGGCGGAAACCTGCGGGCAGTCAGCCCTTGACTGGGCGCTTGCCGGGGGGGAGGATTACCAGCTGCTGCTCACTGCGGACAAACAGCAGGCAGCGGCGCTGGGCAGTCTGGTCAGGGAAAAAACCGGACAAGAGCTTTTTGTGGTGGGGCGTATTGTTGAGGGTCAGGGCGTTTTTCTTGAAGAAGCGGGCCAGCGCAGGGAGATCAGCTATCGAGGCTATGAACATTTCAGATAACCGGCCGGAGGCGGCGCAGCTTCCGGCAGCATTCATGGTGCGGATTACCGTCGCCCCCGAGGATATTGGTACGGCCTGTGATCTGATCGCGGCCCGTACCGGGCTGGCCAAGAGCCGGGTGAAAGACGCCATGTGCAAGGGCGCGGTCTGGCTGACGGGTAAACGGGGCGGACGGAAACGGCTGCGTAAGGCAACCGCGCAGCCAAGGCCAGGCGAGGTTCTCGAATTGTCTTACGATGCGCGGCTGCTCGCGGTGAAACCACCGGTAGCCCAGTGCCTGCATGATGCCGGTCAGTACAGCGTCTGGCTGAAGCCCGCTGGCTTGCTGGCCCAGGGAACGGATTACGGCGACCACTGTTCGCTGGTGCGTCAGGTCGAGGTTCATTTTCGGCTGAAGCGGCTTGTCCTGCCCGTGCATCGGCTCGACCGGGAGGCGGCTGGTCTGATGATCCTGGCCCACGGTAAAGCGGCGGCAGCCAAACTTTCGCAGCTTTTGCAGGACAATGCCATTGATAAGCAGTACCGGGTAACCTTGCTCGGTCATCTCAGCCCAGAGCAGGGGGTGATCGAGCTGCCTCTGGACGGCAAGCCCGCCTTCACCAGTTATATCCTCACCGCCTATGATCCGGCCAGTAATACCTCCGTGGCCGAAGTCACCCTCAAAACCGGACGTCTGCATCAGATCCGCCGCCATTTTGCCCTGCTCGGTCATCCCGTGCTCGGCGATCCGAAGTACGGGGTTGGGAACAAGAACAGCACGGGCATGGAACTGGTCGCCCACCGGCTCGCCTTTCGCTGTCCCTTTACCGGCAAAGAGGTGCGCCTCAGCCTAGATGACCAGGAGATCAAGGCTATTTCTTAGGTTTTTGGCCGAGTGGTTTGAGCAGAGAAAGGCCGCCCATGAGCTGCATCTGTTGCTGGATCTGTGCGGCTCGCTGCCGGAGGTAGCCTGTTGGTCTGGCGGGGTTGGCGCGCAGGGGGCTGGGCAGGGTGGCCGCCAGCAGGGCGGCCTCGGCGCTGCTCAGTCTGGCGGCTGGTTTGCGGAAATAGGCTTTGCTGGCCGCCTCGACCCCGAAGATGCCGGGGCCGAACTCCACCACGTTGAGGTAGACCTCGATAATGCGCCGTTTGGGCCAGAGTCCTTCGAGCAACAGGGTAAAATAAACCTCCAGCCCCTTGCGGATAAAACTTCTTCCCGGCCAGAGGAAGAGATTCTTGGCAAGCTGCTGGGAGATGGTGCTTGCTCCGTGCACCCGTTTCCGGCGCTGGTTGTGTTCCCAGGCCTTTTCGATGGCCTCAAAATCAAAACCGAGGTGGTTGAGGAATTTCTGGTCTTCAGAGGCGATTACAGCCAGGGGCGCGGAGGGGGAAATTTTCCCCAGTTCGACCCAGCGGTAACGGAAGCGATATTCCTTGTCTTGCTGCCACAGGGAGGCGACCTGTTGCTGGATCATCAGGGAGCTGCACGGCACCGGCAGCCAGCGGAAGATGATGGTGATGGCCATGCTGCCTGCGATCAGGAGAAGAATCCACCTGAAGGCCAGGCGGCCAAGCGCACGGATTCGGCTGGGAAATCCGTTTTTTTTGCGCGGCAGGTCTGGGTTGGGCATCGGCTATTGTTTTCCCTGGAAAGCCGCCTGCCTCAGGCGGCGCCCACTGGTTCAGGCACGGCAGGCGGGGAGGCGGTGATACTGCTGATGATCTCTTCCTCGGTCTTGGCAAAGCCGCTCACCAGCGCCATGATTACCGCCGCCAGGTAGGGGATCGACTGAACCAGTAGAACCATGATCCAGACCAGCAGATCCGCAGTCTCCGACCCTTGCGCCACCACGACGCATACAGCCGCAAGCCAGAGGGCGATCATGATCAGGGCCTCTTCTCTGGCTGATTGCAGGGCCTGCAGCAGGGCGTGGCTTCTGGCTCGTTTCGGGGTGCGGAAAAACGGTCTGTCCTTGGTGAAAAAACCAAGGAGGATCGCCTGGGAAATGGTGTGGGACAAGGAAAGGCCTGCGATAGCCGAGGCCAGGGTCTGCCCGGTTGTGGCCCCGACCCGGATCCGGTAAAGATAAATCATCTTGCCCATCTTGAAAACAAAGAGGGCGAGCGGCATGACCGACAGGATCACCAGCGGCGGATCAACCTTGAGCGGAAAATAAGCCATGCCGGTGGACCAGCCCAGGGCGGCCAGAGTGAAGAGCATGTTCAGGCTGTCCGCTAGCCAGGGTATCCAGCCGGCGACAAAATGATAGCGCTGCCCCCTGGTGAGGGCGGTTTGTTTGCCAAAGAGCAGGGCCTTGGCGTGCTGGCGCAGGATCTGCACCGCCCCGTAGGCCCAGCGGAAGCGCTGCTTTTTGAAATCGAGGAAGGTGTCTGGCATCAGGCCCCGGCCATAGGTTTTAGGGAGATAGGTGGCTTCGTAGCCGCGCTCAAAGATCTTCAGGCCCAGTTCCGCATCCTCGGTGATGCACCATTCCGCCCAGCCCCCGACCTCTTGCAGCACGGATTTGCGAACCAGGGTCATGGTGCCGTGCTGGATGATGGCGTTACGTTCATTGCGGGTCAGCATGCCGATATAGAAAAATCCCTTGTATTCCGCGTAGCACATGGCTTTGAAAAGATTTTCCCCATCGTCCCGGTAATCCTGGGGCGCCTGGGCGATGGCCAGAGAGGGCTTGGCAAACTGGGGCGCCATGTCTTTGAGCCAGTCTGGAGTTACCAGGTAATCGCTGTCGATGACCGCCAGAATCTCGGCCTCCGGCGCGGTTTTTTCCAGGGCGAAATTCAGCGCTCCGGCCTTGAACCCGGCCAGCGGGTCTACATGAAAGAAACGGAACTGGCTCCCCAGTTTCCGGCAATGGGCTGCCACCGGTTGCCAGACCGCCGGATCCTTGGTGTTGTTGTCGATGACCAGAACCTCGTAACGGGGATAATCCAGGCGGGCCAGGGCGTCGAGGGTCTCGATCAGCATCTCGGGCGGCTCGTTGTAGGTCGGGACATGGACGGAGACCATGGGCAACTGGTCATTGTCCAGGCATTGCGGGGTGAAGGGCCGCCGCCACCGGGAAAGCCAGGTGGCCTCCGCCCATTCATGGGCCTCGGCCAGGAGAACCACCACGACCCCGATCATGCCGATTACCATGAGCAGGCCGATGAGGATGGTGGCCGGGTTCAGGTACTGTCTGGTGTAGGTGTAAACGATCCACACCGCGCCGGTGGAGGCGATAAAGGCAATGGTGGCAAGAAAGCTGCGCCCGCGGGTACGCAGGGTTTTGCTGTCGGTCAGGAGAAAGGCGAAGGTGATAATGGCGATTATCGCGGAGATGCCGGCCAGCATTCGCCATTCGGGAATCCTGACGATGGGGGCGGTAAAGGGAAATTTGGCCTGACGGTTGATATCGTATACGCCCCAGTACGCGCCCACCGAGCCCTCAGAGCCTTGTTTCCAGGGTTGGTCAAAGGCCTCCATCACATAGTAGGTGTATTTTTCCTGTTCGGCTTTGGCCAGAAAACGGCGGAGAAAGATGGCTTCGTTGGCGGGGGAGGCCTCTGCCATCTGCCTGGTTCTGCCGTTGCTGGGCCAGCCTACCTCGCCGATTATCACCTCTTTGTCCGGGAATTTTTGCTTCAGCATGTTCATGTGCTTGACAATGTAGTCAATGGACTCGGCCATTTCCACCCCTTCCCAGTAGGGCAGCATGTGGGTGGCGATGTAGTCTACATGTTCTTCGAGTTCCGGGTACTTAAACCAGATGTGCCAGGGCTCGGCCGTGCTTACCGGAATTGCCGTAGCCTCCTGCACCCGGTCGAGATAGGCGGTGAGCTGTTCCGGGGTCAGGTCGCCTCTTAAGAGGGACTCGTTGCCAACGATGATCCGGATGACATTCTGCGGGTTTTCATGGGCAACCTTGATGACGGATTCTATTTCCTGGTCGTTTCTTTCCAGATCGTCGTTGAGCCAGGCGCCCAGGGTTACATTGAGCCTGTATTTCTGGGCCAGTCTGGGGATTTCCGCCAGCGTGCCTTCCTGGGTGTAAGTTCTTACCGCATGGGTTTTTTGGGCCAGCAGGGCAAGGTCAGCGTCAATCTCTTCCACGCTGGGCAGAACATGGTCTATGGCGCTTTGGCCTTCGCGGAAAGGAGAAAAGGAAAAGCCCTGGATGCGCTTGGGCCAGCGTGGTTCCTGTCCCGGTTGATTGACAAAGGCCCAGATAGCGCTGGAGATTACCGCAATCGCGATGGCGATGAGGATGTTGGCCCTGGTCATATAGCTCTCTTGTCAGGTGAATGTTGATGAAGTCGCAAAAAGGGAAAGAGTTCACAGGCCCACAACACAAAATCAACGAGTTGCCAACGAATACCCGTTGTAATCGCGGCTTTTTGCGATTTCAACAATGTTGCGGTGGGTGTCCCGGTTGCGGGCAGGTCTTGGTTTCTTTCTAGGATATACCCATAAATATGCTATGATGCCAAGGTTTTCTCTTGATATTCTTGCCCCCCGGAGACGCGTCCCATGTCCTTTCAGCTTGAAACCACCTTTACGCCTGCCGGAGATCAGCCGGTGGCCATCGAGCTTTTATGTCGAGGGCTGGAGGAAGGCTTGCCGCATCAGGTTCTGTTGGGCGTCACCGGCTCGGGCAAGACCTTCACCATGGCCCAGGTCATTGCTAAAACAGGCCGCCCGGCCCTGGTCATGGCCCCCAACAAGACCCTGGCGGCCCAGCTCTATTCGGAGTTCAAGGAGATGTTTCCCGCAAACGCGGTGGAGTATTTCGTCAGCTACTACGATTACTATCAGCCCGAGGCTTACATTCCCTCGTCTGACACCTATATCGAAAAGGATTCCGCTATCAACGAGGCCATCGACAAGATGCGCCACTCCGCCACCCGGGCGCTGCTCACCCGGCGGGACGTGATCATCGTGGCCTCGGTTTCCTGCATCTACGGCCTGGGCTCCCCGGAGGAGTATAAGAACATGCATCTTCTGCTCAAGCAGGGGGAGGAGTATCCCCTGGAGGAGATGCGGCGGCGGCTGGTGTATATGCTCTATGAGCGCAACGATCTTTCCTTTCACCGTGGCACCTTCCGGGTGCGAGGCGATGTGCTGGAGATCTTCCCGGCCTATGAGGAGGATCGCGCCGTGCGGGTGGAGTTTTTTGGCGACACCATCGAGGCGATCAGTATCATCGATCCCCTGCGCGGCAAGGCGTTGGAGCGGTTCTCCGAGTTGATCGTTTTCCCGGGCAGCCATTTCGTTACCTCAAAAGACAGACTGCAGCGGGCCACGGCCACCATCAAGGAGGAGTTGCAGGGGCGGCTCGCTTTTTTTCAGGCCCACAACCGGCTGGTTGAGGCCCAACGCCTTGAA
>MGTC01000049.1:42657-72668 GCA_001799255.1 Deltaproteobacteria bacterium RIFOXYD12_FULL_55_16
CCTGATTTTATCCTCTTTGCCGATGAATCCCACGTGACCATCCCCCAGGTGCGGGGCATGTACCGAGGGGATCGTTCCCGCAAGGAAACCCTGACTGAGTTTGGCTTCCGCCTGCCCTCCGCCCTTGATAACCGGCCCCTGATGTTTGAGGAATTCGCCGCCCGCATACCCCAGGCGGTTTATGTTTCCGCGACCCCTGGTGATTTTGAGCTGGGAAAAGCCGCCGGGCGGGTGGTGGAGCAGTTGATCCGGCCCACCGGGCTTCTGGATCCGCCGATCCTGGTGCGCCCGGCCACCAATCAGGTGGATGATCTGCTCGAAGAGGTTCGCCTGCGGGAGGAACGCGGGGAGAGGGTGCTGGTCACCACCCTGACCAAGCGGATGGCCGAGGATCTTAGCGAGTATTACGCCAGGCTCGGGGTGCGGGTGCGCTATCTCCATTCCGACATCAAGACCATGGAGCGGATGGAATTGATCCGTGACCTGCGGCTGGGGGAGTTTCAGGTGCTGGTGGGGATCAACCTTCTCCGCGAGGGGCTTGATATCCCGGAGGTTTCGCTGGTGGCGGTGCTGGACGCCGACAAGGAGGGATTTTTGCGCAGCGCCCGCTCGCTGATCCAGACCTGTGGCCGGGCGGCCCGCAATGTGCAAGGCATGGTGATTCTCTACGGGGACAGGATCACCGAGTCCATGCGCCAGACCATTGAGGAGACCAGGCGGCGGCGGGCCATTCAGGCGGCTTATAATGCAGCCCACGGCATTACCCCGGAGAGCGTGCAGTCGCGGATCAAGGATCTTATGGAGACGGTGTATGAAAAGGATTATGTTACCGTAGACCTGGAAACCGGCGAGGCCGGGCAGCAGTACGCATCCCTGGCTGAACTGCGCCGGGAGATGAAGGCGCTGGAAAAGGAGATGCTGGCTGCGGCCAGGGAGCTGGCCTTCGAGGACGCGGCCGCTCTGCGCGATCAGCTCAGAAAATTGCAGGAAAGGGAACTCGCATGGCTGTAAAAAATGGTTTGCTGTACAGGATTTTGCTGGTCGTGGCGCCGTGGCTTTATGCCGGGTTGAGCCGGGCGCTTTTCGCCACCTGCCGGATCCGGGTGCAGGGGGCTGAGAATCTGGCCTGGTGTGAGGCGCAGGCCAAGCCCTGTGTCGCGGTGTTCTGGCATTACGGGGTTTTCCCGGTTATTGCCTTGAACCGGGGTCGGGATCGGGGTTGGGCCGCCATGGTCAGCGCCAGTGCGGATGCCGAATTTGTCGCCCGGATTCTTGCCCGGCAAGGGGTTGTCAGCGTGCGCGGCTCCCGGCGCCGGGGCGGGCTGGCCGCGCTTAAGGGGTTGATTGGCTTGCTGCGTCAGGGCGTTAATGCGGTGATTGTCGCCGATGGCTCCCAGGGGCCGGCCAGGGTGATGCAGGCCGGGGCCATTCTTCTGGCTGGGAAAAGCGGCGCGCCCGTTTTGCCCATGGCGGTGGCGGCGGATCGTTACTGGGCCTTTCGCAGCTGGGATCGCACCCTGCTGCCCAAGCCCTTTGCCCGGCTTGTTCTCTGGTATGGCGAACCCCTGCTCGTGCCGGAAAACCCCGGCGCGGAAGAGATCGAGCGCTGTCGCCTGGAGATGGAACACCGGCTCAATGATCTGTATGTCAAGGGGTGGGGGGAGTTTGGCCAGACCAGTCATGAGAGGGGCGGGTAGAGGATTATGTGATGGCTCAGAAACCGGAATTCAGAATCCTGAAGTAGTCAACCTTTCCTTTCCATAACCCCCGCCGCTAGCAGGAGCTCAAAATCCGGCGCTGTCACCGGCTGGCTGAAGAGATAGCCCTGATAGGCTTCGCAGCCGGAGTGGAGGAGAAAATCCATCTGTGCCCTGGTCTCTACGCCCTCGGCGATAACGTGAAAGCCTAAAATGCGGCCCATGGCGATGATGGTCTCGATGATCTCGGCATCCTGAGGGCCGATGCCAAGATCGTGCACAAAGGAGAGGTCAATCTTCAACTGCTCCAGCGGCAGGTGCTGGAACTGGGAAAGGGAGGAGTAGCCGGTGCCGAAGTCGTCCATGGAAAAGCCGATGCCCATGGCCCCCAGTTCCTGCATCTTGGCGATGGAGTCGGCAATGTCCGCCAGAACCAGGCTCTCGGTCAGTTCGAGCTTGAGCCGCGTCGGATCAGCGCCGGAGGCCGCGATAATCTGCTGTACCTCCTTGACAAAATCAGCCTGCCGGAACTGGCGGGCGCTGACGTTGACTGCCAGCCTGATCGCGCTGGCGGCGGGGAGGTCTGCCCAGGCCTTAAGCTGGGCGCAGGCCTCCTCCAGCACCCAGTGGCTGATGGGCAGGATGAGTCCGCTCTCCTCGGCCAGCGGGATAAAGGCGGCGGGTGACATCGGCCCGCGCTCGGGATGGGTCCAGCGTAACAGGGCCTCGGCGCCGATGATTTTTCCGGTGCTGTCGGCCTGGGGCTGGTAGTGGAGCTGTAACTGCCGCTTGCTGATGGCCTGGCGCAGGTCTGTCTCCAGGGCGCTTGAGGCCTCCAGCGCCGCCTGCATGGCCGGGTCAAAAAAGCGCACGGCATTGCGCCCGGTGTTCTTGGCCTGATACATGGCGGTGTCGGCGCGTTTGAACAGCTCCTCCACCGTGGTGTCGTGGCCGCAGAACAGGCAGATGCCGATGCTTGCCGTTATCTGCTGTTCGTGACCGGCAAGACGAAAAGGCTGACCAAGATCGGTGCGGATCTTCTCCGCTACATGTCCGGCCTGGGTGATCGCGACCCGTTCCGCCTTGCTGAGATTTTTCAAGAGGACGACGAACTCGTCGCCGCCCTGCCGCGACACCGTATCGCCTTCGCGCACCGCCGCCTGCAAACGCCCGGCCATCTCGACCAGCAGCAGGTCGCCAACATCGTGGCCCCTGGTATCGTTTAGAGTTTTGAAATGATCCAGATCTAAAAAGAGTACCGCGCCGTAATAACCGGTTCTGGCGCCGGTGATGAAGGCCTGCTCCAGCCGATCCAGCAGCAGGCGGCGGTTGGGCAGGCTGGTCAAGGGATCATAAAAGGCCAGGTGGTGAATCTCGGCCTCACGGTGGTTTTTTGCGGTGATGTCCACCACGATCTCGATGACCGTCTGCACCTCACCCAGGTCGTTTTTTTGCAGGGCAAAGGCCTTGTTTTTCACATAAATGCGCTGGCCTGTTACATCGTAATGGGTATGGATGGTGGTGCGAGGTTCGCCGGTGTCGAAGACGTGTTTCACCGGGCAGTCCTCGCCGTCCAGGTAGCAGGGCAGGTCGAGGTGGTGCGAGACTTTGTAGCAAGGCTGACCGATGATCTCCCCCATGGGACTGCCGACAGACTCGGCATAGGCCCGGTTGGAGGAGATGATCTTGAAATCGCGGTCGATGATGATAAAGCCCTCGTCGATCGAATCAAGGACGCTGGCCACCAGATCCTCCGCCCGCTTGCCCGCCAGTCTGGCGTTCAGCAGCGGGGCAAGATAAGAGGCCAGGGATTCCAGTCTCTGGATATCCGCCTCGGTGTAATCAGTCGCCTTGTTGGCCACCTGAAAAAGCCCGATGGCCTTGTCTTGAAAAATAATGGGCAGAGAGACGTGCCGGGTAATGGCGATATGCCCTTCCGGCGTCCGGCAGGCCGCCTCGTTGGCGCTGATGGTTTTTTTCTCTCTGATTGCTCGGGGCCAGCTGCTGTTGGTCCAGGTATCCTCAGGGAAAACATGGGCCTTGCCGAAGATCTGACACTGGCCCAAGACCTCCGAGGTCATGGAGGGCACCAACAGCGCGCCCTCCTCGTTGAGGTAGCCAAAGATGCCGTACTGGCTGCCGGTGGCCTCCAGTACCACCGGCAGAACCTCGGCAAAGATCTGTTCGTGGCTCTTGGTAAGGAATATCTGGGCGATACGGTTGTGGAAAAGCAGCTCCTGGCTGCGCTCGTGCAGCTTAGCCTCCGCCTTTTTTTGCAGGCTGATATCCTCGACGATCTCGAGAAAATGCGTCACCTCACCGCAGTCATCTTGCTCTGGCACGGTGGTCACCCGCAGCCAGCGTCCGGCAAAGAAACGTTCAAGTACCTGCTTCTCTCCAGTCCGGCGCGCCTCTTCGATGCGGCAGAAACTGCAGACCTTGTCCAGGCCCTGGCGACTCTGGTCGTCTTTATACTCGCCCACCACCTCGTAGCATTTCTTTCCCGCCAACAGCTCCCACGGCAGGCCGATCAGCTCGGTTAAAAAGAGGTTGGCTTCAAGAAAAGCGTAGGTGTGATCCAGGTAGCTGACGCCAAAAGGGAGTTGATCCAGGATGGCCTTGTGTTGCAGGTGTAAGCGCTCTTTTGTCATGGCCAGTTTTTTCAGGGGGGGGGTGGTAACTCATTGTTTTCATTGATTTTTCTCGCTATACCCCATGCCTGGTTTTCCTCTGGGTGACAGGCCTGCCCGAGAGTTGTAATTATTCAGCCCGGGGGGCAAGAAAGGTTGGTAAGGCAAAAAAACGAAACTGTCCAGCCTCGCTTCGCTGCTGAACAGTTCAGGGTGCCATATACTCATGGAATAAATATCTTGCAAGGGGAAAATTCTGCGGAGGTGTTGTTTTCCTCCCAGATTAAAGCAGTTGCAGCGAGCCCTGATGCATTCTGAGGCGTCGTGGCGTATGACTGGCGAGTTCCGTATTGTGGGTTACCATAACGAAGGTAATGCCTTTTGTCTGGTTCATGGACTTGAAAAAGTTGATCATCTCCTGCTCGGTTTCCTCATCCAGATCGCCGGTCGGTTCGTCCGCCAGGATCAGCGCCGGATTATTCATGAATGAGCGGGCGATGGCGACACGCCGCTGCTGACCTCCGGAAAGCTGGCCGGGAAAGGCGTTGATCTTGTCGAGCAGGCCGACAGAGCGCAGCAATTCAGCCGCCTTGTCATTGAGCTTTGCCGCGCCCGTCCGCTCAGGCTCTGGCACGAAGATGGTGGGCAGAAGCAGGTTCTCCTTTACTGTCAGCATTGGCAGAAGGCTGGCAAATTGAAACATGAAGCCGATCTTCTGGCATCGGTATTCGGACAGGCCGTTACTCCCCATTGCGGCCAGATCCATATCCTCAAAGGATATTCTGCCTGAGGTCGGGGTGGTTATCCCGCCGATCAGGGAAAGCAGCGTGGTCTTGCCTGAGCCGGAATGGCCGACGATGGAGATGAAATCCCCCTTCTGGATGTCGAGCGAAACATCTTGCACCGCAACCAGGGAGTCGAGGCCAACCTTGTAAGTTTTCGTAATATTTTGCAGCTTGATCTGGGACACTTATTACTCCTGTTTTATCTCATCTTCAAATCGAGATTGTTTATGCTTAACGGCTTATGGCGATAAGGGGTTCCAGTTTTTTAAGGCGCTGGAGCGGCGAAAGCGCCCCTAAAACGCAAATGCCTGTTCCGAAAAGCAGCCCGGCGGCGGCAATGAGCATCCGGCTCAGCAAACCGATATCGATCGGGAGATTTTTCAGGATCGAGAAATTTTTCGCCAGCAGAACCGAGAGGGAGGTGCCGGCGATAATACCCATGATGCTTCCTATTGCCCCCAGCACCAGAACCTCAAAGAGGAAGAGCTTGACCACCTGCCCCTCCTTGGCGCCGAGGGCCCGCATGATGCCGACCTCCCGCGTCCGTTCGTTCGCGATGGCCGTGAAAATGGCCCAGACCAGGAACAGGGAAAGGATGGTTGAGAGGATCATGGTGAAATAAAAGATCTTGCGGATGTCCCCCAGGGTGGCCAGAAGGCTTTTTCCGATGTCCTTGCGCATCACCACATCAACTTCCACGATGTTGTTTTCTATCTCGGACATGACTTTATAGGCGTTGGCCCCCTTTTCGAGCTTGGCAAAGATCACCGAGATCTGATCCGCTTTAATTTTCGCCTCGCTGTTTTTGATGATGTCTTCAATATTTTCGTCGCTGATGAAAATCGCCGTGTCGAGACCGGAGCCTGTCTTGTCCAGTACGCCCACCATCTTGAAGGCGTTGCCGAACAGCTTGGTCTCCATTTCGATCAGGCCCAGACTGATGTTGAAGGCCGACTCTTCCCCGACAATCGCTTCGCCTTTCTGGAGGTTTCTGCCCAGCTTTTTCTTGAGCCAGGGCTTGACAATAAAATCCGTTTCCTGGTTGAAGGCAACAACCATGCTTTCCGGCACGGAACAGCACATGCCGATCAGCGAAACCAGGTAGGTCTGGGGGGAAAGCTTGTCAATCCCAGCCACCTTGCGGATCCGTTCGAGGATGGCTTTATCCATGTAGAACGAGCGCACGTGGCTTTCGACCAGAATATCCTCGGCGGCTCCGCGTGCCCCGGTGGGCACGATCAGCAGGTCGGCGCCGAGCCTTTCCGCAGTCAACTGGATGCTCGCGTTAACGCGCATCACGAAGGAAAGCGCGAAGACCAGCGAGGCTACCATCAGGGTAAGGGCCGCGACCAGGATCGTGGTGCGCAGCGGCCTTCTGCGCAGATTGCGGATGGCGAGGGATGAGAGGGTGAATCGCTCAGGCATATCGTTCTCACAGTTATGAAATAAGAAAACCTTCTCCCCGGCACCTGCCGAAGAGAAGGTTTATGTTTACACTATAAATCAGAAGGGAAGCAACCGCTTATTTCTTCCAGTTGGCATCCAGGCCACAGAGGATAGCGGTCTTGTCGCCAAGACCCGCTTCTTTATGGCAGGCAAAGCAGGTTGAGATTGTTTTGTTGTGAAGTTTCTTCGCGGAAGCATCATAGAGCATGAAGGTGCCGTCGGTGATCTGCGCCTTTTCCCCATCTTTCATGATCGGCTTGCCAGTTGCATCGCAGGCTTCCGTTAAGGTCCGTACGGTCAGCAGGGCAAGCTTGCCGTCCGGGGTGGGCATTGCATCATGAATCTGCGAACCTTCCGGCGCCATCTTCTCATCCACCAGTGCTAAGGTGGCGGCGTCAATGACCCAGAGGCGGTCGCCGACTGACTGATAGATCAATTTTCCGTCGTTGGAGAAGTATTCCCGGAAGGAGATGGTCTTGCCCGCTGCGCCCTTCAGGGTGGCGCGCTTGATTTCCTTGAACTTGCCGCCTTCGAGGGCCGCCATGTCAACCAGCACTAAATCGATGTCGCCGGTGCCCTTTCCTTCCTTGGTCAGGTTCAGCGCGAGCAGGAAGGTTTTCTGGTCGGGGGAATTGGTGCCATGCAGGAACTGGTAGCTTCCCTTGGCATAACCAAGGTCGCTCACGAACACCCGGTGCTTCTTCTCCAGGGTTGCCTTGTCAAACACATCCACATAGGCTTCCACGCCCATGAATACCGGCATGAAGGAATTTTTGCTCTGGCCGGAGGCGCAATAGAGCGGCATCTTCTTATCCCCGCCCATAGCCCGTGGATCCGGATCCATGGCCACGTCTTTGATTACCTTGCCGGTTTTGAGGTCTGACTTGCCGACATGCTGCTTGCCCTGCGGATCAAGCTTGTAGGTGGACCAGAACAGGATGTTCCGGTCAGTTGCATCGATCCGGGCATCGTGGGTCATGTGCGTTTTCGTGTCGCCAATGTCAATTTTGTCAAGGCTGTTGATTTTTACCGGCATGGCTTCATTGCTTGAATCGAGAGTTACCTCTGCCTTGGCGAAATGTCCGCCGTGGCCTGCGACATACACGGTGCCGTTATAGGTTTTGCCGGCGGCAACTGCTGATGGCGTCAGGCTGTCTGTTGTGAAGCTCAAATAACTCAAGCCAACAACGGTGCCAACGATAAGAGTGTTGCGCCACATGGATTTGGTCAATTGCATCGTGTTCTCCTCCTTTAAGAAGTTACTGCGATTTTTTCTGGCCTGCGCCAGGCATCTGTGGTAATTGTCCAGCCTGTGCCATCTTGGTTTGGACAGGCGGGAGGGGTTACCGCTGCGACAAATTGTCACATCCTTTGTTGCGATAATACCACGAGGTGGTATCTTGGCAAGGGCATTTTTTATCTTGCTAAAAAAAAAATTGCGGGGCCAGCAGTGATGGTTGAGGGTGGTCTTTTCCCACAGGCAGCCGGAGATTCTTATCTCCTTGGACTGGGTTGGCATATTTTATGTTGAAAAAAATCCTGGCAGTTTTTTTTCTTTGCTCCCTGGTCTTGTTCCTTGCCGCCTGTTCCGATGGCGATCAGGCGGCCAAGAGGTTGAAAGTCGGGGATCCGGCCCCTGATTTCTCCGGCACCGATCTAAACGGGCAACCAGTCTCTCTTTTAGCCTATAAAGGGCAGCCAGTCATCCTCCGTTTCTGGTCCACGGAATGCAAGTTCTGCCGGGCCGACACCCCGATCTTCAATCAGTATTTTGAAAAGTACAAGGATGCAGGGCTGCGGGTGGTCTATGTCAACCGGCAGTCAGACGAGGCAACGGTGCGCCGGTTTGTGGCTGACCTGGAGATCGGTTTTCCAGTGCTTATCGACAAGGACGGGACAATCTCGGCCCGTTACAATATCAAGATTGAACCGCAGACCATTATTATCAGTCCGGATCACAAGCTGGTGACCGCCATCCTCGGAGGGGTCAGCGAGGCAGAGCTGAAAAAGCTGCTGGGCGGATATTTTGGTAAAAGCACAGAGAAATAACTTTAGCTTAATTAGGTTGTCTGGAAATGTTAAGAGCCCCTGAGGGGGCTCACTGGAGGACTTTATATGCGCAGTTTAAAATACGTTGTTTATCGTGAAGGAAAGTATTTTGTCTCCCAATGTTTGAATGTTGACATATCCAGCTTTGGGAAGACCATTGACGAGGCCGTTTTTAATCTCAAGGATGCCGTGGAGCTTTATCTCAAGGATGATTCCCTGACTAATTTATTCCATGACGTTGGTGACGCCTTGATCGGCGAGGCCACAGTAAATGCCTAAACTCTATTCTTCGCGACACATCATTATCGTGTTGAATCGCCATGGATTTATCGAAACAGACCAAACCGGCAGCCACAAAAAACTGCGGAAGGATAGTCTTACAGTCATAGTCCCAGCGGCAAAGCGAGAAATCCCGTATGGTACCTTTATGCGGGAAACGTGGTCTGACCCCGATTACTCCTCTTTTTAGGAGCAAGATTATGAGCATAGTAAAGTTTGAAGCTGTCGAAGATAATATTCTGACTATCCGTGGTATTCAGGTTATCCTTGATAGCGATGTGGCAGAACTTTATGGTGTGGAGACAAAGAGAATTAACGAGGCCGTTAAAAACAATCCTAATAGATTCCCGCAAGGATACCTGTTTAAGATAACCAGCAATGAGCTTGAAGATTTGCGGTCGAAATTTTCGTCCGCAAAATTTACAAAAACAAGATCGCTGCCAAAAGCCTTCACTGAAAAAGGGCTGTATATGCTTGCTACCATTTTGAGTGGTGAAAAAGCTATAGCTACATCCATTGCCATAATCGAAACATTTGCGAAAATAAAAGCGCTTTCAAGCACTATCAAGGCATTAACAACTGTGCAAGACAAGCATGAGCAACAAACTCTTATGCAAAAAAGCGGGCAGATTATCGCAGAGATTCTTGATGATGATTTGGTCACAAATGAAAGCGAAACGACAATTGAGCTTAATTTTGCCGTGTTGAAATTCAAACACACCATCAAAAAGAAGAAAAATTAACCTTCATGATAACTTGCCATCTTGGAAGCCCAAAGGCTCATTTTTTTGTCTAATTGAATTGAATTTTTTAAGAGCGTCCCTCTCACACTGCAGCGGCAAAGCGAGAAATTCCGTATGGTACCTTTATGTCGATCCTTCGTCAGTCCGGTTTGAGTAAACTTGATTTTGAATAGCGTGGAAATGCGGGAAACGTGGTCTGACCAGAATGGCGCTAGTTTAAGGTTTTTACCCGAGGAGTCAGCTGAGAATATTAGCTAAATTTGCTGGACTCGTAACAACTCGTCACCCCGGCGAAGGCAGGGGGCCAGCCTTACTGTAACTAGCCGAAAAGACTGGATTCCGGCCTTCGCCGGAATGACGGAATATGCAGTTTTTTGAGTTGTTACGAGTCCAGCAAATATCAAGCCACAACTGCTTAAACTAGCGCCATTCTGGTCTGACCCCGATTATCCCCCGTGAGGCAGAGCTGAAAAAGCTGCTGGGCGGATACTTCAGTAAAAGTATGGAGAGATAAAATCTTATGCTTATCAACTCATCCATTTTGATCACCGGCGGCACTGGTTCATTCGGGCACGCTTTTGTCCCCATGACGCTGAGTAAATTCAACCCTCGCCGACTGGTGATTTTCTCACGCGACGAAATGAAGCAGTGGGAGATGGCTAAACTTTATGGTGATGATGAGCGGGTGCGTTTTTTTATTGGCGATGTGCGTGACAAGGATCGCCTCGCTCGGGCGCTGAACGGCATTGATTTTGTCGTCCACGCGGCTGCCACCAAGATCGTGCCGACCGCAGAATACAATCCCTTTGAGTGCGTTAAGACCAATGTGGCTGGCGCCATGAACCTGATTGATGCCTGCATAGATCAGGGGGTTAAACGCGTGGTGGCGCTTTCGACCGATAAGGCCAGCAGTCCGGCGAATCTGTACGGTGCGACCAAACTGGTTTCGGACAAGCTTTTTATTGCCGGGAACTCTTATTCTGGCAGTGACGACACCCGTTTTGCCGTGGTTCGTTACGGTAATGTCATGGGTTCGCGTGGTTCGGTTATCCCGTACTTTCTCGATCTTGCCGGAAAGGGGGTTCTGCCGATCACGGATACGCGCATGACCCGTTTCATGATTACGCTCGAGCAGGGGGTGAATCTCGTCTGGCATGCCTTCGAGGACATGGTTGGCGGGGAGATTTATGTTAAAAAGATTCCTTCTATGAAAGTTGTCGATATTGCCCAGGCCGTCGCCCCTGATGCGCGTCATGATCTTGTGGGCATCCGCCCTGGCGAAAAACTTCATGAGCAGATGATCGGCTCTGAGGATGCGCTGCATACCTACGACTACGCGGATTATTACAAAATCCTGCCTGCGATTCATAACTGGAGCCAGGATCCAGCTCGTATTAACGGGGGACAAAAGGTCGCCTCTGATTTTACTTATTGTTCGGATAATAACCCTGACTGGATGAGCATCGACACCTTGCGGGTCTGGATTGAACAGAATCGCGACAAGGTCGGCAAGATCTGAAAGCGATGATCCCCTATGGCCGTCAAGATATTTCCGAGGCTGACATCCAGGCGGCAGTGGAGGTGCTGCGTTCAGATTTTCTTACCCAGGGGCCGGCTGTTCCCGCCTTTGAAAAAGCGGTTGCGGACTACTGTGGCGCGCAGCATGCCGTGGCGGTCAACAGCGCCACCTCGGCCTTGCACCTCGCCTGTCTGGCGCTGGGCGTGGGGCCGGGAGATATGGTCTGGACCAGCCCCATTACCTTTGTGGCCAGCGCCAACTGCGCGCTGTATTGCGGCGCGCGGGTTGATTTTGTAGATATTGATCCGCGCACTTACAATCTGAGCGTGGAATGCCTGGCGGAAAAATTGGCTCTTGCGGAAAAATCCGGTTGTTTGCCCAAAGTGGTCATCCCGGTGCATCTGTGCGGCCAGCCCTGTGACCTGGCAGGTATCCATGCCCTCAGCCAGAAATACGGCTTCAAGGTTATTGAAGATGCCTCGCATGCCATTGGCGGAAAATACAAGGGCGAGCAGATCGGCAATTGTTGTTACAGCGACATCACCGTATTCAGCTTTCATCCGGTTAAGATCATTACCACCGGTGAAGGTGGCATGGCTCTGACTAACAATGAGAAGCTGGCCAGGCGTATGCAACGGCTGCGCAGTCATGGGATCACCCGCGAGACGGCAGACATGACCCAGGCGCCGGATGGCCCCTGGTATTACCAGCAGATCGACCTGGGCTACAACTACCGCATGACTGACATCCAGGCTGCCCTGGGCATGAGCCAGATGCAGCGGCTGGAGGAATTTGTCGCCAAACGTCATGCTCTTGCCAGTCGTTACGAGGGGTTGTTAGCCGATCTGCCAGTGATTACCCCCTGGCAACATCCAGACAGTTATTCCGCCCTGCACTTATATGTGATCCGGCTCAAGCTGGCCGAAATCAGCAAAACGCACTGTGAAGTGTTTGCAGCCTTGCGTGCGGCAGGCATAGGCGTGAACCTGCATTACATTCCGGTGTACGCTCAACCGTACTATAAGGGGCTTGGTTTTCAGGCTGGGCACTGTCCAGAGGCGGAGAGATATTACGCGGAGGCCATCAGCTTGCCGATGTATCCGGGGTTGACGGAAGGGCAGCAAGATCAGGTGGTTCTGGCCCTGAATAAGGCAAGGCGAGGATGAGGCTTGCCCTTGGCACCGTCCAGTTCGGCCTCGATTATGGCATTGCCAATCAGGAGGGTCAGGTTACGCGGTCGGCGGCAAAGGCCATGCTGCAACTGGCAGCGGAGAATGGCCTTGATATGCTTGATACCGCCATCGCCTATGGAGAAAGTGAAACCTGCCTGGGTGAGGTGGGGACACAAGGTTTCAAGCTGGTTACTAAACTGCCCGCAGTCCCGGACAATTGTGCTGATGTAAGCGGTTGGGTAAAAGAGCAGGTTGCCGCCTCGTTGTCCCGCCTTGGTGTGGATGCAGTGTATGGATTGTTGCTGCATCGCCCGGAACAGCTGCTTGGAACCGAGGGCAAAACACTTTATAAAACCTTGCAGGGCCTGAAAGAAACCGGACAGGTGCAAATGATTGGGGTCTCTATTTATTCTCCAGGCGAATTGGCGGCGCTAACCCCGCAATTCCGCTTCGATCTGGTGCAGGCCCCGTTTAATCTGCTGGATCGCCGCCTGCATGTGTCAGGCTGGCTGCAACGGTTGAAATCGGAGGGGGTTGAAATCCATGCCCGTTCAGCCTTTTTGCAGGGCTTGCTGTTGATGCCGCAAGGTCTGCTGCCAGATAAATTCTCACCCTGGGCTGATTTGTGGAGCAAATGGCAGGACTGGCTTGCGCATCATACTGTCTCCGCAGTTCAGGCGTGCCTGATGTTTCCGCTTTCCTTTCCAGAGATTGACCGCGTCGTTGTGGGGGCAGACAGCGTGAACCAGCTAAAGCAGATTATCACCGCAGCAACCAGTGTTGCCTCTGTTGATTTTCCTGACCTGCATTGCGAGGCCGAGAATTTGATTAATCCAGCCCGGTGGCCTTTTTTATGAAAATTGTTGCGCTCGTTCAGGCCCGCATGGGTTCCACCCGTCTGCCCGATAAGGTTATGAGGCTGATAGGCGGGATTCCCATGATCGAGTTGCTGCTTTCGCGCTTGTCTCAAGCGAAGGAGTTGACGCAAATCGTCGTTGCTGCCTCGGTGGAGGCGCGCAACCAGCCGCTGGTCGAACATGTCCGCAGGCTTGGTTATGCCTGTGAGCAAGGCAGCGAAAACGATGTGCTTGCTCGTTTTGTTCAAGCTGCACTGGCACATCAGGCTGAGGTGATAGTGCGCATTACCGGCGACTGCCCGTTGGTTGATCCAGGCCTGGTGGATGAAGCCATCCGCCGCTTCAAGTCTGCGGGGGTGGATTATTTCAGCAACATTAGTCCCCCTACCTATCCGGATGGCTTGGATATCGAGGTCTGCACCTTTAAAGCACTGGAACAGGCCAGTCAAGAAACCAGCAAACCTTCTGATCGTGAGCATGTTACGCCTTATCTGCGTGAATCCGGGCGGTTCAACACTGCCGCCATGCAGCACGGTCAGGATCTTTCCGCCCTGCGCTGGACGGTGGATGAAGCCGCTGATCTTGCCGTGATTGAAAAAGTTTTTCAGCATTTTCACCCCCGCATCGATTTCACCTGGAGCGAAGTGCTCAACTTGCATCGCCAGCGGCCCGATATTTTTAATGGCAACCAGCATCTTCTCCGTAATGAAGGAGCCACTATGGGCACTGGCCAGAAACTTTGGCGGCGCGCCAAACAGGTCATCCCCGGGGGCAGCATGCTGCTGTCCAAGCGGGCCGAGATGTTTCTGCCCGAGCAATGGCCCGCTTACTTCAGCAGGGCCAAGGGCTGCAAGGTGTGGGATCTGGATGGCAACGAATATATTGATATGTCCATCATGGGTATCGGCACCAATATCCTGGGCTATGGCCACCCGGAGGTGGATGCTGCCGTGCATGAAACGATTGAGGCCGGCAACATGTCCACCCTTAATTGCCCGGAAGAAGTCTATCTGGCGGAAAAGCTGATCGAACTGCATCCCTGGGCCGACATGGCGCGCTTTGCCCGCTCAGGCGGCGAGGCCAATGCTATCGCCATTCGCATTGCCCGTGCCGCCACCGGCAAGGACAAGGTTGCCATCTGCGGCTACCACGGCTGGCACGACTGGTATCTGTCCGCCAACCTCGGCGACGACAAAAATCTTGCCGGGCACCTGCTGCCCGGTCTGGAACCCAAGGGGGTGCCGCAAAGTCTGCGCGGGACGGTCTTCCCCTTCAGCTACAATAACTTTGCCGAGCTGGAAGCCCTGGTCAAGGCTCAGGATATTGGCGTGATCAAGATGGAAGTGGTGCGCAATATGGGCCCACAAGATAATTTCCTGCACAAGGTGCGTCAACTCGCCACCGAGCGCGGCTTGGTGCTGATCTTTGACGAATGCACTTCGGGCTTCCGGCAGACCTTTGGCGGGTTGCATAAAATGTACGGTGTTGAGCCAGACATGGCCATGTTTGGCAAGGCGCTGGGCAATGGCTACGGCATTACCGCCACCATCGGCAAACGGGAAATCATGGAGGCAGCGCAAACCACCTTTATCAGCAGCACCTTCTGGACTGAGCGTATCGGGCCCTCAGCCGCGCTTAAAACGCTGGAGGTGATGGAGCGGGTGAAGTCCTGGGAGCAGATCACCCAGACCGGCCTGAACATTGCCGCAAAGTGGCAGGCACTGGCAGGCAAACATGGCCTGTCCATCACGGCCAATGGCTTGCCTGCGCTGACGGGTTTCTCCTTCAACAGCCCCCAGGCCCTGGCCTACAAAACACTCATCACACAGGAGATGCTGGCCAAAGGTTATCTGGCCGGGACGAGCGTGTATGTATGCACCGAGCATACTCCAGAAGTCGTTGCCAACTTTTTCGAGGCGCTGGAGCCGGTATTTGCCCTAATCAAAGAATGTGAAGATGGCCGTGACGTGATGAGCCTGCTCAAAGGGCCGGTGTGTCATGGCGGATTCAAGCGTTTGAATTGAGCGAATCAGATGAGAATTGCCATTCGCGTTGATGCTTCAAAGCAGATTGGCACCGGGCACTTTATGCGCTGCCTGACGTTGGCTGAGGCGCTGAAACAGCGCGGAGCGCAGATTCGTTTTATCAGTCGTCACCTGCCTGCGCATTTACGGGATATGTTGAATGCCAAGGGGCATGAGTTCGCGCCGCTCAGCAGTATCGCCGGCGAAGTGACTGCTGACGGTATTTCCCATGCTCACTGGCTTGGAGTCAGTCAGGCTCAGGATGCGGCAGATACAAGACAGGCTCTGTCTGACCAGACATGGGATTGGCTGATCGTTGATCATTACGCCCTGGATGCCCGCTGGGAGACGGGGTTACGCAATATAGCCGGGAAAATATTGATCATCGACGATATTGCCGACCGGCAGCACGACTGCGATGTCCTGCTGGATCAGAATTTTTACGAGGATATGCAAACCCGTTACATCGGTAAGGTGCCAGCCCATTGTCGGTTACTGCTAGGCCCGCGCTATGCCTTGCTGCGAGAGGAGTTTCGCCGGTTGCGTGAACAGGTCAAGCCGCGCGCTGGATCTGTAAAACGGATTCTGCTTTTCTTTGGCGGCGTGGATGCGGACAACTACACGGGCCGCGCCCTTGAAGTGCTGGTCAATATCGGTCTTGCTGCTCTGCAGGTGGAGGTGGTAATCGGCGCGCAGCATCCGTATCGCGAAGAGATTGAAACAATATGCGCGGCGCATGACTTCATCTGTTATGTGCAAACCAGTCGGATGGCCGAGCTGATGGCTGCGGCTGATCTGGCGATCGGCGCAGGTGGGTCGGCGATTTGGGAGCGGTGTTGTCTGGGGTTGCCTGCCTTGATTGTCTCGCTGGCTGATAACCAGATTGACATCGCAAAAGGGCTGGATATGTTTGGTGCCTGCCGATATATAGGTTCATTGGCGTCTGCCAGTGCATCTGTTATGCATAATGCAATTGTTGATTTGTTGAATCATCAGGATCTTGTCGGGAAGCTATCTGAAAAATCGTATTCGCTCGTAGATGGACTGGGTGTTGACAGGCTCTGCCAGGAGTTGGGGTGTTGACATGAAAATTTCTATTTTGTGCACCGATCCTGGGCATCCTGTTGTCAAAAGCTTAAAGGGATGGGTTGCGGATATGTCTTCCAGGGGTCATTCCGCTGCGCTTTTTTATGACAAGGCTGATCTGCCCGGTGGGGATGTTCTTTTTCTTGTTTCCTGCAGCCAGATGATTCGAGACCCTGAACGAAAAAAATATAAGGCGGCTCTTGTTCTCCATGCCAGTGATTTGCCAAAGGGCCGGGGCTGGTCTCCTCATGTCTGGTCAATCCTGCATGGATCTGACCGGATTACAGTTAGTCTGCTGGAAGCAGTTGAGCCGGTTGACAGTGGTGTAATCTGGCTTAAGACAGAATTCAGGCTTGAGGGGCATGAGCTTCTTTTAGAGATTAACGAAAAGCTGTTTGCGGCCGAACTGCTGCTTATGACACAAGCTGTCGAACAATTTGGGGCCATCATTCCAGTTCAGCAACTGGGCGACCCTGGCGCATACCTACCCAAAAGATCACCGGCTGATAGCCGGCTTGATCCGCATAAAACGATCGCCGAGCAATTTGATTTGTTGCGGGTCGTTGATTCGCAAAGATATCCCGCGTTTTTAGACTATCGAGGCAAGCGTTATCTGCTCAGGATCGAGAAGGGCGAAAATGACCAATAGCACAGAGGTGAATATCGCGGGGCGAACTATTGGGCTTGGATATGCGCCCTTCATTATTGCCGAGATGTCCGGCAATCACAATCAGTCGCTCGCCCGAGCTCTGGCAATCGTTGAGGCTGTTGCCAGGGCAGGCGCGCATGCGCTGAAGATCCAGACCTACACCCCCGATACCATGACGCTTGCTCTGGACGAGCGTGAATTTCATATCAGCGACCCCACCAGTCTGTGGGCAGGCACCTCGCTCTATAAGCTCTACGGCGAAGCCTACACCCCTTGGGAATGGCACAAACCGATTTTTGAGAGAGCACGCGATTTGGGCATCATCGCCTTCAGCACCCCGTTCGATGACACGGCGGTGGATTTTCTTGAAAGCCTGGAGGTGCCGTGCTACAAGATCGCCTCGTTTGAAAACACCGACCTGCCGCTGATTCGCCGCGTAGCCGCTACCGGCAAGCCGCTGCTCATTTCCACCGGCATGGCGACGGTGGCAGAGCTGGACGAAACCGTGCGCGCCGCCCGTGAGGCCGGTTGCAACGATCTGATCCTGCTCAAGTGCACCAGCACCTATCCGGCCACAGCGGCGAATACCAACATTCTGACCATTCCACACCTGCGCGAATTGTTCGGCTGCGAAGCGGGGCTGTCCGATCACACCATGGGCGTGGGTGTGTCAGTGGCCAGTGTGGCCTTAGGTGCGACGGTCATCGAAAAACACTTTACGCTCAAGCGCGCCGATGGTGGGGTGGACAGCGCCTTTTCGATGGAGCCTGCCGAGATGGCGCAACTGGTGGTGGAAACTGAAAGAGCCTGGCAGGCGCTGGGGCAGGTGAGCTATGGGCCGATCGAGGCCGAGAAAAAATCCATTCAGTTTCGCCGCTCGCTGTATGTGGTGCGAGACCTCAAGGCTGGTGATGTCCTGACCAGAGAAAATGTACGGGCGATTCGACCAGGGTTGGGGTTGCCAACAAGATACTACGAGATCGTTCTGGGCAAAAAGGTTGCCAGGGATGTTGAGAAAGGGACGCCGGTTAATTGGGATCTGTTAGGCTAAATGAGCAATACTCAACCTCAGGGAAACGAAGAAGTTTTTCTTGCCACGACAGCCTTGGAAGATTTCTGGGACACCAGCAGGCCGATGGTTTTTCTGGGAGAGTGGTGCCTGCTCTATGGCCGCCGCTCGTTCTGGGAGCCGCTGGCTGGCAGGTTGCTGGACACCCCATACGATAGTGCTGATGCAGCCGAAAATGCCTGTTGCTACCTCAATCGTGTTTATGAGCAGACCTTATCCTTGCTCGGAACAGCACTGAATGCAAGCCATGGCAGGAATCACCGCCGCCGGTATTGGAGAATCCTTATCGGGCCATGGCTACAGTTATATCTGTCGGCTGTGTATGACAGATTTATTCATCTGAAACACGCCTTGGCTCAATATCCAGATTGCACCACCCTGGTGTTGTCGGCGGAATCCTTTGTGGTGCCGACGGATACCTTGCACTTTGCCTGTCTGCTTGCCGAAGATTCTTATAATCTCCAGCTGTACACCAGGATACTGACCGTACTTGGGAAAGAATTTCCAGGCAAGGCCTTGCAGGCGCCGCACAATTCCTTGTGTGGAAAGTTGCTGGGTAACTCGTGGAAGCGCAGGGCCGTCAGCTATGCTGCGAAAATCTACGCAGGTTGCAGTTCGAAATCTTTTCCGGCGATTTTGTTGAGAAACTCATATTTCTCCAAGCAGGTGGAGCTGTGTTTGGCCGTCAAGAATATCGGTCGTGTTTTACCTGTCTGGAACCAGGCGGTTCAAGGCCCTTCATTTGAGGTTGATCCTGTAAAACGGGGCAGATTGCAGGAAATCGAGATCGGCAAAGAGGAATTTGCGCAATGCTTATCGACCATGCTGGCTATGGACTTGCCGCAATGTTTCGTGGAGGGTTTCGACTCGGTCGGGAGTAAGGCAGGTGACAGCTATCCCACAAAAGTGGCGGCGATATTCAGTGCAAACGCATGGTATTACGACGAAATATTCAAACAATGGGCTGCGACCTCCGCTGATGACGGCATGCTGTTACTGGGGACACAGCATGGCGGGAATTATGGGGCCCTGAATATGATGCCGAGTGAAAATCACGAACTGGCGATTGTTGACCGCTACTATTCGTGGGGATGGGAACGGTCGGATTGTCAGGCAAGGGTAATTCCTCTGCCAGCGACCAAATTGGCGGGGAGAAAGAAAATCGGCGCAGACAATAAGAGGCCGGGGATCTTGTGGGCGGCAACCTCAGCCCAGCGCTACGTTATCCAGTTTCCATTTTTGCCCAGGCATTTTAACGAATATCTTGCCTGGCAGTCTCGTTTTGTTCATTCTCTGCATAAGCGCGTATTGAGTGAGGTTCGCTACAGACCACATTATGAAGATTACGGATGGGGTACTGTGGCGCGGATTAAAGATGGTGTTCCTGATCTCCAGGTTGAATCATGGGGGGTTCCTTTTCAGGCGAGTCTGAAAAATTGCCGTCTTTATGTTTGCGATCACCTGTCAACGACATTTGCCGAGGCGCTGGCGGCCAATAAGCCGACAATCCTGTTCTGGAATCCACAGGCAAACACCTTGAGACCAGAAGCGCTGCCTTATTATGATTTGCTGCGGGGAGGTGGAATACTTTTCGACAGCCCCGAAGGTGCAGGGGCGGCTGTCAATCAAGTTTATGACGATGTTGAAACCTGGTGGCATGATCTTGAACGGCAGCGTGCCGTTGGGATCTTTTGTGAGCGGTTTGCCCGGAATTCTCCTGATGCCATTGCCTTGTGGAGCGCCGAATTCAAGAGGAGCAGCGATGCCTGATTTTGAGACTATCCGCAGCGAACAGCCATGCTCCATTCCCAGTCAGTAAAAACCAGATTTCTGGTGTCAGTTGGTTCCAATGCTCTGCGCGGCATGCTCGGCTTTGTCTCCGGCTTGCTTATCGCGCGGGGTCTGAATCCATCCGGCTATGGCGATCTGATGTTTCTTCTGGGCAGTTTTGCCGCTATTCGTTCGTTGCTGGATATGGGTGTTTCGAGCGCGTTTTACACTTTCTTGTCCCGCCATACCCAAGGGTCTCGCTTCTACCTGGTTTATTTTTCCTGGCTTGCCCTGCAGTTTGTAATAACACTGTTGTTTGTGGCCTTGATTGTCCCGGACAGTATCTTTGCCAGGGTCTGGCTGGGCCATAACCGCGAAATCGTTATCATTGCTTTTCTGGCGGCCTTCATGCAACAGCAGGTCTGGCAAACGGTTACTCAGATCGGCGAAAGCAGGCGCAAGACCGTAAAGGTGCAATTGCTGAATCTTGCCATGGCCATGTTTTATCTGGCGATGGTTTCAGGGTTGTTGTTCGTGGGTGGCATGTCAGCCGGGAGGATCCTGTTTTTATTGATCGGCCAATATGCCGCAGCTACCTTGTTGGCTCACTGGCTCTTGAGAGAAGGGCAGGCAGCGGCTATTGAGAAAGAAGCCTCCATCGACCAAATAGCTCGGCAATACTGGGTGTACTGCAAGCCCCTGGTCGCGCTTTCCCTGGTCAGCTTTTTGTATGATTTTGCCGACAAATGGATGCTGCAAAAATTTGGGGGGGCGGAACAGCAAGGCTATTTTCAGATCTCGAACCAGTTTTCCGCCATCAGCCTTTTGGCAACGACTTCCATTCTGAGCGTCTTTTGGAAAGAGATCGCCGCTGCCTGGGCCGAGCGCGACCATGCCAGGGTCGCCATGCTTTATCGCAAGGTAAGTCGCGGTCTGGTAATGCTCGGGGCGATTACGACCGGTTTGTTGTTGCCCTGGGCAGAGCAGATAGTAAGGGTTTTCCTGGGCCAGTCGTATGCCCAAGCCTGGCCGGTGCTGGCGATCATGCTGCTGTATCCGATACATCAGTCCATGGGCCAGATCGGCGGCACCATGCTGCTGGCCAGCGGGCATACCAACAGATATATGGTTGTCAGCATGGGGATCATGCTGGTTTCCGTGCCGCTCTCCTATCTGATGCTTGCCCCGGCTGAGGGGGACTTGATTCATGGTTTTGAGATGGGGGCGCTGGGCATGGCCTCAAAAATGGTGTTGCTGGGCATAGTTTCCGTTAATATCCAGGCGTGGGTGATAGCGCGATATAATGGGTGGAAATTCGATTGGGTATTCCAAGCGGTCGGGATTCCGTTGATGATCGGGTTGGGCTGTCTGGTTAAGATGCTGGTTGGGTTGGGGTGGGATCTTGAGGTTGTCAGCAAGCCTCAGCTGCTTGTTCCGATAATGGTTTCGAGTTTTTTTTATGCTGTTTTTATTCTGCTGACGGTTTGGTTTCTTCCCTGGCTGGCAGGCCTTGAAAAAGAGGAGATGAAGAACCTCTTTCGCAAGCTGGCTGGGGGCAGGCGCAACCCCGCGCCAGGGGAGAGAGTCCATTGATCGCCTTGGGATCCCTTGAGTTTTGGAGAGTTGTATGGAGTTGACGGAAGTAACATTCTGGGAGAACTATTGGGCGGACTGCAAACTTCCCAGTACTGTGGACCTGGGTTTTTCTTTTGAACGATGCCTTGCGCGCGAACTAAAGAAAAATCTTCCTGATCTCAAGGGGGATATTTTCGAAGTGGGTTGTGCGCCCGGCAAGTGGCTGGCCTTCATGGCGAAGGAATTTGCGATGAGGCCAAGCGGAATAGAATATTCTGAGGCGGGAATGCAGGCCACCTTGGAGAATTTTAAGATTCTGCGACTTGTCCCCGGCCTGATTTTGACAGGGGATTTTTTGCAGGCAAAACCAGTTCGGCAGTTTGACGTGGTCATGTCCCTTGGCTTTATTGAGCATTTTGCTAATGTCGATGAGGTGGTTGCCCTGCATCTTCAGTGGCTGAAGCCCGGCGGGATACTTATTCTCGGGGTGCCTAATTTTTGCGGCATCTATGCCATTATTCAAGGCATATTGGCCCAGGAGATATTGGCTAAACACAACTTAACAATCATGAACCTGGGTTATTTCCGCAGCCTGGCGGCGCGCTTCAGGTTAAAACCGGTCTTCCTGGATTACCTAGGTTCGTTTGAACCTTCCCTGCCAATTGTAAAATATCGTTTTGGTAATCCATTGCAGTTTATGATAAGAAGCCTGCTCTGGGTGGCGCGCCGAATCAGGCGCGCGCAAATTTTCGATGGCCTGAATAATCGTTTTATCAGCTCATATATCCTGGCCATATACAGAAAAGAGTGAAACTGCTTGAGTCGCTTGCTGGTATTTACTGAAAATTATGCCCGTGGGGGCGGTAATCGCTACCTGATTGACTTGGTCAATTCGATTGAGGGCGGTTATGACGAGATAATTATTGCCAGCAACAGAGGGGGGATTTTTCCAGAGGACGTCCAGCGGTTACAAAAACCAGTGACTCTCTGGCCTGTCTCTTTTATTACCAGAGCCTCGACAGGCAATTTTCTGCGCTTTATTCCTTCAGCGGCGCGACGGATAATTCTCTCGCCATTAATATTGCTGGAGCCGTTATTTTTTCTTGGCAATATAATAGTCTTTGTCTTTCTGCTGCAGAGAGTGAAGCCTTCTTGCGTTGTCAGTTGCAATGGCGGATATCCTGCTGCCCAGGCCAGCCTGGCAATGGTAGTGGCGGCAAGAATTTTACGGCTGCCTGTGGCGCTCAGTATTGTGAGTATGCCCGGGCCGCGCAGATGGTTTCTGCAACCTTACGAGAAGTTTGTTGATAAGCTTGTCTGGCAGTCTGTTGCTGTGGTTATTGTCAACGCCAAAGCTATCGCCAGCGCTTTGCATGAACTCAGGGGAATGCCGCTGGCCAGGGCCGAGGTGGTCTATAACGGGCTTGAAGACCGGCCCACAAAGGTTATTGCCAGCAAAACACACGATGAGGGCTGTTTGGTCATTGGCTGTATCGCTCGCATGGATGCAGCGAAGGGGTGCCTGTTTCTTTTTGAGGCGTTCGCGTGCTTAGCCAGGAAACACCCTGAATTGCGGTTGGTGCTGGCTGGACAGGGCGATGCTTCCGGGGAGCTTTTTCGTCGCACTCAAGTGCTGGGTTTACAAGACCGGGTGCAATTGCTCGGGCATTACACGGGGGATGTCTGTGTCTTGCTGGACACCTTCGATATTTATGTCTTTCCCTCGCTGTGGGAGGGTTTCCCCTACAGTCTCGTGGAATCCATGCGTGCTGGCTGTGCCATTGTGGCAACAAGCGTGGGGGGTATCCCCGAGGCCATCACGGACGGGATAGAGGGGGTGCTGATCAGTCCGGGCGTGACAGCGGAAATGGCTGCCGCGATAGAACGCCTGCTGGCTGAGCCAGAAATGCGTCTGACACTGGGCCGTAATGCGCGTTTGAGATACGAACGCGAGTTGGCGCTGGACAAGATGCACGTTCGCATGCGAGAGGCGCTGGCTAATTCGTTTCGAGAGAAGGGTTAGGATTCTATGATATTGAATGCAGCGATATTGGGAGCGGGTTTCATAGGCCAGAATTTTATAAGGTTAGCGCTCCAGCATGGTTACCAGCTGCGGGTGCTGGATCACAACGGTTGTCCGCCGGAGTTTGAGGGCAGGCTGACATGGATAAAAGGGGATTTTGGCAGTGAGGACGCGATAAGAAAGGCGCTGCAAAACAGCAAGGTAGTTTTTCATTTTATCTCAAGCACGGTTCCCGGGGATGTCGCGGATGAAAGTGCGGAGTTGATCCAGAACGTTGTGCAAACCCTTCGTCTTCTGCAATTGTGCGTACAGGAAAAAGTCGCGCGGGTTGTGTTTGTTTCATCCGCCTCGGTTTATGGAGTGCAGGCAGTATTGCCGGTTCCGGAGCCAGCCTTGACAGAGCCGATCAGTTCTCACGGGATACATAAACTTACGATAGAAAAATATCTTCAGTTGTATAAATATCAACACGGCCTGGACTGTAAGATTTTGCGGCTGAGCAATCCATACGGGCCAGGGCAGAGCATCAAGGGCAGACAGGGGTTCGTAGCCATAGCCACAGGCAAGATCCTGGCCGGGGAAACGATTCCGATAAGAGGCGACGGCTCTTCTGTTCGAGATTTCATATACATTGATGATGTTTGTGAGGCCCTGCATCTTCTTGGCACAACTGAAGTGGCAGAAAGCGTTTTCAATATAGGCAGCGGTCAGGGGGTTTCTCTTAATCAGCTTGTTGAGACGATGGCGGGGATTATTGGCAAACCACTTGCGACAACTTATATCGCCAGTCGCTTTGTGGATATTCCGGCGAGTGTTCTGGATATAGATCGCGCAAGACATATTCTGGGTAATGAGGTAAAGTTTTCCCTTGAGCAGGGCTTGACCAGAACGCTCGCTTTCCATGGCGTGCAAATGACAGCGCACAACAGCTCAAACTTATAGCAGGTCTCTTGAACGGGGGTGAAAATTGAAGGTAATAATTCTTTGTGGCGGCTATGGCACTCGCATCCGCGATGTGGCCGACAACATCCCCAAGCCGATGATTCCGATCGGGCGTTATCCGATTTTGTGGCACATCATGAAATATTACGCGCACTTCGGTCATCATGATTTTGTTTTATGTCTTGGCTACAAGAGCCAGGTCATCAAGGATTTCTTTCTTAATTATGAGGCGCACACCAAGGATTTCACCATAACGCTGGGCAAGCGTGATGAGATTCAATTTCATACCGCGCATGATGAATCCGATTGGCGGGTAACGCTGGCCGATACTGGTTTGGAAGCGATGACCGGAGCGCGGGTCGCACGAATTCGAAAATATGTCGGCGATGAAGATTTCATGCTGACTTACGGCGATGGTGTTGGAGATGTGGATATCAAGGCGTTGCTGGCGTTTCATCGTGCTCATGGCAAGGTGTTGACTGTAACGGGGGTGCGCCCGCCGGGCCGTTTCGGGGAATTAGTCAGTGTCGGCGGGCAAGTCGTGGAATTTAACGAGAAACCTCAGGCAACCGGCGGGAGGATCTCTGGCGGATACTTTGTCGCCTCCCCTGAATTATTTGATTATCTTGATGAGGCTGAAGATCTGGTCTTCGAGCAGGAGCCGATGCGCAAACTGGTGGCCGCCGGCGAGTTAATGGTGTTCGAGCATGATGGCTTCTGGCAGCCCATGGATACCAGCCGCGAGTACCAGTTGCTTAACACCCTTTATGAACAAGAAAGAGCGCCATGGGTAAGATGGTGAACACCGAGTTTTTATCAGCCTTTGCAGGCCGCCGGGTGATGATTACCGGGCATACCGGTTTTAAGGGCTCATGGCTGGCTTTTCTGCTCAAGGAGGTCGGCGCGGAGGTGCTTGGTTATGCGCTTCCCGCAGAACAGCCGATGAGCCATTTCGCCGCCTTGGGTCTGGATAAATCGATACATCACCTCGAGGCTGACGTGCGTGACGGCGCAAAGCTTGCAAAGTCCATGACCGGGTTTCAGCCAGAATTTGTCTTTCATCTGGCCGCCCAGGCTCTGGTCAGATCATCTTATGCTGAGCCAAAAGCAACCTTTGAAACCAATGTGATGGGCTCGGTGAATCTGCTGGAGGCGGTGCGGCAATGCGAGTCGGTTCGGGCGCTGGTTTATATCACCTCAGACAAATGCTACGAAAATCTGGAATGGGTGTGGGGCTACCGGGAGAATGATCGCCTGGGAGGTCATGATCCTTACAGCGCCTCAAAAGCGGCGGCGGAGATTGCCTTCTCGGCCTATGCGCGTTCGTTTTTTGCCCAGCGTCCTGGATTGGGCGCGGCAACGGTGCGGGCCGGCAATGTTATCGGGGGCGGCGATTGGGCGGCAGATCGGATCGTTCCCGATTGCATCCGCGCTATTGGGGCGGGCAAGCCGGTGGTGCTGCGCAACCCCAGCGCTACCCGGCCATGGCAGCATGTGCTGGAGCCGCTGGCGGGTTATCTGCTGCTCGCCGCGCGGCTGAGGGAGCAACCCATGACTTATTCCGGGGCCTGGAATTTTGGCCCGCCTTCCAGCGAGGTTCGCACTGTGCTGGAAGTGGCGGCGCGGATTGTCGGTCGTTTCGGGCGTGGCAGCATTGTGAGCGAAACGAGTGAGGCAAAACAGCATGAGGCCAATCTGCTGCAACTTAATTGCGACAAGGCGAGCCAGTTGCTCGGCTGGCGACCGCGCTGGAATGTGGAGCAAACCCTGACGGCGACGGCCGACTGGTATAAGGCAGTCATGGATGGCGCTGAAGCATCCATGGTTACTCACCAACAATTGCGTGACTATTTCCCGGAGTTGAGATGATAACAGGCGTCAAGATTACACCGCTGCGTCAGTTCCTCGATGAACGCGGCAAGGTGATGCACATGCTCAAGGTCGGCGATCCGGCCTTTCAGCAGTTCGGCGAGATTTATTTTTCCTGTGTTTATCCCGGGGCCATCAAGGGCTGGCATATCCACCGGGAAATGACGCTGAATTATGCCGTGCCTCATGGGCAGATCAAGTTTGTTCTCTATGACGAGCGGCCAGCGAGTCCGACCCGGGGCGAAATCCAGGAAATTTTCATGGGGCCGGACAATTACTGCCTGGTGACCGTGCCGCCCATGGTGTGGAACGGATTCAAGGGCATTGGCAGCGAGACGGCTGTCGTTGCCAACTGCGCCACCATTCCCCATTCGCCCGATGAAATAGATCGCCGTGACCCTTTTGATCCTTCGATTCCATACGATTGGGCGCTTAGGCACCGATGAGCAAACGTGTCCTGATTACGGGCGGTTATGGTTACCTGGGCGGGCGGATCGCGGTCGAGTTGATGAATGCGCCAGGATGGGCGGTGCGGTTGGGGAGCCGCAAGGCTCAAGCTGTGCCGAGCTGGCTGCCTCAGGCTGAGATGGTCGCGATGGATGTGCTGGCCCCAGGTTCTTTGCCTGCGGCAATGGCAGGGGTAGAAGCGGTCGTGCATCTGGCGGCGATGAATGAGAACGAGTGTGTTGCCGATCCGGGCCGAGCGGTGCTGGTCAATACGCTGGGGACGTTCAAGGTGTTGCAGTCGGCGATTGAGGCGGGCGTGCGGCAGTTTATTTATTTCTCCACGGCGCATGTTTATGGCGCGCCCCTGGTGGGCGCCATTTCCGAGCAAACGCTGCCCAGGCCGATACACCCCTATGCGATTACCCACCATGCGGCGGAAGATTTTGTCCTGGCCGCGCATGATCAGAAGAAGATCGCCGGTATCGTACTCCGGCTGTCCAATGGCTTCGGCGCGCCTGCCCATCCAGATGTTGATCGCTGGACATTGCTGGTGAATGATCTTTGCCGCCAGGCGGTGCAGACCCGCAAACTGGTTTTGCGCTCCAGTGGCTTGCAGCAGCGGGATTTTATTACCTTAACGGATGTCGGGCGAGCGGTCAGGCATCTGCTCGGGCTAAGTCAAACGGACTGCGGGGATGGATTGTTTAATCTCGGGGGAGACAATTCTATCTCGGTTTGGGATATGGCTCAGAAGATTTCCCGGCGTTGCCAGCTGACCCTGGGATATTTGCCTGGCATAGAACGACCCGCGCCACGGTCTGATGAACAGCTTGACTCTTTAAGCTACCATTCCGGCAAACTTCAAAAAACAGGCTTTATGCTGCAAGGTAAGCTGGATGAGGAAATTGACAGGACTCTGCTGCTCTGCGCGCAGGCATGGGGCGTTGGCAGGGCATGATATCGCAGGCTGAGCAATCCGCAACTCCGCGTGTATCAGTGCTGATGACGATCTATAATGCAGAGCCCTATCTGCGGGCTGCCATTGACAGCCTCATTGGCCAGACATTTCCGGATTGGGAGTTGATCGCCGTGGAGAATGGCTCAACGGATGGATCACTGGCCATTCTGGAAGATTATTCTGATTTCAGGGTACGAGTATTTCCCCTGAAAGAAAATATTGGCCGAACCCCTGCGCTTCGCCTTGCTTTTGAGCAGGCCCGGGGGGATTATATTGCCATTCTGGATGCGGATGATATTTCCTCCCCGGATCGTCTGGCCCAACAGGTGGAGTTTCTGGATCAACATCCTGAAGTGGCTCTCGTGGGCTCATGGGCGCAACACATCGACGAGCAGGGCAGGATATTTGACGAATTTGAACCACCCTCAGATCAAGAACAGCTGCAGGATTGTCTGGGGTGGACTAATCCGATTATCCATTCATCAGCCATGTATCGGCACCAATTGGCGCAGGAGGCGGGAGGATATCCTGAAAATATAGTTTGGGCGCAAGACCTTGCTCTGACCCTGGCGCTGGCTCAGCGCGGCAAGATCGCGATGATCGCCGCTTATCTGTGTCAGGTAAGGATGCTGGCTGCCAGCATGACGCGCTCCAGAAAATATCAGATCCTGATTGCTAACGAGCTCTTGTTGTTATTCAAGCAGGCTGCGGATACGCTGCAATTGAGCCTCAAGGCGCGCCGCTTGAATCGTCGCGCCAGGGCAATCGCAGAAATCAAGTTGGGTATTGCCACCCTTAGGTCGGTTTCTTTCGGGGCAGGGTTGAGCATGATCCTGCGTGGTTTTGTCGCAGCTCCCTCCTCCCTTTGGGGAAATGGCCCAGCGCGCCGATTCTTTGGCGCGAAATTCTGAGTGGGTATTTCTAGTTTTCTAAATTTGATGGATATGCGGAGATGCTAGCAGCAATTACGGGCGGGACTGGCTTTATAGGAAAGAAGCTGGTTGCGCGTCTGCTTGAGCGCGGGGACACCGTGCGTTTGCTGACCCGCAGTGTGACGCCAGGCGAAAACTCTTTGCCGGTAGAGATTCACAGCTGTGATCTGTTGACCGCCGGGGTTGCGGATATTTCGACAGTGCTGGACGGGGTGGAGGTTCTTTACCATTGCGCAGGCCAGTTAAGGGACACGAACATCATGCGGGCCTTGCATGTCGATGTAACGCACAAGCTGGTTGAGGCGGCTTCCGGCAGGGTTGGTCACTGGGTTCAGTTGAGCAGCGTGGGGGTGTATGGCTCGGCGGCGCAGGAGGTGATCACCGAGGATTCAATCTTGGCCCCGGTTGGAGAGTATGAGATTACCAAGGCTGAATCCGATCAAATTGTTGTTGAGGCCGCAAACAGGGGTGGTTTCAGCTGCTCTGTTTTGCGGCCATCAAACGTGTTTGGCGCCGGGATGTCCAACCAGTCATTGTTTAGCCTGATAGCCATGATAGAGCGGGGCTTGTTTTTTTATATCGGCAGGCCAGGAGCCTCTGCAAATTATCTTCATGTTAATAATGTGGTCGAGGGCTTGATCTGTTGTGGGACTATGCGGGCTGCGAAGGGCAGGATGTACAATCTTTCTGATCACTGTACGATGGAAAGGTTTATTGCCATTATTGCCAGGGCGCTGGGCAAGGACGCGCCGCGTCTGAGATTGCCAGAGCCAGTTGTTCGCGCCCTTGTAAGATTGCTGGGGGATATTCCCGGGGTGCCGCTTACCGAGGCCAGGGTTAATGCGCTGACAAGCCGGGCAGTTTATCCAAATACAAGAATTGAACGGGAGCTGGGCTATTGTCACCAGGTGACCATGGAAAAAGGGTTGCTGGAGTTGCTGGCCTCATGGAGACAGCAGAGACAATGACGGGCGCCATGACAGATAAATCCAAGACACAGCCAGCTGTTGTTCAAGCTGAAGCGCTGTTGAATGTACGGATTGCCCGTGTCTCGACGGTTGCCTTCTTCGTTGTTTCTCAATTGAAACGCCAGATAGAATTGCTCAGCGCCAGCGGGGCGCGGGTAACGGTAGTGACTGGCGGCGGGCCTGAAATGGCCGCGTTGGAGGCTGTCCCGGGGATAAATTGTGTCAGCATTGATATCCCGCGCTCGATCTCGCCGTGGCGGGATCTGCTGGCTTTGCTCCGCTTGTACCGGTTTTTCCGGCGCGCTCATATCGATATCGCGCATTCGACTACTCCCAAGGCCGGCCTGCTTACGGCCATTGCGGCATTCCTGGCAGGTGTGCCGATACGGCTGCACACTTTCACCGGGCAGCCGTGGGTGAACATGAAGGGGGTCGGGCGCAGGCTGATTCGTGGAAGCGACAGGCTGATTGGCAAACTGAATACGCGTTGTTATGCAGACAGTGAAAGACAACGCCAATTTC
>MGTC01000050.1 GCA_001799255.1 Deltaproteobacteria bacterium RIFOXYD12_FULL_55_16
GGATGGATTCTGAAATCCATGGAAAAGTAGCCGAGGCGGATCTTTTCGTGCCGGGGATACTTTTTTATCTCACCCAGTAAAAGATTCTTTGGATATTTAGCGGTTGTCCAGATCTCCGCAGCTTTACGCTGAAGAGGTAAGGAAGCACTTAGAGTAATAACCGGGAATGAAGAGGAGGCCTTTTCGTTACCTTGAATTTTTTTAATCAATTCCATAAATTGACTGCCTACATCTCTAAAATCACAGAGCCACATCTTGCTGTTTAGGCGCAGCCCGTACAAGAACTCATAATCAGGCCTGATGGCCAGGGCCTTATCGTAGCTTTCAACGGCTGCCTGGTGCTGTTTGAGTTCCTGGCATACATTGCCCCTGCTGCTGTAGCCTTCCGCACAATCAGGCTTAAGGGCAATGACCTGATCATAACTGGCCAGGGCTGCCTCTGGCTTCTTCAGCTGGATGAGGATATTACCCCGGTTCTGCCAGGCTTCCGCATAGTCAGGCTTAAGGGCAAGGGCCTGGTCATAACTGGCCAGGGCTGCCTCTGGCTGCCTTAGTTTCTGGAGGGCAAGGCCAAGATTACCGTGGGCTTCCGCATAGTCAGGCTTAAGGGCAAGGGCCTGGTTATAACTGGCTGAGGCTGCCTCTGGCCGCTCAAGTTGCATAAGTATATTACCGCGATCGAGCCAGACCTCCGCATAATCAGGCTTAAGGGCAAGAGCCTGGTCGTAACTGGCTAAGGCTGCCTCTGGCTGCTCAAGTTGCACGAGCATATTGCCGCGGTAAAGGCAGGTATCCGCATCATCAGGCCTGATGAAAATGGCCTGGTCATAACTGGCCAAGGCTGCCTCAAACTGATGGAGTTCCTGGAGCGCCAGGCCACGGTTAAAGTAGAAGGTGGCAATATTGGGATTGATTTCAATGGCCTTAGCAAATAACGCCACTGCTCGTTGCAGATTTTTAGCCTGAGCAGCAATCACGCCCAACAAATGCAAGGCCTCAAGATGCCTTGGTTGCACTTTAAGGATTTCTTCGAAGAGGGTTTGCGCCTGGACTGCCTGTCCATTCTGATATAATGCCAGAGCTTGCTGGAATCTGGCTTGCACAAGCGCCGCAAGTTGATTGTTCGCAGCTTTTGGTTTGAGTCTCTTGTTAAGTCGCTGGCTCATTTAGACTCCTCGCTGCTTCTTCTCATGGCTTATCACGCAACTTGCAGCGCGCCTTGCCACTTTTTTCAGATTGCGGGGAAATTACTTCAGGTATTTCGTGGTGAGACCCATCAGGGTTCTGGTGGAAAAATCCTGCATCTCGGCAGGCAGATTTCTAAGCGGCACCTCGGCCCTGGCCGCTTCCCGGTGCCCGCCCGCCGAACCGATCGACTGAAACATCTTTTCCGCCAGCCTCCCGGCGTCTTTCTTGTAGCCGTCACAGCGGAAAATGACCACCAGTTTATCGTTGTGCAGGCCGGAGACAAGAACCCAGGCGACATCGTGAACCTGGTTAAAAAAATCGGCGATAAGCACCAGCATATCCGGGCTGGAAACCCGGCCAAGATGGGCATACAACCGTTGCTTGCTGATCTTCATCTCGTTTAAGGCGGTTTTGAAATAATTCAGCTCGGAGCGGCGAAAGGAGGAAAGCTCTATCTTCCTGACCAGATTCTGGTTGGCGATATTAAAAAGATAACGGAAGGAAATGGCATCCGCCAGGGTGGCTTTTTTTTCAAAATTACGGGTATCAACCTTGATCGCGTAAAAAAGGGCGGTAGCCAGGGCCACCGAGGGTTTCAGACTGGCAGCCCGCAGGTACTCAACAAGCATGGAGGCGGTGGCGCCGAAATCCTTACGGATATCAACAAAGGGAGCCGCCCAGCCCTTGCTGGCAGGATGATGGTCAATAACCACATCAAAATTGATATTCTCAAAACAGGGCAGATGACAGGGCTGGGAATCCAGCATCACCTTTTTACTGAAATCCCCGACCTTGACCGTATGCAGACGTTCCATGGTGACCTTCAGCAAATCCACCATGACCACGTTGTTCAGTCGTCTGATTTCATTGGGATAGGCGATGGTGACGCTTTTCACCCGGTAACGGAGCAGTCGCTTCAAGGCCATGGCGCTGGCGATGGCGTCCGGGTCGGCATTGATGACCACCAGAACCGTGTCCTCCTTGCCAAAAAAAGAACACAACTCGAACAACCGTTCTTTGGCGGTCTTCTTTTTGTTGGACACCGGTTTTTTGGGAACTTCAACCCTTGCCTTCTCGTTCACAAGATCTCCACCGCCGTAACTGTTAAACAACAGCACAGCCATCTGTTTTTTCGGCACTGCAGCGCCAGACAACCGATGCCCCTATACCACAGGTTGAAAAAAAATTCAAAAATTTACCTTTGCGGTCTATTCTCCGGCAAAAACCGGGACTGAGGGGAACAAGGCATGATCGGTGTGAGGGATAAAGCGGGAAGCGGAAAAACGAAGCATGAATTCCTGGTTGACGTTCAACTCAAGATAAGTGATTTTTCCGGCCAGTTCCAAGGCGCGCTCCCGCGCCTGACTTTCAAGAAGCACCATCTGCGCCCCGGCCAGAGAGCTGTTGCCCACCGGTTCATAAAGAGCAAGAGGCAGATCGGGCAGCATTCCCAGAACAATGGCCTGCCTGGGTGAGATATGCCGACCAAAAGCCCCGGCCACATAAATGCGGCGCAGATCAGCAAAGGCAACCCCCACCTGATTGAGCAGGGTGGTGAGAATGGCGTACATGGCCGCCTTGGAGCGCATAAGCGCCTCAAGATCCACCTGCCCCAGAACCACCGGCTGGCCATCCGCCGAATCCTTGCCCTGCACCACCACGAACTGCCAGCCTTCGCTTCCCTCAAGCAGCCGGGCACCGGCAGCCTGGGGCCGGAATTTGCCCCGGATATCAATCTGCCGGGTAAGATACAGCTCCGCCACCAGATCGATGAGCCCGGAGCCGCAGAGTCCCTTGGGCCTGCCCTTGCCGATGGTTTCATAACTGATCTCGCCGCTGACCGGATCGATCCGCAGATGCTCGATAGCGCCTGGGCCTGCCCGCATGCCCATCCGGGCCACGCCGCCCTCCAGAGCCGGGCCTGCCGCCCCGGCGCAGGCGATGAGCCATTCCCGGTTGCCGACAATCACTTCGGCATTGGTGCCCACATCAATGAGCATGCAGGTCTCCGGCTGCTGGTCAAGGCCGCTGGCCAGGACGCCGGAGATCAGATCCCCGCCGAAATAGCTGCCCACGCTGGGCAGAATCCAAACCGGCGCGGCCGGGTGAATAGCCAGATGGAGCTCGCCGGCCAGAAAGGGATCAGGGGCATTGACCATGGGGATGTAGGGTTCACGGCAGAGATGGCAGGGGTTGAGCTTAAGAAAGAAATGAACCATGCTGGTGTTGCCGGACACCGAAAGCGCCCTAATCGCATCCCCCGCCAAACCGGCAAGCCTGGACAATTCCGCAGCCAGCTCATTGACCGAGCCGATTATGGCCTGATGCAGCTCTGCCATGCCCTCGTCGCTGGCCGCGTGATGGATGCGGGTGAGGATATCAGCCCCGTAAACAATCTGCCAGTTTTCCAGATCTGCCCGGGCCAGAATTGCCCCGGTGACCAGATCCACCAGGGTTGCTTCGAGATGGGTGGTGCCAAGGTCAAGGGCCATTCCGGTCAGAACCAACGGCGACTGGGGAAGGAAATCAACCAAAAGCGGGGGGCCAGGCATCGCATTGACAAGAGCAACGCCAGTAAAGCCTGCGGCGCGGAAGCGCCCGGCCACCTTGCTCAGCCGCTGATACGGCACCACCGGCATAACCCCGGCCAGTTGCGGGGCAAGCGCCTTTTTCAAGCGGTCGAGATCGCCGGTGTTGTCGCCAAGACTGGGAAGAGGCGCAGCAACCACAATGGCGCGCACCAAGGGATTCAGCATAATCGGGCAACTCCGCAAAGATTCTTCATGAGCGTCTGCATCCTGCCAGACCATACTATGCCTCCTGCCGGGAAAAGTCAAAAAAAAGCCAGCCTCTCTCTAATCCCTGACCGCAGCAGCATCACCACGGCGGCGAGCTTGACGTTCAGAAGGGGCAATGGTAAAGAGGCATAAAGCCGTTATGCTGAAACAAGGATCACTAAAAAATCATGCCCTTATTGCTCTACACCTATATCGCCACCGAGATTCTGGCCCCGTTCTTCGCCAGCTTTCTCATCATCAACGCCATCCTCTTTTTAGGCCGGCTTGTCCCCCTGCTCAGCGTGATCCTGGATTTCGGGGTTAACGCCGGTGATTTTTTCCGCCTCTGCGCCTACATGCTCCCCAAATTGATGCTGTTTTCCCTTCCCATGGCCAGCATGACCGCAGTCATTGTCGCGATAACCAGGATGGTAAACGACAACGAAATCATGGCCCTGAAGGCCACCGGCATCGGCCTGCTCCGCCTGCTGCCCCCGGTACTCCTCATCGCCCTGTCCACCTCCCTGCTCACCTGGTTTTCCGCAGTCACCCTGATCCCCCAGGGCACCATAGCCATGAAAACGCTTTTTTTGCAGATGGCCAAGGAAAAAATCGACAAGGGCGTTCAGCCCGGGCAGTTCAGCGAAGGACTTGCCAAGGTTGTGCTGTATATTGACGTAGTGGATCAGCAAACCCGCCAATGGCAAGGGGTGTATGTCTCTGACCTGCGCCACGGCGACACGCCTTTCACCATTATCGCCAAAACCGGCAGCCTTGCCGCCCAGCCCGAGAACATGCTGATCTCCCTTACCCTGGCGGACGGCACTCTGCACCGGGCCAACGAGAAGATCACCCAGACCATCAGCTTCGACCGCTACCAGATCAATCTGCCCATAAAAGCACCCACGGAACTCGCTGGCACCTCAATTACCGAGGTCGGGAAAAACGGCCTGAACCAGAGGCAACTGCTGGAACAGGCCGCAAGCCATGGCCCCAAAAGCACCAAGGGAATAAGCATGCTCATCGAATACCATACCCGCCTGGCCCTGCCGGTGGGCTGCTTCATCCTGACCATCCTGGGCCTGCCCCTGACCATGCTGGCCCGGCCTGGCCACCGGCCACTGGGCCTGCCGCTGGGCCTGCTGCTTTTTGTCCTCTACTACATCCTGTTCACCGCTGGCCGAGCCAGCGCGGAAAGCGGCCATCTCCCGGTCGCAGCCGGACTCTGGCTGGCCAATATCCTGACCGCCCTTTTCACCCTTATGCTCATCAGGCAGGTGGCAAAGGAGACCGCCCCGCTCTTTCTTGTGCGCCTGAGCAAACCAGCGCTGGCCCTGCTGACCAGATGGTCGGCAGGCAAAGCCGGAGAAAAGCGATGAAGCTGCTGGATCGCTATCTCATGGCCCAGTTCGCCAAAAACCTGGCCCTGGTTATCTGCTCTCTGCTCGCCATCTATCTGCTGGTTGATTTTTTTGAGCGGGTGGACAATTTCCTGGAGTCACAAAAAACCATCGGCCTGGCCATCAAATACCTGCTGTTCAAGCTGCCTTCCATCTACATCCAGTTGATCCCTGTCTGTATCCTGCTGGCCGGGGTCATCACCCTGGGTATTCTCAACCAGCATTTTGAATTTATGGCCCTCATGGCCGGCGGGATCAACGTGATCCGCATCATCCGCCCCCTGCTGATCGCGGCGGCCCTCTTCACCCTGCTCACCCTGGCCGTTGGGCAATGGGTTTTACCTGCCACCACGACGGCGGCCAACCGCATCTGGTACGAGGAGGTCAACAACCAGATCCCCAGGGGCATTCTCCGGGACGGTCGCACCTATTTCCGGGGCACAGAGGGAATCTTTTCCTTTCTTCGCCCCGATCTCAGGAAAAACGAGTTCAAAAATTTCTCCTTTGCCGCCTATGACGCGGAACACGGCCTGACAACCCTGCTCACCGCCGAAAGCGCCACCTGGGAAGAGGGCGCCTGGCTGCTCAAAAATGGCCAGCAAAAAGTCCGCACCGACAAGGGCGGCTTTTCGGTAAAGATCTTCAAGACCCTTTCCCAGACTTTTAGCGAACAGCCGGATGATTTCTTTGTCCCGCCATACAAAATGGAGGAACTTTCATATTCCAAGCTCCTGCGGCAGGCCATGGACAGCAAGGCTGCCAACCACGAAGCGCTGCTGGAATTCCACCGCCGATTCTCCTACATCTTTCTGGGCCTTCCCCTGCTGTTTCTGGGGCTTCCCGTGCTGCTCTCGGTGCATAAAACCAAGGGCCGCGATCTGACCTATGCCATCCCGGCCAGCTGCGGCCTGGCCTTTGCCGCCTGGGGCGCCTGGAGCGCCGGCCAGTCCCTGGCCAGGGCCGCCACCCTGCCACCCGGTATCGCCTCCTGGTCAATCCATCTCCTGACCCTCGCCCTTGGCTGCTTTCTCCTGAAAAAACACAACCAATAGCACCCCTAAATGGCCCACGATCCAACCCACTTAGCCGCCACCATCAGCCACTTCCAGAAGATCGGCATCATCGGCATTCCACCCCTGGCCGTGATCCGGGCCGCCAACGAATACGGCCTGCTCATCCATGATCTGGACGAGCCCCTGGTTCGGGAGGATCTCGAAACCGCCAGCCCCTTCCTGCCCAGGGTTTACTGCGCCATCCTCCGTACCGCCGTGGTCAACGCCCTGCACCTTGAGCTTGACGCCATCTATGTTGACACCGGCCCCGGCAAATGCGATTGCGCCTTGCACACCGCCACCATCCTGGCCGAGGCCCTGCCAATTCCGGTAATCTGCACCAAGAACACAGACACCGCAGCCTTCGGCGTTCCCCTGTGTCAGGCCAGACTGCCCCTCATCGCCAGGATGCAGACCATCACCACCGGGGTCAAATCAGCGGCGGCTTACCAGAATACGCCACCACCCTGTAAGCCATGCGCCGGTTTCTGGGGGGTGCCGCCCAGGGATTTTTCCATCCTCGAACTGTTCCCTGAGGCCACTCACATCTACGGCTGGGCCCGCTGCATGGAAAACAAGACCCCGGCAGATCACGCTCTCGAAAGCGTCTTCAACCCAGAGGTGCCCACGGTTTTCTTTGCCCAGTCCTTCTGCGCCAAAACCGCGCTGGCCCGGTATCTGGCAAAAAAACATCCCCACGCCCTGTATCTGGACGTGGATGTCCACACCACCAGCAGCGCCCGGGCCAAGGTTCAGGCCTTCCTCGAACTTTCCGGGGTAAGACCATGATCTTAGGCGACTTCGGCACCTCCTACTGCAAATTTCTCGATCTCGATGCCCCTGGAGCCGGGCCAACCATCATCGCTACCAAGGAGCTGCCCGGAGAAACGCGGGTAAATCTCGCCACCGGCCACAACGGCAAACGCTTCGCCGACCGCTACGTCAACGAGCTCATTGCCCTGGCCAGAGGCGGCGAGACTATGATCAGAGAAAAGGAGTATGTGTTGCTCGACTGCGGCAGCCGGGACATCAAATTCATCAAGTACAAAAACGGCAAGCTGGCGGATATGGGCTGGAACGCGGAATGCGGGGCCTCGATGGGCTTCACCATCGAGCTATTGGAAAGGTATTACGAGCTTGATTATGCCAGCCTGCTGGTGCCGGAGCAGACCTTTTCCGTAACCTGCGGGGTTCTGGGGATGAGCGACATCTTTGACACCGTGATCGCCGGGGTGCCGGTAGCCGAGGCGGTAGCCCGCTTTGTCAAGGGGATTGCCCTCAACGCCTACCGCTTTGCCGGTTCGCCTGCCAGACTCTACCTTTCCGGCGGGCTGTGCGACAACCCCCTTTTCGTGGGCAGCTTCCCCTGCCAGGTAACGCCGCTGGGCCGCTTCGTTCTCCTGCGCGGCCTTGAAGCGGAGGCGCGGCAGCCCCGGCCCCCGGGCCTTGTCTGAGATAAGGCCAATGCCTTCCGCAAGCACTGAGCGGCCAAACTGCCTGGCCTGCCTCCATTTCCAGATCACCCACGAACCGGCGCGTCCTTACGGCTGCAAGGCCTTGGGCTTCAAATCGCTCCAGTATCCGGCCACGGTAGTCTTTATCAGCTCCGGCATCCATTGCCAGCTCTTTCAGGCCAAAAAAAAATCCTCCCTCTAACCGTTCCTCCTGAAATCGACCGTTTTCTCAAGGCACCAGCGGGGTCAGAAGCACGGTCTGTCGAGGCTGGCTCGCACTGAACACCGTTTCCACCCCCTCAAGAAGCCCCAAGGCGGCAAGCCTTTTAACATTGCCGTTGCCCCTGCCCCGATAGATGGACTCATCCGCCCTGGCAAGACAAAGACGATGAGGCTGTTGGGGGAGGCGGGCAAAAAGCGCGGCGCGAACCTTTTTAAAAAAAAGCCGGGAAAGAACCAATTCGCCAAAGGCCGGATGGTATGGCCCGGCCAGCACCGCCTTTTCCAGCGAGACCGAGGGTTGCAAGCCCATCCGCACCACCGCAATCCGGTGCGCCTTAAAAATGACCCAGAGCCGGCCAGCCAGAGCCACGGCCTGAGGCAGGCCAAGGGGCTGATACCGCCCCTGCCGGTAGAGTTCCGCCAGAGGACTACCCGAGACAACCAGACAGGGATAAAGCCTGACCAGATCGGGCTCAAGAGCCACGGCCTGACGCGCGCTGGCCAGGGCCATAGCTGTACTCTCACCAGGCAGGCCGAGCATGAGCTGCAACCCAACCAGAAGCCCTGCCTCTTTCAGACAGGCAACCGCCGTCCGCACCTGAGCCACGGTATGCCCCCGGCCGCTGGCGGCAAGCACCCGGTCATCCAGCGACTGGGCGCCCAACTCCACAATCCTCACCCCATACTCCCGCAAAAAACCGGCGATCTCCGGGGTAACATAATCCGGTCTGGTGGAAAGCCTCAGCTCCTGAACCTGACCCGCAGCCAGAAAGGGCTGCACCGCGCCAAGCAATTCCTCCTGCCGCTCCCTGGCCAGGCCGGTAAAACTGCCCCCGTAAAAGGCCACCTGCACCGGGGCGGCCGGATAGCGGCGAGGCCAGGCCAGCTGGGTGCGGATGGTTTCCTCCACCTCACGGGGCCCGACCAGACCCTCCACAACGCCGGTGATCCTGCGCTGATTACAGAACAGGCATTGATGGGGACAGCCCTGGTGGGCAATGAAGATGGGAATAACAAATGGCGGGGGCGTTGCTTTAGAAGAGAGGCACCTTGACTCCACGAATCACTGGCCTTTGGCGAGATGCTTGAGGGCCATGGCCGCAGCCTCCTGCTCCGCCACCTTCTTGCTGCGGGCGCTGCCCTGGCCAAGGGTTTCCGCCCGGAAACGAACCGAGACATGAAAGGTCTTGCTGTGATCCGGCCCCTCCTCCCCCTCCAGCACATAACGAGGGGCCTCATTGAACTGCTCCTGAAGAAGTTCCTGAAGCGAACTCTTGGCATCGGCCAGAAACATAGTCTGCTGTCGGTCATCAAACCAGGGAGTAAAATGACGCTCGACAAATTCGGCGGCCACCTCGTAGCCGCCATCGAGAAAAATAGCTCCAGCCACCGCCTCAAAGGCACAGGAAAGAATAGAGTCCTTGCCCCTGCCAAGATTAACCTCCTCGCCCTTGCCCAACAACAGATACCGACCCAGATCAAGATCCCTTGCCATCCGGGCCAGGTGCCGCTCATTGACCAGGGCCGCCCGCAGCCTGGTGAGATCACCCTCCCGCATCTCCGGAAAATGCCGGAAAAGCGCGTGCCCCACGGTGAGATCGAGAACAGCGTCCCCCAAAAACTCCAGGGTTTCATTGTCCTTATGCGTCTGCCTGCCCTGTTCAAAGGCGTGGGAGCTGTGAATCATGGCCTTTTGCAGAAGAAAGCGGTTCTGGAAATGATAACCGAGATCCTGCTCAAGCAGGCGCAGGTCTGTCTGAAGTGTCTGGATATGGGTCTTATCGGTCACGGTCAGAGTCTTTACAAGGAGAGGTAATCTTATGAGGGACTTGGCCCTCTTGCCAGAGAAACACCATACCTCAACCTCCCAAAAAGGGCAACGATACCGGCCAGGCCAGAATATCTGGCCTTCAGATGTTCGCGCGAAAATGACAATCTCGTGGTTCTGACTGTTTTCTCTTGAGTTTAGAAAACTAAGTGGTAACTATCCAGCATCGTCGCCGTACGTTTACGCTTTACACCACCAGCGCTATCACAACTGGATATAGAGGAGTGACACCCCATGCCAAAGGTTTCCCCAAACGACTCAGTCACCATTGTTTATGATGGCCTTCTGGCCACCGGTGAAAAATTTGATTCCTCCCAGGATACCGGCCCCCTGCAATTCCAGCTTGGAACCGGCAGTGTGCTGCCCGCCTTCGAGCAGGCGGTGCTGGGCATGGCGGCTAAAGAAACCAGGAGCATCACCGTTGCGGCCAAGGATGCCTATGGCCTGAAAAATGAAGACCTGATCATAACCGTCAGCCGCCAGGGTTTTGCCGACCAACCCCTCACGGCAGGGATGATCATCGGCATGAATATGGAACGGGATGGACAGCAGCACAAGGTTCCGGCCACAGTGCTCTCGGTTGCTGCAAAAACAGTGACCGTTGACTTCAATCACCCGCTGGCCGGACAGGATATCACCTACCAGATCACCCTGCTTTCCATCGACACCCCTGCGCCCGAAAAAGCTGGGGGCTGCAACAAAAACCACGGCTGCGGTTGTGTCTGAATCGGCCCTTCCCCACATAAGCAGAGAAGTTCACCTCCCAAATCGGCATGATTCGCAAGCGATTCTAAGCATTGCCGGCTCCGATCCCTCCGGCGGGGCAGGTATCCAGGCGGATCTCAAGACCTTCACCGCCCTTGGAGTTTATGGGGGGGCGGCAATCACCTGCCTGACCGCCCAGAACAGCCTTGGCGTTGCCTCCTGTCTGCCCGTTGCCCCGGAATTTGTCAAGAAACAGATCCAGATTGTCCTGGCAGATCTGCCTGTCAGCCACATCAAAACAGGCATGCTTGGCGCCGACGAAATTGCCCTGGCTGTGGCCGAGGCTCTGCACGATTTCTCAGGCGAGGTCATCTGCGACCCGGTGCTTACGGCAAGCGATGGCCACGAACTCTTTCGGAAAACCAAGAGCAATGCAGGTCTGCACGCCCTGCTCAGCGCCGCCACGGTCCTCACCCCCAACCTGCCTGAACTGGCAACCCTGACCGGGCAAAACCTTAAAACACCGCAGGAAGCAATAGAGGCGGCAACCGCCCTGCTCTCCCACTATCCCAAGTTGCGGGCCATTGTACTCACCGGAGGGCATCTTCTGGAACAGGCCGGGGAGATAGAGGATTTCCTGATTCTCAGACAAGAATCAGGCCAAAAAATCCTCACCGCCAGACATGCGCGGCTCACCACCAGAAACACCCACGGCACCGGCTGCACCTTTGCCTCCGCCTTCACCGCCTGCCACCTGCTGTACGGCAATGACCAGGACGCCTTTTTCAAGGCGGTGGCCTTCATGGATACCCTCCTGCGGCAAAGCGCCCGCCTTGCTCTCGGCAAAGGCCAAGGCCCGCTGGCGCATCATCTCTTCCGGCAAGAAACTTAACGACAGAACGCAGAGGCGCAAAGATAAAGCTGAGTTGAGTAGCTTGCCTGCTCAAACGAAATCTTATAAACTCGTAACAACCTGAAAAATTCACAGGCCCACCACACGAAATCAAACACTTACAGATTAATACCCGTTGTGATGTCGGCACTGCTGCCGACGACTGACATGTGGCTTTTTACGATTTCAACAAACTTATACCCTTTGGGTGCAACATGTTAAAATAAAAGGATTAAAACCTTGCGACTTTGCGCCTCTGCGTTAAACAATAAGTTGTTACGAGTCCATCAAACTTGATCCCTGCCAGATTCTCTCCATTGACGTTTACCGGCAATCGTTATATCATTTTCACATAACCAGTTGCTGCTACGGCACAAGACATGAACCAGGCAGGAAACCAAACAAGACGAGGAGAAAACAATGCAGAAAAAACATGGATGGAAGATAATAGCGGCGGCGATCATTTTTATGCTGGCCATCTCCGGCTGCGCTACCAATACCTCGAAGGGAACAAGCGGCGCAGCTATCGGAGCGGCAACCGGCGCCATCGCCGGGCAGGCCATCGGCCGCAACACCACGGGAACCCTGATCGGCGCGGCAGTGGGCGGTTTGCTGGGCTATATCGTTGGCAACGAGATGGACAAATTTGACCAGGCCCAACTCAACCAGGTATACGAGAGCTCACCCTCTCACCAACGCACCCAATGGGTCAACCCGGACAGCAAGCGCACCTACGCCGTGACCCCAAAACCTGCTTACACGCAGCCATCAGGACAGGTTTGCCGGGAGGCTGAAATTCTCGCCACCGTGGACGGACGCCCGGAAAAGGTGGTCTCCACGGCCTGCCGGGACAATGAAGGCAGGTGGGTGATCCAAAAATGATGCCCTCGCAAAAAAGAAAAAGTTGAGGATCTTGTCACAACTAAAAAACATAACGCCAAAACGTAGAGTCGCAAAGACAACGTCTTAAAATAAAAGGATTAAAACTTTGCGCCTCTGCGTTAAAAAATGAGTTGTTGCAAGTCCATCAATTACACCTGAACAGGAAAGACCTGAGGCAACTTCTGTTCTTAATCTAAATAAGCAAGGAAACAACATGGATCCGGAAAAAATTTTGGATGGTCTGGCAAAGGAATTAAGTGCCGCTCTCAAGGCCATGGCAAAGGCCAAGACCGTTGAGGAGAAACTGACCCACAGCCAGATCGTGAAGAATCTCAGCGATTCACTGGGTGTTTTTTTAGGACTGGCCAATGACATGATAGATTTCGACATGGGGGAAGATTGACAACGGCCTGCGACCTGCGGGAAAGAGACTCCGCACATGCGCATCTGGATTGACGCCGATGCCTGCCCCGGCCCGGTAAAGGAGATCCTGTTCCGGGCTGCGGAGCGTATGCGGGTTGAGAGCATCCTGGTGGCGAACCACGGCCTGAAGATTCCCCGCTCGCCATTTATCAAGGCCGTGCAAGTCCAAGCGGGCTTCAATGTCGCGGACGCCAAAATCATCGCCAGCCTTGCCCCTGGCGATCTGGTAATCACCGCAGATATTCCCCTGGCTGCCGAGGTAGTCGCAGCCTCGGCAACCGCTCTGAATCCAAGAGGCACCCTCTATACCCCCGACACCATCCAGGAACACCTGGCGCGTCGGAACTTCATGGACGAGTTGCGCTCAACCGGCGCCATTACCGGCGGCCCCTCGACCTTGAGCAAGGTTCATCTTCAGGCGTTTGCCAACCAGTTGGACAGCTATCTTACCAGGCATGCAACTCCGGCAGGACAAAACACACCTCGATGAAGTGCGTTTCGTCCTGCCGGGAGGAATCACTCTTTCTCGCGCCTGATCCTGGCCCCGGCCGCAGAAAGTTTGCCCACCAGATTGTCATAGCCCCGATCCAGATGATAAACCCGGGAAATCTGGGTTTCTCCCTCGGCGGCAAGAGCCGCAATCACCAGGGAGGCGCTGGCCCGCAGATCCGTGGCCATCACTGGCGCCCCGCTCAAGCGGCCAGTGCCGGTGACGATGGCGCTGTGACCATCCACCTTGATGTCTGCCCCCATGCGGCGCAGTTCAGCCACGTGCATGAAGCGGTTCTCGAAGATGGTTTCGGCGATCACACTCAGGCCGGTACTCAAGGTCATCAAGGCCATGATCTGGGCCTGAAGATCCGTCGGGAAACCAGGATAGGGCATGGTCTTGATGTCCACGCTTTTAAGCGGCCCCTTGCGGGTGACATGGATGCAGTCCTGCCCCTCCTCAAGCGACAGCCCTGCCGCCCGTAATTTTTCCAGCAACGAAGGGAGATGCTGCGGATTGCAGTGGGTTATCGTGGCCTCGCCGCCAACCGCACCAACAGCGAGGAGATAGGTTCCCGCCTCGATCCGGTCAGGGATAACCTCCATTTCGGCCCCATGCAGTTTCTCCACCCCCTCAACCACCAGGGTATCGGAATCCTTACCTTTGATCCGCGCCCCCATGGCCGTAAGCAGATCGACCAGATTCCCGATTTCCGGCTCACGGGCCGCGTTCTTGAGCACGGTAACGCCCTTAGCCAGGGTCGCGGCCATGAGGATATTCTCCGTCCCGGTAACCGAAGGGATATCAAAACAAACCGTGCCTCCCTGCAACCGGCCCTTGGCCTTGGCCTCGACATAGCCCTGATTCAATTCATACTGGGAGCCAAGTTTTTCCAGACCCTGGAGATGAAAATTGATGGGCCGGGCGCCAATGGCGCAGCCTCCAGGCAGGGAAACCCGGGCCATGCCCAGCCGGGCCAGAAGCGGCCCCAGAACCAGCACCGAGGCCCGCATGGTCTTCACCAGCTCATAGGAGGCCTCACAGTTGGTGATCGTTGAGGCATCAAGCACCAGCACCGTGCCTTCTTTCTGCCACTTGACCCCGAAAGACTCAAGCAGGGCAAGAAAGGTGCGCACATCCCGAAGATCCGGCACATTCCGTAAAATTATCGGCTCGGCGCTCAGCAGACAGGCGGCCATCAGCGGCAGGGCCGCATTTTTGGCGCCGCTCACCGCAATCTCGCCATGCAGGGGATACCCGCCTTCAATAACTATCTTGTCCATGGGTTTCTCTCTTATAAAAAAATCGCGGGGAAAAATACTGCTACTACGGTTCAGCAGCGCTGGGCCTGGAAAATTCGCGGCAAACCGGCCAGATCAGGATGGATCTGCAACCTATCATATTCCGGAAAGGAAGCAAAGATTTTCAGCACCGCCTCCTGTTGATCAGCGCCGATCTCCATGAAAAAAAGACCGCCGGACAGCATTACCGGGTGAACCTGCGCGGCCAGGGCCCGGATCTCGGAGAGGCCGTCAGCCCCCCCGTTCAGGGCGCGATGCGGCTCGAAATCCCGCACTTCCGGCTGCAGGGTATCCATGACTGTTGCGGCTATATAGGGCGGATTGGAGACAACCAGAGCAAACCTTCTTTCCTGCCGGATAGCGGTCAACCAGTCGCCGTTGAGCAGAAATATCCTGGACTCAACCTGATGGCGCCTGATATTTTCCCTGGCAACCAACAGGGTCTCCAAGGAAAGATCCACCCCAAACACCAAACGATCCTCAAGTTCGCGGGCCAACACAACAGTGATCGCCCCACTTCCGACCCCCAGATCCAGCACCGGGCCTGGCGGCAAACCGACCTCTCTCAGCGTGGCAAAAATTTTTTCAAGAAGCTCCTCGGTCTCGGGCCGGGGGATAAGAACCTGCTTGGAAACCGCAAAGGGCAGCGACCAGAATTCCTGCTCGCCGGTAAGATAGGCCAAGGGCTCGCGCAGGAGACGCCGGGCAAGGAGGGTATTAAAAAGAGAAAGATGCGGCTGAGAAAGTTGCTGCTCCAGCGCAAGAAAGAACTGGCTGCGGGAATAGCCCAGAACATGGCCCAGCAAAAGCGCGGCTTCAACCTCCGCCTCGGCAACACCCGCGCAGGCAAGGCGTTGAACACTCTCAAGATATACCTGTTTAAGCACCATGAGGATCTTCCGGGCCAAGGGAAAGCGGGCAACCCGCCTCCACGAAGCACGCCTTATTGCATGATCTGCAAGGCTTCTGTCTGGAAATGAACAATGAGGGGGTTGATGATATCGTCAAGTTTTCCCAAAAGGATTTCATCAAGCTGATACAGGGTGAGATTGATCCGATGATCACTGACCCTGCCCTGCGGGAAATTATAGGTCCGGATACGTTCGCTCCGATCACCACTGCCCACCTGGGTTTTCCGGTCTGCGGACATCCGCTCGTCCTGTTCTCGCTGCATCTTGTCGAAAAGCCTGGCCCGGAGAACCTGCAAGGCCTTGGCCTTGTTCTTGTGCTGGGATTTTTCATCCTGACAGGTCACCACCAGCCCGGTGGGCAGATGGGTGACTCGAACCGCCGAATCGGTGGTATTGACGCTCTGCCCGCCGGAGCCGGTAGAACGATAAACATCGAACCTCAGATCATTGGGGGCAATGTCAACCTCGACCTCTTCCGCCTCTGGCAAAACCGCCACGGTAACAGCGGAGGTATGGATCCGTCCCTGGGTTTCGGTCTCGGGAACACGCTGCACCCGATGGGCCCCTGATTCATATTTTAATTTGCTGTAGACATGTTCGCCGCTGATCAGGGCGATGATTTCCTTAAACCCCCCGATTCCGGTAGGATTGCTGGTCATCACTTCAACCTTCCACCCCTGCTGCTCGGCATACCGACTGTACATCCTGAACAGATCGCTGACAAACAGGGCCGCCTCGTCCCCGCCGGTGCCGGCCCTGATCTCCAGAAGGGTATTTTTATCATCATTGGGATCCTTGGGGAGCAGGGCAACCCGAAGCTCCTTGGTCAATTCCTCCTGGCGTATTTCCAACTCCGCAAGATCAACCCGGACAAGCTCCTTAATTTCGCTGTCATCTTCCTCCTGAAGCAGAAGACGATTATCAGCGATTTCCCTGCCTACCTTCGTATAGTTGCTGTACAGATCATCAAGTTTTGCCAGCTGGGCATGTTCTTTGGCAACCCGGCGAAATTCGGCTTGATCACCTGCCAACTGCGGCTCTGAAAGTCTGGCCTCAAGAGCCAGCTTGCGTTCTGCAACATTTTCAAGTTGGGCAAACATGATGCTCTCGCAAAAAAAGGAACGCCCCGGAGCCATCTCCCCTAGCAGGGATGACCCAAAGGCGTCATCAACAGACAAAAAGTTTTCCTTATTCGGCTGCTTGCTGCTTGCCATACTTCTTGTTGAACTTCTCAATCCGGCCAGCAGAGTCAATCAGCTTTTGCTTGCCGGTGAAAAAAGGATGGCAGGCTGAACAGATTTCCACTTTTATTGCAGAAAGAACCGAACCAAGCTCAACTGCATTGCCACAGGCACAGACGGCATCGATTTTATGATATTCGGGATGCGCACCTTCTTTCATGGACAGAATCCTCTATTAAATTAACTATTAATCAGTTACACCCCAAGGGCAAAAGTTTCGTTTGAACAGCCAAGCTGCTCAACTCAGCTTTATCCACCACCCGGACGGAGTACATTTTTCTGCCAGATAGACAAAAAACAGTGGTTTATATCTTGATCTTCTTTTTTTTGCAAGCCAGTAATTATTGGCCAAGCAAAATCAACCGCCCTTCATCATGTCAAAAAAATCTGCATTGGAACGGGTTCCCTTCATTTTGTTCAGAAAAAACTCCATGGCGTCAATAGGATTCATGGATCCCAGGAGTTTGCGCAAGATCCAGACCTTGTTCAATTCTTCCGCCGTGAGCAGCAGCTCTTCCTTTCTGGTTCCAGACTTGGCCATATCAATGGCGGGGAAAATCCTGCGATCTGCGATCTTCCGGTCGAGTACAAGCTCCATGTTGCCAGTGCCCTTGAACTCCTCGAAGATAACCTCATCCATCCGGCTGCCGGTCTCGATCAGGGCTGAGGCGAGGATGGTCAGACTGCCGCCCTCTTCAATATTTCGCGCCGCGCCAAAGAACCGCTTCGGCCGATGCAGGGCGTTAGAGTCAACCCCGCCGGAAAGAACCTTGCCGCTGGGCGGCACTACCGTGTTGTAGGCTCTGGCCAGACGGGTAATGCTGTCCAGCAGGATCACCACATCCTTTTTATGCTCCACCAGCCGCCGGGCCTTGTCAAGAACCATCTCGGCCACCTGGATATGACGCTGGGGGGGCTCGTCAAAGGTGGAACTGATCACCTCGGCATCAACTCCCCTTGCCATGTCGGTGACTTCTTCCGGCCGCTCGTCAATGAGCAGCACAATGAGAATAATCTCTTTATGATTCTTGGTGATACTATTGGCAATATCCTTGATCAACACGGTCTTGCCAGTTCTGGGGGGAGCGACAATCAAGCCGCGCTGGCCCTTGCCGATAGGAGCCATGATATCCATGATCCGCATGGAATAGTTGTCCGGCTCCCGCTCAAGGTTGATACGCTCCTGGGGGTGCAAGGGGGTAAGGTTGGAAAACAGGGTTTTATCCCGAGCCTTTTCTGGCGGGTCAAAATTGACACTGTCAACCTTGAGCAGGGCAAAATAGCGCTCACCTTCCTTGGGGGTGCGTACCGGCCCCTCAATGGTGTCACCAGTCCGAAGATTGAGGCGCCTGATCTGGGAAGGCGAGACATAGATATCATCAGGCCCGGGCAGATAATTGTAATACGGCGCCCGCAAAAAACCGAACCCATCGGGCAGCACCTCTAGCACGCCGCTGCCCCAGTTCTCCCCATTTTTCTCTGCCTGCCCGCCAACGGCCTGCAGGATGGCAAAAATCAGCTCTTGCTTGCGCATGGCGCTGTATTCTTCAATACGGTAATCCTTGGCGAGCTTGGTCAGCTCGGTGATTTTCATCAATTTAAGTTCAGATAAGTTCATACAATCCCTTTCTCCATCTCCCGTATACTGTTCTCAATATGATATTCGCCCAAGGGGCATAAGTTTCGTTTTAGCAGACAAGCTGCTCAACTCAGCTATAGTTTGAACTGCGGCACCCCAGGCAATCTTTAAAAAATAATTTGAACCAGACCTGACTAGAAAACGTGAGCGGCAAGACATCCGCGCCCGGCTTCATCACAACAGAAAAAATCTGAAATGAAAAATCTTGAAATGTTTCCACAGAATCACGAAAATACCAGGAACCAAGCCACGATCTTATGGCTTGATATACCTAAAGATTTTCAACGATGCGGAAATTTAACAGAGAGCAAGATATGAAATTGAACAGGTTGTTTTCTGAAAAATTGGTTAGGGGCTGATATATATTCTCGGACTATCTTGGTCTTAGCTTAAAAAAAGGAAGGATATGCGCATGATTTTTCGTATATGATGCGCAATACTATTGGCTAATATGCCCAGTGTCAACATTTTTTTCGCATATTGTTTTCGAAAACCCGAAAGCAGCATAAAAAATACTAATTATTTTTTTCTCACTTTTTCTTGCCATGATCTATTACTATTTGTATAATGCCAAGTTTTCTGCTCGGTCACACTAAAAATCAGTATTTGCCCGCAACTGAAAAAAATTTTGCAACCAGGAGAGGTTAGCCCGTGCCTGCCGATATAAAAGCCAGACTACTCGAAGCCGGAAAAGACGAAGGGTGCATAACTCTCAACTTTTTAAACGACCTGATTCCGGAAGGTAATGACGCTGACGCCATCGATGGCATCTTTGATTTCCTCAACGAGAACAATATCGAGATAGTAAGTCAAGAAAAATCCGGTAAAAAGAAAACCCTGGATGGCAAAAACTGGGAGGGCGGCGGAGATGGTCAGCACGAGCCACCCTCCCTGGATGATGACGACGACAAGCTCATGGACGCCGCCGCCCTTATTTCCAAAGAGGATAGCCCTGAGCCGGAAGAAACCACCACCACCTATCTCCGGGAAATGGGCAGATTTGAATTGCTCACCCCGCAGGAAGAAGAGAAATACAGCAAGACCATCCGCGAGGGATTTGACGGAATAATCCGCTCGGTTCGCCAGGATCAGCATGGCACCGAAGAACTGAGCCAACTTGTTGAACGTATTGACCTGTGGGAAAAACGTGACCCGACCTTAAAGCCTAAAAAGCAGCATCTCAACTTCATGATGCGCGCGGTGGTCAAGACCTGCGAAACGCATCCTGCCAACAAAAAACTCCAGGAAATGCATTGCAAGCTGGAGATGTTCCACCGCTCCATCGAGGTTGCCAAGGATGCCATGATCAAGGCCAATCTCCGCCTGGTGGTCAGCATCGCCAAACGCTACATGCACCAGGGCCTCACCCTGGCCGACCTTATTCAGGAGGGCAACCTCGGCCTGATGCGGGCCGTTTTCCGTTTTGACTATACCAAGGGCAACAAATTCAGCACCTATGCCAGTTGGTGGATCAGACAGGCAATCACCAGGGCCATTCTGGACAAGACCAGAACCATCCGGCTGCCCGTGCATTTCCTTGAATTAAGAAGCCAGTTTTTCAAGGCGTTTTACTCACTCCTGAAAGAACTGGGCCGCGAACCGACTCCCATCGAAATCTCCGAAAAAACCGGCTTGCCGATGGACAAAATCCTCGCAATCCTGGAAGCCTCCCGTGAACCCATCTCCCTTGAAACCCCGGTGGGGGACGACGACAGCACTCTGGGAGACTTTCTGGAAAACCAGGAGTCGGTGTCACCTTACGAGGCAGTGCAGAACCAGCAACTCTCCGACCGGGTTACCAGTATTCTCAACACCCTGAGCGCCCGGGAAGAAAAAATAATCCGCCTGCGCTTCGGCATCGGCGAGGACGCGGAATATACCCTTGAAGAAATCGGCAAACGCTTCAATGTGTCGCGGGAACGCATCCGGCAAATCGAGAAAAAAGCGCTCAATCGCCTGCGGCATTCAAGCAGACGGGAAAAGCTCAAACATTTTCTCGACTAAACACCTTCGCCCCGTCTGTCATTCTTATCCGCCGTCTCGAGACACCAAGCAAGACAATCAGCCGCCACCTGCTAAACGGTTTCTGGTTGAGAAAGCAGAGATCATTTCGTAACAGCTCTTAACAGACAAAACAGATGCTGCCCCAGACAGACCGCAACCCGCTCCTGCCGGTACTCATGGCCTTTGCCCTCGGCGCAATGACCGCAGGGGCCGACTGGCTGCCACCCGCCAGCCTCTTCTGGCTGCCAGCCGCCCTTAGCGCGGCGCTGACAGCCCTCACCCTGCTCCGCTGGCCGCAGGCACGAGCCTGGTTTCTGACCCTGCTGCTCCCCCTTTTTTTTCTCTGCGGCCTGCTGTACACAGCCTCGTTTCTTTCCCCGAAGCTACCTGCCCATCATCTTGCCCGACTCATCCAGGAAAAACAGGAAGCCAGCCTGACCGGAAAATTGATTCGCAAGCCTGTTTTCAAGAACAACAAAACCCATCTAATTCTTGAAACAGACAGCCTCCTGTTTCCTTCGGCTCAAACCCCTCTTGCGACAACAGGCCGCGTCACGCTCACGGTCAACACCCACTTGCTCAAGGGACTCGTTCCCGGCCAGAACTATCTGGTACGCGCCCGACTTTCCCTTCCAGATAAACTGGCAACCCCTGGTGTCTTTGATTATGCCGGATACCTTGCCGCCGAGGAGATCATGGTCAAAGGCTGGGTTGCCAGCCCTCTTTTCATTCAGCCCATCTCCTCCCCTGCCGCCAGCAGCCAGCCACTGTCCCTGCCAGACACCTTCTTTCTTGAGAGATTCCGCCAGCAATTCGAGGCCTTTCTTTATACTCACCTTACTCCAGGCGATGCCGCCCTGTATCAGGCTCTTCTGATCGGCGACAGCAGCGGCCTCTCGCCGGAAGTTTCGGAAATGTACCGGGCAACCGGCATCATGCATATTCTGGCCATCTCCGGAAGCCATCTCGTGGTGGTGGCTTTCATAACCACGGTTTTCTTCCGTTTTCTGGTCAACCGCTTTCCCTGGCTGCTGCTCCGCCTGCCTGCGGCCAAGATCGCCCTGAGCCTCACCTTTCCCGTACTCTTTCTCTACACCGGATTTGCCGGTTTTCAGCCTCCGGTGCTGCGGGCCCTGATCATGACCGGGGTATTCATGACCGCCATTCTCCTGGATCGCCAGTGGTCAAGCCTGAACAATCTTGCCATTGCCGCTTTCTGCATCCTCCTGGCAAACCCGCTCAGCATCCACACCGCTTCCTTCCAGCTCTCCTTTGCCGCCACTGCGGCCATAATCCTCGCCATGCCGCGAGTTGCTGCCTGGCGACCCGAAAAAGACAATAGTTCTTACTGGCAGACCCTGCGCTACCTCCTCATCTCAGGCCTTTTCATCTCAGGTGCCGCCTTTCTCGCCACCGCCCCTCTCGCCCTGTTCCACTTCAACAGAATCTCCCTGGTGGGCCCAATCACCACCCTGGTGGTCACACCTTTTCTCTGCTTCTGGGCTCTCCCCCTGGGCCTGACAGCCATCCTCACCCAACCGTTTTTCCCCACGCTCGCGGTATTTCTTTTAAAAACAGGCGCTCTGGGCATCGATATTTCCCACACGCTTACCGCTTTTTTTGCCTGGCTGCCGTTTGCCTCCCTCTGGCTCCCCACCCCGCCCATCCCCCTGCTGATTCTTGCCGGCCTGCTTCTCCCCCTGATTATCCAAGGCAAACGTCTGCTTCCCATCCTGGCCCTGCTTGCCTGCTTCGCCCTGCTGCTTTCCGGCTACACCCCGCTGCCGAGATGGCATAACAACTCGGCCCAGATCTCTTTTCTGGCCGTGGGAAGCGGCAGCGCCACCGTCGTGGAACAATCAGACAACCGCGTTATCCTCATTGATGGCGGCGGCCCGCCCACCGGGCTTTTCAATGTGGGCGAACGAATAATTGCGCCATTTTTATGGCGTCGCCAGATCAGACAAGTCGAACAGATTATTCTCACCCATGCCCATGCCGATCATTTCAACGGCCTGCCCTGGATCATCAAAATATTTCAGCCAAAGATTCTCTGGCTCAGCGAAACCAGCAGCCAGGAACCAGGCTTTGCCGCTTTGCTGCTGGAGGCCAAACGGGCCGGTTGCCAGGTACGGATTGCCAAGGCAGGGGAAGGGCTTGCCTCCGGGAACAAGGGCATTGCCCTTACCTGCCTGGCCAACCTTGCCCTAGTCGAGGGCAGAGACCAGGACGCCGACAGAAAAACAAACCCGGACAGCCCGAACAACAGGGGACTGGTTCTGCGCCTGGACAATGGCGACAACACCTTTCTTTTTCCTGGGGATATCGAAAAGGACTACGAAGAATACCTTTTTGAAAAGAGCGGCCAGCTCAAGGCCGATGTCCTGCTGATGCCCCATCATGGCCTGGACTCATCAGGCAGTGCCTGGTTCATGGCAGCGGTCAAGCCGCGCTACTGCGTGGTGTCAACGAACAAAAAAGAACCCTTTCCCCCACCGCAGTATCGGGATTCCAGCGCCGAGCTCTTTTCCACGGCCCGGCATGGCAGCATTTTTTTCCTGTCGAACGGCAAAACCATAATCGCCCAGCCTTACCACCTGGCCACCGCAGGTTCCCCTGAAGCTTTGTAAACCCATAAGCCACGGCCAGCAACTTCTACGCATCGGTAAAATCCGTAGGCGGTTTTTTAAGAAACTGAACAAACTTGCTTTTGTCTATACAGTTTATGTAGGCGTCATCCCCGGAAATCCAGCCTTTCTTGAGCAAATCCATAATCGCGTCATCCAAGGTCTGCATCCCGTATTTCTTGCCGGTCTGCATAGCCGACGGAATCTGATAAGTCTTGCCTTCGCGAATCAGGTTTCGTACCGCCGGGGTGCAGATCAATATCTCCAGCGCGGCGCAGCGCCCCTTGACATCCACCCGTTTGAACAGGGTCTGAGAGACCACGGCCTTCAAGGCGTCCGCCAGGGTGGAGCGAACCTGGGCCTGCTGGCTGGCCGGAAATATCTCGATGATCCTGTCCACGGTCTTATTGGCGTTCAGGGTGTGCAGGGTGCCGAAAACCAGATGGCCGGTCATGGCCGCTTCCATGGCCAGGGCAATAGTTTCCAGATCACGCATTTCACCAACCATAATGATATCCGGATCTTCGCGGAGCGCGCCGCGCAGAGCTGCGGCAAAGGACTGGGTGTGCAGCCCCACCTCCCGATGATTGACGATGCAGTTCTGGCTCTTGTGCACAAATTCGATGGGGTCTTCGATGGTCAGAATGTGGTCTTTTCTCAACTTGTTGGCCTGATCGACAATGGCGGCCAGGGTAGTCGATTTGCCGCTGCCTGTGGGCCCAGTAACCAGAACCATGCCCTTGGGCAGGGTAGCGAGCTGCGAAACAACCAGAGGCAGGCCCAACTGATCGCAACCCAGGATATTACTTGGAATCTCACGGAACACTGCGCCAATCCCGTACTTCTGCATGAAAAGATTGCCACGGTAGCGGGCCAGCCCGGCAATTTCATAACCAAAATCAACGTCGCCGCACTCCTCGAAAACCTTCACCTTTTCCTCGGAAACAATTTCATAGAGCATGGCCTTCAGCTCATCGTTGCCAAGAACCTTGTACTTCACCCTTTCCATCTCGCCACGGATACGCAGGATCGGCTGCTGCCCGGAAACCATGTGCAGATCCGAGGCGCCCTGTTCATGCATCAGTTTAAAAAAAGCATCGATCTGAGCCATGCGAAAAACTCCTCTAATCAGCCAGTTGAAAGTCTCAAAGAGATACGCCCAAAGAAATTGGCACATCCATACAGCATTTATGCGCCAGTAATGCTAGTATATAGAGCCGCGTGAAATTACTCCACGCAAAAAACCAGGGCCAAGAGTAAATAATGGTGTAAAATGACGCCGTTCATCGATCTACATACCCACTCAACCTGTTCAGACGGGCTGCTCTCCCCTGCCGCCCTACTGGCCCTTGCCGCCCGTCGAAGGCTTGCGGCTATCGCCCTGACCGACCACGACACCGTCGCCGGGCTTCCCGAAGCCCTTGCCCAGAGCAGAATCACCGGCGTTGAGGTTATCCCGGGAATAGAGATAAGCAGCGCTCTCGATGGGGTCTCCCTCCATATTCTGGGCTACGGCTTCAATCATGAGCATCCCGGGCTGCTTGCCTTTATTGCAAGCCTGCAACAGGCCCGGCGCAACCGCAACCAAGGGATACTGGAACGCCTGCGCGCCCTTGGCATCTCCATAACCAACGAGGAACTGACCCAGATTGCCGGAGACCAGGCAGGCCGCCCCCACTTCGCCCGCCTGCTTGCAAAAAAGGGCCGGGCCAAAGATGCCCAGGAGGCCTTTACTCTCTATCTCAAACGTGGCGCCCCAGCCTTTGAGGAACATGTCAAACCCCAGGCGGACGAAGCAATCAGCCGCATTGCCGAGGCCGGCGGCCTGGCAGTACTCGCCCATCCAGCCTGTTCCGACCCAAGCCTTGAAAAAATCCCCGCTCTTGTCGCCCAGCTCAAAGATTACGGACTGGCCGGGATTGAGGCCTTCTACCCCACCCATTCAAAAAAGGTCTGCCGCTTCCTGCAAATGCTTGCCGCGCAACATGGCCTGCTGCTCAGCGGCGGCACGGATTATCACGGCGACACCCACTCTACCACACCCTTGGGCGGCAACGCCAAAACCATCCGCATTCCTCTTGAACTCCTGCATGAGATCAAGAACCGCCTGGCAACCACTCGCGCGGCCTCTCCAGATGACCAGAGATGAAAACCTCATCCGCTCCTTGCAGAAAATAACGGCATCGCATATGATGACACAATCCTGCGCAGCAACATAGCAGGCATGCTTCCACCCTGAAACGTCCCTGTCGTTTTCCCAAGAAATTTCACTGCTGTAAGGCTGCCTTCACATGAATACCGCACTGATTGTTGATGATGAACCCAACTACCTGATAGTTCTTTCCGAACTGCTCCGCGAAGAAGGTCTCGGAATCTTTACCGCCGGAAACGGGGAAGAAGCCCTTAAAATCCTGGGAGAGACCGACATCGACCTGGTGATTACCGATATGTGCATGCCCGGGCTTGATGGCCTGGGACTGCTCAAAGCGGCAAAGGCCCTCAACCCGGATCTACCCGTAATTATGATCACCGCCTTTGGCGAGGTAGAAATGGCTGTGGCCGCCATGAAAGCCGGGGCCTTCAATTATCTCACCAAGCCTTTCAACAACGATGAACTGGTACTGAACACCACCAAGGCCCTGGAACATTATGCCGTACTTCGCGAAAACATGCGGCTCCGGGAAGAGATGCGCTCCCGCACCTCTTATGCCAGCATGGTCGGCAAGAACCAGAAGATGCAGGCCATCTTCAATCTCATCGAAAAAGTGGCCCCGACCTCAACCTCGGTTCTGATCACCGGCGAATCCGGCACCGGCAAGGAGTTGGTAGCCAGAGCCATCCACTGCAACAGCCCTCGGGAAAAGGCCCCCTTCATTTCCCTCAACTGCGCGGGCCTGCCGGAAAATCTCCTGGAAAGCGAGCTCTTCGGCCATGAAAAGGGGGCCTTCACCGGTGCCATCGCCCTGCGCAAAGGCCGATTCGAACTGGCCGACACCGGCAGCCTTTTTCTTGATGAAGTCGGTGAAATGGCCATGCCGCTCCAGGCCAAACTGCTGCGCGTTCTTCAGGAACGCAGCTTTGAACGAGTCGGCGGCAGTCAAACCCTGCGGGTTGATGTCCGGATCATCACCGCAACCAACCGGGATCTCAAGGATGAAGTAGACAAAGGCCATTTCCGGGAAGACCTCTATTATCGGCTCAATGTACTCCATATCCACCTCCCCCCCCTGCGGGAGCGCACCGATGATATTCCCATGCTGGTCGCCCATTTCGTCAGCAAATACGCCAGACAGCTCGATAAGCCCAAGCTGGAGATTGCCCCGGAAACCGTGCGTTTTCTCATGAGCCTGCCATGGGAAGGCAATATCCGGGAACTGGAAAATACCATCGAACGGGCAGCCATTCTCTGCAACAGAAACCTGATCCGCCCGGAAGATGTGCAACCAGAAACCATGACCCACAAAAAAAACCTGCCGTGGCTGAATGGCTTTGATCTGGAACAGACGATCCCGGCCAACACCCCCCTGCCTGATGTGCTTGACGGCATTGAAAAGAAAATGATCCTCTCCGCCATGAGCAAGGCCAATTATGTCCAGACAAAGGCGGCGGACGCCCTGGGGATCACTAAGAGCCTGCTTCAATACAAGATGAAGAAGCACGGTATCCTTAAACGCTGACTCCCCCGGATGGCAACAGAGAAACGATCCTGCCCGTTTGGAAGATCGCACAGCAAATCACACCAGGTTCCTCAGCTATGAGCTTTTCCTGCAAAAACTACGACTACAATGACGACAAGTGTCTGATGCTCAAACAGGACTGTATTCCCGGTCGGCCAGGTTGTGTGCTTGAGGGCAGGGTAACTTTAAGTGAAGCGCTTACTGACCGGATCAAGGCGCTGGAACAAAAAAAGAAACAAACCGCCAATGAAAAATGAAACCAGGGTGGCGGTGATCGGCGGTGGCCCGGCAGGACTCATGGCCGCCACCGTCTTGAACAAGGCCGGCCTCGCGGTAGATATTTTTGACACCAAGGCCTCGGCTGGCTGTAAATTTCTGGTTGCCGGCCGCGGGGGGCTGAACCTGACCCATTCGGAACCAGCCGCGATCTTTGCCAGCCGCTACGGGAACAATGCCGAAATCTTCCAGAAGATCCTGGCCGGTTTTTCACCTCACGATCTGTGCGCCTGGCTGCGCGAACTCGGGGTGGAAACCTTTATCGGCTCCAGCGGCCGGGTCTTTCCCAAGGATGCCACCGCCCACGATATCCTGAAGATCTGGGTTGAAACCCTGGGCAGATGCGGGGTTGCCTTTCACTATCAGCATCGCTGGCAGGGATTTTCCCAGGCAGGCGCACCTCTCTTTCTTGCCGAAACCGGTGAAATTCTCGAATTTCCGGCCACAGCCCTGCTCCTTGCCTTGGGGGGAGCAAGCTGGCCCCAAACCGGCTCCGATGGAAATTGGGTTCCAATCCTTGCCGCCTGGGGCATCCAACTTGCCCCCTTCCGCCCGACAAACTGCGGGGTTGAAGTGACGTGGTCAGAACATTTCCGTACCCACTTTAGCGGCAAACCCCTCAAAAATGTCCTGCTCCGTTGCGGTGATCAGCAGGCCAGCGGCGATATAATGATAACCGCCCATGGCCTGGAAGGAGGGCCCGTCTACGCCTTGAGCGCCCTTATCCGCGACCGGCTGGAAGAAACCTGCCCAGTCCCTCTTTTCCTCGATCTCAAGCGCGATCTCCCTCAAGAGCGGATTCTGGAAAAACTTGCGCAACGGCGCGGCAAGGAGAGTCTTGCCAACTTCCTGCGCAAGGCCATCCACCTTACCGGGCCAGCCTATTCATTACTCCGCGAAACCTGCTCCCCGGAAGAACTGAAAAACCCGATGGCTCTTGCCGGACACCTAAAGAATCTCCTGATCCCCATCAGCAAGACCCGGCCTCTGGCCGAGGCAATCTCCTCAGCCGGGGGCATCACCTTTGCCGAGGTAACTCCAGACCTCATGCTCCGTAACCTGCCAGGGGTATTTGTCGCCGGAGAAATGCTGGACTGGGAAGCGCCAACCGGTGGCTATCTGCTACAGGGCGCCTTCAGCACCGGCTACCTCGCCGCCCGAGGCCTGCTGAAATGGCTGAAAACCACCCCGCCCACAACCGCCAGATTGTTCCTCCCCAACTAACCCGCATTCCTTATCATCATAAGAACCTCTCTTTTTTTGCCCAATCCTCCCCAACTAATATGGCAAAACACCCAACATTTGCCCCCAAATTTATTAACCTCATGACAATTATTCCTTCATGCACCGATAACATGCTAAAAGAACACGAGAAAATTTTCACGAAAGTTATGGTTCAATTATTGCATGAAAAAAAACAAACGCAAAGGAGAAGGGAGGAAAAGACATGACCCCCAAAATAGCCATCAGCATACTGATGCTTAGTCCCGTTTACTTCAAATTGGCCTTACACGCCAGGTTGCTTCTGGTTCAAGAATTCTGTACTAGATTTACCGCCACACAGACCGGCACACCCCGGTGCTGATCCGCAGATAAATCCGGCACAAGAATCTTTCGACTATAGAGAAGGGACATCAGAGAGCTGGAATCAGTGCGATCTGCCTTGAATTCTCTTCCCGGTTTTTCAGAAGAAAACCACCAGACAAAAAAAGGACCTAACCGAAAACGGCTAAGTCCTTGATTTCTCACTTGGTGACCCCTACGGGACTCGAACCTCATTTTTAGTGGTTCACCCAAGTGACAACAAGAGATGAATAATAACAAACAGGTAAACCCCCGGCTCTGCCGGGGGTTTACCTGTTTGTTATTATTTTTATTTTTATCACTCAATGAATCCACCACGAGACCAATATTTTGGTTCATTCGTGTTTAAGTTGACAGCCTCGGGTTAAGTAGTCCGCAGTGTTGGTGAATTTTGAGGAGAAAGTAGGCAA
>MGTC01000051.1 GCA_001799255.1 Deltaproteobacteria bacterium RIFOXYD12_FULL_55_16
CTGGAATAGGTGTCCGGCTTCGACTGGAATGAGTGTCCGGCTTCCCACCGGAATCGATGTCCGAGATCACTGGAATACGCATTCTGAGTAGGTCGGGAAGAAATTCGGCGGAGATATCGAAGGGAATGGAGACGGTGCGGACCCCCTGCGCTACGGATGACTCGATAAGAACCGCTGGAAAGCGGGTCTTGGACAAGATGATCCAGGTAGCCGCCATGGCCGGAGTGCCGGGACTGAGATGGAAGGTAAGCTCGGTGTCAGGACCATGTTGCCGGATCAAAGCGGAAGCAACCTCAACCGCTGCTGTGTAAATCTCCCCGTAGTTGGTTGGACTGGTAAGGGCTGCGGGATGGATGTTTATGGTGCTGACGCCCCCTATTGCGCTCAACCACTGGGCATAGGCATCATTCTCTGGCTTGGTAAAATTACTGAGCAGGGCAACCTGGGTATACGCCCCCGCCATAACAGCCTGACCGAGAGGCCCCATTCTGGCATTAGCATCGCCACTCGCGGCACGGAGATCGGTGGAGCCTATCCAAGATAGTAAGAGCTTGACCATGAAACCATGGATACAAGAAAGATTATGTTTGTGCAAATATTTTTATCTACTTCAGCAGGAAACAGGGCACGCCCATAATAACAAACAGGTAAACCCCCGGCTCTGCCGGGGGACTCGCAAAGTTTGACAATTCCGGGAATAAAAGGAAGTCTCACAATTCTGGACCGCTCAAAGTTCAAGAAAAGGAGACTTCCATGTACGACAGTCAAAGCCTAAGCCATAGAGGCGTCGAAGGGGACGCTGGTTCAAAACTGCTTATTCTGGGCAATTCCAAGGGGACAATCGGGGGGGGGCACGGTGAGGCATCTTTCGTGTTGTCCCTGACCTGTTCTCAACCATCTCGTGCATATCCACGAAATGGTCTTTAGCCTGTTGACCGAAGTCGTTTGCGCAGAACTTCCTTGCAATTTCATTGTGCCCGGCCCGGCAAAGAAATCAATCCCCGGAATGCGGCGGTGTCTGTTGTTGAGTGTCCGTTCATCATGCACCACAGGTATGGGGCTCCGCCTCGACCGCCAGCCGTAGCCCCATGGAATGCAGCAGGTTGAAAAGGCTCTTGATCTCCGGGTTGCCCCTCCTGGAGAGCATTCGGTAGAGGTTTTCCCGGCTCAGGTCGGCTTTCGCCGCCACGGCACCCACCCCGCCGTTGGCTTCGGCCACATTGCGCAAGGCCAGAAGGAACACTTCCCGGTCGCCATCTTCCATGGCCGCATTCAGGTAGGCTGCGGCCTCACACGGGTCTTTGAGCGCCTCGATCAGGTCATTTTGATATGTGGTTTTCTTTGTCATGGGTGTTCCTCTTCTGGTGTTCCTGCCAGTATTCTCTCGCCTTTGCGATATCCCTCGTCTGCGTCGATTTGTCACCCCCCAGCAGCAGAAGGATAAGCCGATTGCCGTCCAGGGCAAAATAGATGCGGTATCCTGGGCCATAAGCTATTTTCAGCTCGAGCACTCCTTTGCCGACCGGGCGGTTGTCACCAAGATTGCCAAGCCTGGCCCGGTCGAGCCGCACCCGAATTTTTGCCCGCCCGGCGATATCTTTGAGCCCCGCAAGCCATTCCTTGAACGGCTTTTTCCCGGAATCGGCGACGAAATATTCGATGTCAAAAGGAAATGTCTGCATATGGATAGTAGCTTATAGGCAACAAACAGTCAAGGGCGCAGGAAAATGTAGGGTAAGGTCTCGAAAATTTGGGGTATCTCTGGGATATTGTTCATGTGCTATCTGACTATCTCCCTCTTCCGCTTGCCAGAGGCACTCCGTTGTTGCGTACTATGCAAAAATCGGTTTTTTTGTTCAAACAATTAAAAAATTGGAATTGAGGTCCACGGCAAACGGTTTCAGGAACAGCTTATAAAAACAACCAGCTATACAATAATCATTTACTCCCACCCAACGCCTATTCCCCCTGCCGCTGCTGCATCAGCTGCTGGGTGGGCAGAACGGTTTTAGCTGTGGGTCCCTCAACCGCCTTGACGGCTATTGCCTGTACCTGGGCATAGGATTTTTCGACCTGTTCCATCAGCTTGGCAATCTGTCCAGACTGCTCCTTGGCCTGGGCCTCCAAGGATGAGATTCTGGCCTTAAGGACATTCCGCTCCCCTTCAAACTCCTTCAAAGCCAACTCCAGCTTGAATTTCGCCTCGGCCTGAGCCTTGTCAACAGCCGCCTTGACCTCCCGATTGACGGTTGACTCAAGCTCCTTGGGAAATGCGGCAACCCGCGTACGCAGCTCAACCAATTCCTGTTCCTGCTTGGTAATAGCCTGTTCCCGGTCGCTGAATTCCCGATCTGTCTGTTCCCGGCGCAAAGCGATCTCTCTTTCGAGCCGGGCTTTCTCCTCATCAAACCCGGCCTTTTCCTTAGAAAAGGCATCCTGGGCGGCCTGACATTCCCGCTTCTGCGTGTACTCATACTCCTCTTTTTCACGGACGCGTTTTTTGGCGTCCAGGGCATCCTGCTCCTTTTGTTCAGCGGCCTTCTGAACCTTCTCCTTTTGCCAGACGGTCTTCATCTCCTCGATTTCCTGAGTCAAAGACTCTTTACGGGCCGCCATGTCCGCTTCGTACTCCTCTTTTTTAAGGGTCTGGGCCTCGATTAGCGCGGTCAGGGATGAGGCTGCTTTCTGGATTTCATAAATCTCGGCCAGCTCTTTTTCCTTTTCCGTAATCGCCCGCTTGATCGCCTCGTACCGTCTGGATTCCTGCTCCAGGCTATCGGCAAGGTTCGTCAGCACCTTGCCCACCTCAGCCTTTAACCCGCCGATATCGCAAATAATGCTGTCAGGGGTCAAGGCATCGGCAACGGCAACAGCCTGCTTTACCGTCTTTTCGGCAATCTTCTGTTCCGGCGTTGCGGTAGTTGCGCGTTTTTCCTCGGTCTGCAAGACAAGTTCGTTGTAAGTGTCGAGCATTTCCTGTTTGGTGTTTGTGGTTGAAAGCTTCTTAGCGGTAGTTTTGCGCTCTGCCATGGCGAAATTCCTTTCGAATCTTGGTTATGGAAAAATAGCATCAATGTGGATCCTAATAGAGCCACCTGTGGTGGCCGACTTTAAGTCTCAGATAATGAAAACTTATTTGATTTTTCATCCTTTTTCAATGGTTGATTTTGACGTTGTGTTGTCCGGTTAGCTCAGCAAAGTTAGATAAGAGTCCCTATGTCTGGTTTCCAGACATCACAGCTAAGAAAAAAATGAAAAAAGCCACCCCGCCGGATGGCAGAATGGCTTTTGCAGAGAAACCTTATTTTGCAAATAACTATGGTAGAAACATCCAACTGTCACTGTTCAGCAGCGCCTGCTACCCAGAGATGGTACGGCTGAACAGAGATTTGAAATCAATGACTGCCGACCGCAAGCAGGCCGCTGGCCGCAAGAGTCAGAATAAGCACCTCGGCAACGGCCATGATCCCCATGGCCTTGTCGCCCCTGGCAAACAGCCCTGGGGTAATGACCATGTAGCAGAGAATGGTGATCCCGGAAAGGATGGTCACCGGCAGGAAATTCAGAAAATCGCCATAGCCGATGAGTTTCACCCAGGACCAGCCGGTGGGCAGGTGTTCCCAGTGGATAAAATTGGTGTTGATCGCCACCAGATAGTCATGCACCGGCATACTCCAGTAAGTGGAGATTTCGCTCAGCGGCACGATCGGCGGCATGATGCCCAGCACATACAGGGCAAAGGTGATCACCATGAGGACCAGCCCTGCGTACATGCCTTTTTCAAGAATAGCTGCGTACTGCACCTGTTCTTCTGTTGCTTGGGTATTATGATTTGCCATGATAAAATCCTCCTTAAAAAAAGACCCGGCCGTTGTTGAAAACGGTTCCTAAAACAAGTTATAGCCCATGGTGCTCAAGCCCTTTTGTACCGCTTTCAGGCCAGCAAAAAGGAGGATGACGATAACCATCCAGCGGATAAAGGTGGGCTTGGCAACCTTGAGCAGACGCACCCCGACAAACGAGCCCAGCATGATGCCGATGAGCGACGGCACCACCATCATGGGGATCACGCAGCCCTTGTTCAGGTAAATCCAGGCGGCGGAGGTGTCGGTGATGGACAACAGGAACTTGGAGGTGGCTACGCTGATCTTGAGCGGCGCGCCCATCATCAGATTAAGCACCGGCACGTTGGCCCAACCGGCGCCCAGGCCGAACATCCCGGCCATGAAGCCGATGATGATGAAGGTCAGCAGGCCGGGAATGGTGCGATGGATCTTCCAGTTGATCTCTTCCTTGGTGGTTGGCTCATAAAAAACACCGGTGATGCGCAGGGCGGTGGACAGCGCGTCAGCCTGGGGAACATGGGGGACGGTTGATTTCTTGGCAGAAAGCATGATGGCCACGATACCAAGGATGGTGCCGCCCAGGGCAAGCTGGACGATGTGAGTGGGCAGGGCCAGGCCGACCATGGCGCCGACAATGGCCATGGTGGAGGCGATGAGCGCCACTGGCATGGCTAGACGCAGACTGGCGAGGTTGGCCTTCAGCAAACCGGGGCCTGCAGCCAGGGCGCCGCACAGGGCGACCAGCAGACCGGCGCCGCGTACAAAATCAAGGTGAAACGGGAAAAACCCGCCGATAATGGGCACGAACAACACCCCGCCGCCCACCCCGCCAAGCACGGCGATGATGCCCATGACAAAGGTGACAAAGAGCAGAATCACCGGCCATTTCCACCAATCCGCCTCACCCATGGCCGGAACCGGGTTCATGGCCGTGGCTTCCGTTGCCAGAGCCCAGGCCGGGCTCAACATGATGGTACACATGAGGGAGACAAACAGCAGCCCCACCTTTTCCTTGATCTTTCCTTGCATCCTTGTTTCCTCCTTGTCTTAAACCTAAAGCCAAAAAAGTAAAAAATATGAAAAATAAACCAGTACGGTGAACACTTGCTTGCAACCGAGGGACAATCTTCGCTGGATGCGGCAGACAGATGTCTTGCCCCTGCTCCCTGACGGTGGCTATTTCTAAAAATTTTCGGTATGCTTACTGCTCCCCAAATGCCCTGTCAAGGAAAAACTGTTCCTCTTTGAAACATGGCAGTTGCATTACGCATCATCAGCAAAAAATGATGCGCGCTCATACTTATACGCTGCGTTGTGCAACATTTTTTCAGGAATACACCATGGAATTTCCCCTGCCGGAGGTTTTGCAAATACTCAGCAAAGAGGTCGCCGGTTATGCCGTGCCCATTGTCGATCTCATTGCCGTACAGACCAAGGATCCCTACAAGGTGCTGGTGGCCACCATCCTCTCCGCCCGAACCAAAGATGAGACCACAGCCAAGGCTGCGGCCAGACTGTTCAAGGAGGCGCCTGATCTGGCCGGACTGGCTGGCTTAAGCGAAGAGCAGCTGGCCAAGCTGATTTATCCAGTAGGTTTTTATAAAAACAAGGCCGGATTTCTCGCCCGGCTGCCAGGGGTGCTGGCCAGCGAGTTTGGCAACCGGATTCCCGACGAGGTAGAACTCCTTATCCGCCTGCCCGGGGTGGGCCGGAAAACCGCCAACCTGGTGGTGGCCGTGGCCTTCAAGAAACCGGCAATCTGCGTGGACACCCATGTCCACCGGATCATGAACATCTGGGGCTATGTCGCCACCAGGAGTCCGCTGGAAACCGAGATGGCGCTAAGGGCAAAACTGCCGCCCCAGTACTGGCTCACCATCAACTCCACCCTGGTGGCCTTTGGCCAGGGAACCTGCAAACCAGTGGCCCCCCATTGCGACCGCTGCGTTATTGTCCAGTATTGCCCGCAGCTTGGGGTGCGGCCAAGAAAGGCGCCAACAAGCATGTAACTGTTCAGAAGTCAGAAGAGAAGGGAAGGGACGTCATGCGAAAATTCGTGTCGTGGAATGTCAACGGTCTGCGGGCCGTAGAGAAAAAGGGCTTTATCGAAATCATCGCCGGTTGGCAAGCCGACCTGGTGGCGCTTCAGGAGATCAAGGCCCTGCCGGAACAGCTATCGGAATCGATCAGAAATATCCCCGGCTACACCGCCTACTGGTTTTCGGCCCAGAAAAAAGGCTACGCCGGGGTGGCGACCTACAGCAAAGAGCAACCCCTTTCGGTAATCTACGGCCTCAATCACCACGACCACGATTACGAGGGGAGGGTGCTGACCCTGGAATTTGCCGATTTTTTCTTCATAAACGCCTATTTTCCTAACTCCCAGCCCGGTCTGGCGCGCATGGATTATAAGCTCCAGTTCAACCGCGACCTGCAAGCCTTTGCCCAAACCCTGGCCGAGCAAAAATCGGTGCTGATCTGCGGGGATTTCAACGTGGCCCACAAGGAGATCGACCTGACCAACCCCAGGCAGAACGAAAAGAATCCAGGCTTTGCCCCGGAAGAACGGGCCTGGATGGATCAGTTTCTTGCCGCTGGGTTCGTGGATACCTTCCGGATGTTCAATCAGGAGCCGGGCCAGTACACCTGGTGGAGCTACCGCTTTGACGCCAGGGCCAGGAACATCGGCTGGCGGATTGACTACTTCTGCGTGGATGAAAAAAGCGCGCCCAGGGTGAAGGCGGCGGGGATTCTGCCGGAGGTGCTGGGTTCGGATCATTGTCCGGTGACTGTGGATTTTGCGTAATGTTGATGAACTCGTAATAACTCATTTTTTAACGCAGAGGCGCAAAGTTTTAAAGCTGAGTTGAGCAGCTTGCCTGCTCAAATGAAACTTGTGCCCTCTGGGTGTAATCCTTTTATTTCAACATGTTGCCTTTGCGTCTTTGCATCTTAGCGTTACGTTTTTCAGTTGTTACACGCCCATCAATGTTGCCTGGTAAACAAAGTTCCTTTTGCTTCTGCATCTCTTGCGGCCCTTTATTCAACATAAATATGATCCGGCGGCAGGTCTGCGTGACAGCGTTCGTACATCTGCGCGCAGGCCTCTTCGAGATGTCTGGTAAACAACCGGCTGTCAAACAGCGGGGTGGTCAGGCGATTGCGCTCCAG
>MGTC01000052.1:0-5486 GCA_001799255.1 Deltaproteobacteria bacterium RIFOXYD12_FULL_55_16
GAACTCGATCACCGCCAGCTGCATGCCAAGGCAGATCCCGAAAAAGGGGATTTTTTTCTCCCGGGCAAAGGTCACGGCGGCAATCTTGCCGGCCACCCCGCGATTGCCGAAACCGCCCGGCACCAGCACCCCGTGACAACCGGCCAGCAGCTCATCGGCCCCCTTGTCTTCAATCTCCTCGGCGCTCACATAGCGGAGCCGCACCTTAGCCTCATTGGCCACCGCCCCATGCACCAGGGCCTCGTGCAGGCTCTTGTACGACTCGGTCAGATCGACATATTTGCCGATGATCCCGATCTCCACCTCGCGTTTCGGATGCTTGACCCGCTCGACCAGCTCCTGCCAGGCATCCAGACGCGGCGCCCCGGTCCAGATGTTGAGCTTGTTGAGGATGATGTCATCGAGCCCCTCAGCGTGAAAACATAAGGGCACCTCGTAAATATTGTCCACGTCGCGGGCCGTGATCACCGCCTCTTTTTCCACGCTGCAAAAAAGGGCGATCTTGGCTTTCAATTCCTTGGTAAGCAGACTTTCCGTCCGGCAAAGCAGGATATCCGGCTGGATGCCGATGGCCCGCAGCTCCTTGACGCTGTGTTGAGTAGGCTTGGTTTTTACCTCGCCTGCGGTCTTGATGTAGGGGACCCAGGTAACATGGATATAGAGGGAATTTTCCCGCCCCACATCGGTGCGGAACTGGCGGATCGCCTCCAGAAAGGGCAGGCCTTCGATATCGCCGATGGTGCCGCCGATCTCGATAATGGCCACGTCCACCTCGCCCTCAAACTGCTTGATGGCCGTCTTGATTTCGTCGGTAATATGCGGGATCACCTGTACGGTGCCGCCCAGGTACTCCCCGCGCCGCTCCTTGCTGATCACCGAATGATAGATGCGGCCTGAGGTATAGTTGTTGCGCTGCCCCAGAACCACGGAGGTGTACCGCTCGTAATGGCCGAGATCAAGGTCGGTTTCCGCCCCGTCGTCGGTAACATACACCTCGCCGTGCTGAAAGGGATTCATGGTGCCGGGGTCCACATTGATATACGGATCCAGCTTTTGAAAGGTGATGGACAGCCCGCGACTCTCAAGCAGGGCCCCGATGGAAGCGGCAGCCAGCCCTTTCCCCAGGGATGAGAGAACGCCGCCGGTGATAAAAATGAACTTGGTGCGATGGGTGTGATTTGTAGTTTTCATGAAATGGCGCCAGTCTCGTAAAATAGGGGGGAGGAAACCACGATGGATGACTTTCAGCGTAAGCAACACAGCCACGCCGTGACACAATTACAAAGGGAACAAGAACGACAGCCCAACATAATCGAGCCGCCTTACATTTTCATCAAAAATACCGCATCCATCCCTCTTTTGTCCAAGAGAAAATATCCAAGCATAACCGTTAATCCCGTATTTATGTCAATATATTCTCCACCCAGGCTGTCCCGGGAAAGAACGCAACAGACTCAAAGGCGCATTGTCGGTTAAAAATGCAGCCTCTGATGAACAGCCACAATATTTTTTTAGCTTGACACCAATCCCTCTCCCACCTATCATAAGCCTTGAAATGAATGAATAAGCATTCACAAAATAGTCAGCCTCTCCCCGCCACCTCTGCTCATCCTGCTAATTTCATGAGAACATCGGACAAACATTCAAAGATTATCGGGGCAGCCATCACCGTCTTTGCCAGAAAAGGTTTTTTCAACGCCCGTATTTCCGACATCGCCAAGGAAGCCCAGGTTGCCGATGGCACCATCTATCTGTACTTCAACAATAAATATGACATCCTCATTTCACTGTTCGAGGAAGAAATCGGCAAGATCATCCTGGAAGTAAAGCTTCTTCTGGAAAAAGAAACCGACCCGCGCACGATGCTGCATATTTTCGCCCTGCACCACATGCAGCTCATGGGAGAGCATAAAGAACTGGCCGAGGTTCTACAGATGGAGTTGCGTCAGAGCAACAAGTTCATGAAGGAATACAGAAACACGAAGTTTATTGAATATGTGGATGTGGTCTCCGCCATTATCCACAAGGGACAAAAAGAGGGGGTGTTCCGGGAAAGCCTCCTGCCAGGCGTGTTCAAGCGGGCTTTTTTCGGCGCTCTGGATGAGACCTCCAGACTCTGGGTTCTCTCCCCTGATCATACCTATACCATGAGCGAAGCAGCCCAACAGATCAGCGACATGTTTATTTACGGAATTATGGCCGAAGGCCGGAGCTGATTCCTCTCTGCCAGCAACTCCCTGTCTCTCCTCTGCTTTACCGCCAAGACCCGGCACCTCGCCAAATCAGGCGCGCTCTGGCGGCTTGATATCCATGACCTCCAGCTGCCGCATCCCGCCCGGGGTTTTCACGGTTATCTCATCCCCCACGCTTTTCCCGATCATGGCCCGGCCAATCGGGGAAAGCACGGAAATACTGCCCTTGCTCACGTCTGCCTCTTCCGGCCCCAGAAGCTGATAGCGCACCTCTTCATCTGTATCCAGATCAACAAGGGAAACAACCGTGCCAAAAACCACCCGGGAACAGTTCACATTCGTACAGTCGATAACCTCGGCCCGGCCAAGCTTGTCCTTGAGCTCCATGATCCGGCCTTCGATATGCCCCTGACGCTCCTTGGCCGCATGGTATTCGGCGTTTTCCTTCAAATCGCCGTGCCCCCGCGCTACCTCAATAGCCTCAATAACCGAGGGCCGCTCTTTTTTCAGCAGCCGGTCAAGCTCCTGGCGTAATCTGGTATTTCCCTCCTGAGACATGGGAATACGCACAACCATAACACCCTCCTTACTTGTGGCACGACATAAAAAAATGGCCGTTTTGGCCGGGGCAAGCACAGTTGTGTTTGCCCCGGCCAAAACGGCAGAAATCTTTTCAACATATCCTCCACCCAAAACACTCCAGGATCAAGGACAATTGAACAACAAGACCTTCAATTAGCACAGAGAAAAAAAGATTGCAAGGGAAAGCACACCTGCAAATCCAGTGCTACCAGCGGTAAACAGCCGAAAAGAAAACCTCCTTGCTCCGGTACTCCGGCCCGGAGGTAAGTTCTGCCGTTGCGGCAAAAATAACCTGAGGGACATACTCCACAAAAAAGCCACCCTTGAAGGTCTGCATGGCATACCCCATTTCATCATAAACAAGGACATAGCCAAGATCATAGTAGCGAGGCACTCCGCGCCGGAACTGATCATCGGAGAGCTGGTGTTTAAAATATACACTGAAGCGGTTCTGCCAGTAATTCATCGGCGCCCAGTACGGGTGATCAAGGGCGGCAAACCCGTCCGGCTGCAGGAACCCGCCGTCCCTCGCCTCAGCGCTGTCCTTGAAATCGTAGGCATAGCTGAACTTTAAAAATGCCGGCTCAAAAAAAATCAAATAAGCGGCCCAGAGATCATAGCCCTTTGTAGTATTATCGTCAGAATAAGCGGCATGAAGAACCCCACCACCCGCCTGGACGCTGGGAACCATATCCAGCACAAAATTCGCCTTGTAATCCTGCTGCACGATATTTCGCCCCAGGCTGGCCAGGGTATCATGCACGACATCCCGCCCATAGGAAAAGACACCAGTCAGCCGATCTCCCAGGCGGCCCTCCGCAGCCAGCTCAAGAAGCGTGGTGTCTGGCTGGCTGTTTTCCAGCAGCTCCGCCCCTGCCCCGCCGCGCAGGACAAGCTGCTCGTTGATGTTGGCCGCATAGGAAACAAGGGCGCGGGTACCCCGGATCTTACTATGGCCACCAGGGTTCTGATAGTTCAGCCGGGCAAGATTAACCTCCAGATCGTGCTGCAGATAAGGCGAGTATTGCAGGCTTGCCCCTTCCCAGCTCTTTTTGATCGCCTTATAGCCCCCCCTGCCCTCCTCCCTGAGATAGCCATACCCCAAAGCGGCTCGAGGCTGCCGCTTCAGTTCATTCCTCTGTCTTGCTTCGGCCAGCCCTGGAAAATCCCCCCCGGCGGCGGCAATCTCCTCATAAAGCGCCGCTTCATGACCCAACTGCCCGAATCTGCTGTAAATCCCGGCAAGATCAAACTGCAGGGCAGCCTCAGCCGGATATTCCCGCAGCAGGATTCGAAAATAATTTGCCGCAGCCAGATATTCACGCTGCCTCACCGCCTGCCTGGCGGTCTTTTCCAGGGCAAACTGCTTCTGCCAGCGATATCGGGCAAAGAAAGGCGCCGCCATCCGCTGGATGGTCATAGCCCCTTGGCTGGAGTCAAGCAGGGCCTCGGACTCCATCAGCGCATCAACCATCGTTTGCCTGTCAAGCTCGACCACGGTCAAGCGTGTCCAGAGACCAGGCTCCGCATCCCGGGGTAAGGCCACGCCCCGCTCCCTTCCCTGCGCCGCAAGACTGTCCGCCACCGAGGGGTTAAGAAAGGCCTCATATACCGCCACCGCCTTTTCCCACTCATGCTCTGCCCAGAGGAGCCGCGCCCTAAGCAGAACCATATCCGGCCTGCCCGCAATTTGAGGGGAATGCTGCTCAAGCACCGCTCTAACCTCGGCAAAACGGCCCCGGCTGAAAAGCTGCCGGACGAGACGCACGGCGGCAAAATCCTGCTCCAAAAAATCACGGACAATACCCTGCCAGACCTCTATGGCCGCGCCAATCTCGCCCTCGGCCTCCCGTGCCAGAGCTGACAGAATGCGGATCGTGACGGCGTCTGGATATTGCCGCCCGGCCAGCTCCGCCCTCTCGCGCAGCTCCGCAACCAAGCCCTCCTCTTGCAGAGCCTGCAAAAGATTAAGCGCCAGGCTCTGATCCTGAGATGATTCCACCAGCAGCCGCTGAAAAAGCGCCTTTCCCTCCTCGCTCTTCCCTTGGGCACGGTAAAGGCGCAGCAGAAGCAGGTCGATCCTGAGACTGCCACGCTGCTCAGACAGCGATAGCACTCTCTGCTCGGCCTCGGCATACTGACCCTCGGCAAACAACAGCCGGGCAAGCAGCAGCTCAGCCTCCAGCCGCAGCCCGCTGCCAACCGTGTCCGGCGGCGCACCGGCCAGCTGCCGCAAAATCTTGAGGGCATCCTTGGTTTCGCCCTCAGCCGCCAATAGACGCGCCCGCAACAGGCGGCGGTCAAGAAGATCCTTTCCCTGGCCATTCTGTTGCGTCAGTTGCGCCAGCCAAGCCCCGGCCTCGGGAAAACGCTTTTCCTCAAGAGCCAGATAAAACAAGCGGCCAAGCACCGCCTCGTCCTGCGGCTGATGGAGATAGGCCTGCCGCAAGGCCTGCTCCGCTTCATAGGGCAGGCCGTCCTGCCGGTATGCCTCGGCCAGACCCAGAAAAGCGGCAGTAATAAGCTCTCCGTCAGCCTGAGGCAGAGCCAGCAGCTTGAGGTAATATTCCCTGGCCGCAGAGTAAGAAGCTGTCTCAGTCAAAGCCTTGGCAATAAGCAACCTGGTCTGCGGAGATTCGCTCAACTCGGGGAATTTTTCCTGCAACCGGGCAAGGTGAGTTCTGGTTCTTCCAACCAGGCCAAGCCCGCCTG
>MGTC01000052.1:5505-27910 GCA_001799255.1 Deltaproteobacteria bacterium RIFOXYD12_FULL_55_16
TCTGAACATCCCGGTTTCATCAGCCCCGTCTGGAATCTGCTCATAAAAGGCCAGCGCCCTGGCGAAATGGCCAAGCCGCTCATACGCCAGAGCCTGCCCGGCCAGAACCTCCGTCGTCCTCACCCCAAGGGCTTCCAAGCGGGAAAACATCTCCAGGCTTTTGGGCAGTTCCCCACGCTCAAGATAGATGCGGGCCAGTTTTTCAAGAACTGTCCGGTTTTCCGGCTCCAGGCCAAACAGGATCTCAAGCACTTCAATAAGTTTTTGCCGCTGCTCCAGCTGCGCCCACAGGGCCTTGATCTCATCGTCATTGCCACCCGCCAGCAGCGCCCTGGCCCGCCTGCCCAGGATCCCGGAATCATCTGGGGCAACCCCCAGAATCAGGTCATACAGGGCTATCGCCTCCCGAAACTCGCCGCCTGCCTCATACAACCCGGCCCCGCGCGCAAGATTCTCAAGGTTAGGGGTAAATTCAGCCCTGAGCCCACGAACCGGAACCGCCACCTCAGCCCTGCTTCCCAAAACGGCATGGATGTCGAGCATCTGCCGCAGCGCCTCTTTATCCTCGGGCCTGGCGGAAATATACCGCCTGAGACAGACAAGAGCCTCGGGAAGGCGGGCAAGGCTGGCATAGATCTGGGCAAAGCGTTTGAGAAGCCTGGGAGAAGCTGGCTCCTTCTCAAAAAGAGGGAAAAGATAGTCCAGGGCATCCTCAGCCTTGCCGCCCTTGAGATAATAGGCGGTCAACCTCTCTTTTGCCTCGGGGCTCTGGGAGGTGCGCGCCAGGCGCTGCCAGTATTCAAGAGCCTGGTTCTCAAGACCTGATCTGTCATAGGCTTGGGCCGTCTTGAGCAGGATTGCCGGGTCGGCCTTGTTTTGACTGGCCAGGACAGTCAAATGAGGTCTGGCCTTGTCATAGGCGCCCATCTCAAAGTAAAGCTCAGCCAACTCCTCCCGCAAGGCAAGCCTAGCAGGCTCCCGCTGCAACAGGACTTCCAGGATGGCCGCCGCTTCGCCCTTCTTCTGCTGAGCAACAAGGGCGGAGGCCGCGCCACGCAAGGCTTGGAGATTATCGGGCTCCCGCTGCAGAACCTTTTTGTATAGCTCCACAGCCCGGGCGGCATTGCCCTGGCCTCTGCTTGCTTCTGCCAGAGCCAGCAGATACTGAAGATTTCTGGGCGCGGCCTCAACCAGCAATTCCAGATGGGGAAGAGCGGCCTCTTCTCTCTTCAGTTGCAACAAGATGGTGACCAGCTCCCAGCGGGCGGCTTCGAGTCCATCCCGCATAACCAGCAAGGCCTCGTAAACAGGCGCCGCCTCGACAAGCCTGCCGGTGCGCGCCAACTCCCGCCCCTGATCCCACAAAGCCTTCCAGGCGACATCCCTGCCCTCCTTGAGCTGGATGATCCGGACCGGGACAATCTGCTTTTCCAGCAAGCCAGAAGACTCTGCCGCATAAGCCGGAGCGGGAAGGAGGGTATATAGAGGCAGCAGGAAGACGAGAGCGAGGGTTCTCGCTCTCGAGATAACCAGGGGCGACACGAAGGAAGAATACAGGCGGATAGACAATCGGATAAGCATCAACAGAGGGTGTCCTTTTGGCAACCGTAAAAAGGACCGGCAAAGAAAATTAAAAAACGTAACGCCAGGACGCAAAGACATCATCTTGAATAACACACCTGAAAAGTTGCGCCTTTGCGTCTCTGCGTTAACAAAATTACTTTTTACAGGCCTGCCGTGTATAAAATTCGGCAATCTTTGCAACCACAAAACCTTGCATTTCTTCGGTAAGTTCCGGAAAAATCGGCAGCGCCAGGGTCTCAAGCGCCGCCCGCTCCGTTTCAGGAAACGAAAGATCTTCGTAGCCCAGGCCAGCGACACATTCCTGCCGGTGCAAGGGAATAGGATAATATATCTCCGCCCCGACCTCGTTCTGCTGAAGATGCCGAAGCAGCCCATCGCGCTCCCTGGCCCTGATGACAAACTGGTTATAGATATGATAGTCGCAATCTGCCCCAACCATCAGACCCTCTGCCTGATACACGGCTTCGGGCAGAGAAACCACGCCGTTTTCCAACAGGCCGGTTTGAGCGAACAGCCGCCGATAGGTCGCGGCATTGCGCCGTCTTGCCCTGTGCCATTCGGGCAGGCGGGAGAGTTTAAGATCAAGAACCACGGTCTGGATAGGGTCGATCCGAAAATTCCCCCCCACCACCCCGTGATGATATTTGGGCGCCCCGCCATGCACCCGGATTATCCTGAGGCGCTCGGCCAAAGCGGCATCGTTGCAGGTAATCAGCCCACCGTCGCCAATGCCGCCAAGATTCTTGCTGGGGAAAAAGGAAAAACAGCCGGTCGTCCCCATGGAGCCTGCCCGATGCCAGACGGTCTGGCCGCCGGTCTGCATGGGATACACGGCGCCAATGGCCTGGGCGGCATCCTCCACCACTGGCAGGTTGTACTCTTCTGCCAAAGCAAGAATCGCCCCCATGTCCGCGCACTGACCATAGAGATGCACCGGAATAATCGCCTTGATCCGCTGGTCTCCCCTGGCATCCAAGGCCAGGGCCTCGGCCATCCGCCCCGGGTCGATGTTGTAGCTCACCGGCTCGATGTCGGCAAAAACCGGCTTTGCCCCCAGCCTGAGGATGCAGCCCATGGTGGCAAAGAAGGAATAGGGCGTGGTCAGCACCGCATCGCCTGGGCCGATATCGAGAGCCATAAGCGAGGCCAGCAGGGCATCGGTGCCGCTGGCAACGCCGATGCCATGGCCGGAGCCACAGTAGGCGGCGATATTTTTTTCAAATTGTTCGACCTTGGGCCCTAAGATGTACTGGGTCGAATCGATGACCTCGGTCAGCGCAGCAAGAATCTCGTCGCGCAGAGGAGCCATCTGGCCATGCAAATCTAGGAGGGGAACACGCATAATACTTTATTTCCAGGTATCGCCGAGAACGGCGGAATAGAATATTCTTCTGATAATCAGGAACGCCAGGGGTTGAGAAATTCAGTAAGGAAGTCCTTGATGTCGGGGACTTCCTTTTCAAAGTACTCCCGCATCTTTTTCAAGAGATTGGCTTCGATCTGCCGCACCCGTTCCCGGGAGATATTAAACCGGTCAGCAATATCCTGCAGGGTAAGGGGCTCGTCGTTCAGCAGCCGGTCAGCCAGAATGGCCTTTTCTTTGTCGTTCAAGGTCTCCCGCAGCTTATCGAGAACCTCTGCCATCCAGTCGTGTACTTCCTTTTTCGCCACCCGTTCTTCCACGGTGGGGCCGAGCATGGGCAGAAAATTCTTCTGCTCCTCGTCAGAGCCTTCCCGCACCGGACTTTCCAGAGAAACATCCCAGTTGTCCATGCGCTGGCTCATCTCAATGACTTCGCTTTCCTTGACATTGAGGCGCTGGGCCAGCAATTTGACCTCAGGCGCAAAGCCTTGCGATTCTAGCAGTTTTTTTTCTTTATTCAAGCTGAAAAAAAGTTTGCGTTGGGCCTGGGTGGTGCCGATCTTGACCAGCCGCCAGTTATCCATGATGAACTTGAGGATATAAGCCCGGATCCAGTAAGCGGCATAGTAGGAAAATTTCACCTGCCGGTAGGGGTCGAATTTTTTCACCGCCTGAACCAGGCCGACATTGCCCTCCTGAATGAGATCAAGAAAGTTCTGCATCCAGTATTTCTGAAAATCCATGGCCACCTTGACCACCAGCCGCAGATTGGCGGTGACCAGCTTGTAAGCGGCCTCAGGATCGCCTGTTTCCTGGAAATACCGCGCCAGTTCATCGGTCTCTTCACGGCTCATAAGCTTGTACTGGCTGATTTCCTGGAGATATCGATGCAGGCCCGCATTGCCCAGGGCAGGGAGATGATCCTCATCCGGCAGGGCGACCAGAGGATGCAGCACTTCCTGCTCATCATCCTCATCATTGATTATTTCCAGGAGTTCCGGATCTTCTTTCATGTGGGTCACATATTATTAGAACTGCGCCAAAGGTCAATCTCTTCCACGCACACAGCAGGTTAATTGGCCAACAGTGGGTTAATGAAAATCAGTTCTGATTTGAGACGACCGATATATAGAGATGACATTCTTGAATTTCTCCTGTTTACAAGAAAAAGAGAAACCATGGACACAGCCACTATTCCCCGTTTCCTGCATGAATATAGGCTTGTGGATGAAAGGCTTCTGTTGTGATATCTGGTTGTGCGCCATGGTTCTTGCTGCCAGCTACTTTTTTCCGTAAGTACTGTCGTGGTCTGGGGCGATAGTGAGCAGACGAATGAAATCATCGTCGCGGAATGCTGTTGCCCTACGTGACTGGGTGATGCGTAGCGAGTAGATAGCGGCAATACCATCTGGCGGTTTGACACTGAAGACTTTCTCCCATTTTAAACCGTTATCGCGGTAAAGCTGATTCCAGGTAAGTTGGCGAATTTTGTTTAAAGTGTCCAGTACGGCGAGTCGTTCAGCTTTTTGCAGCGAGAGTAGATCTTCCTGGAACACCGGATTATTCAGGTCAAGCCTGACCAATGTGTGCGGATCATTTTTAGTCATTGGTCAACTTTTCAATGACGCTATCCGTATTGGTATCATCTGGGGGATTGGCCTTGGCCCAATCAAGTGCCCGCATCAGATTGGCAGCGGCTTGAGGTTCTTGCAACCAACATTCGTTATCGGGGGTGACGGTGGCGGTACGCACCAACCAGACACCAGCCTCTTGCTCTTCAACCAGAACCTGACGACCAGCAAATTGTTTGCCAATTGAAATCTGACCATTTGCACCAATCATTTTGATGCTGGTGTGTTTAGCTAAGGTAGGCATGGAGAACTCCATATTTATTGATTAGGATTACACTATAGCACTAAGACTATCGGTGGTCAATGAGGGGCATGCTCCATATTAATGGTACACCGTACCTCCAACCTTACCAAGAACCGCCTCTTCTTCCCAGCCAGATTTCAGGAAAAACCCTGAGAGAAAAAGTCCTTTTTTAAATTGCCTTTGCAAGGCTGCCTTTTTATGCTAAAAGCCTTCTTTGGTGGAACCAGTACATCTCCCCGCCTTCTTCATGTTTCTGACCCAGAACCTCCCCCGGATATCCATGGAAAACATTAGAAATTTCAGCATAATCGCCCATATTGACCACGGAAAATCCACCCTGGCCGATCGCTTTATCCAACTCTGCGGCATGGTTACCGACCGCCAGTTTCACGATCAGCTCTTAGACAGCATGGATATCGAGCGGGAGCGGGGCATCACCATCAAGAGCCAGGCGATCTGCCTTCCTTACCGGGCCAAAAACGGCAAGGACTACATCCTTAATCTCGTTGACACCCCGGGCCATGTCGATTTCAGCTACGAGGTTTCCCGGGCTCTTGCCTCCTGCGAGGGAGCGCTGCTGCTCGTTGACGCCGCTCAGGGCATTGAAGCCCAGACCCTGGCCAACCTCTACCTGGCCATGGAACACAATCTCGAAATCATCCCGGTCATCAATAAGATCGATCTCCCCTCCGCCGACCCGGAGGGGGTTGCCCACCAGATCGAGGAAGATCTTGGCCTGGACGCCGACCATATCCAGCTCTGTTCAGCAAAAACCGGCCAAGGCGTCGATACGGTGCTGGAGGCGGTGGTCAACCTTCTGCCCCCGCCCAAGGGCGACCCGGAAAAGCCTCTGGAAGCCCTGATCTTTGACGCATTTTACGATCCATTTCGGGGAACCATCATCTCCTGCCGCCTCTTTGAGGGACGGATCAAGGCCGGGGACACCATGCTTTTCATGGCCAACAATGCCGCCTACCGGGTCGAAGAGGTGGGTTTTTTCCACCTGACCCGCGAAGCCCAGCCAGAACTGAGCGCAGGCCAGGTCGGTTACATCATCGCCGGAATCAAAAACATCACCGACACCAGGCCGGGAGACACCATCACCCTGAAAGATCGGCCTTGCGCCAAGCCCTTGCCAGGGTTCCAGGAGATCAAACAGGTGGTGTTTTCCTCCATCTATCCCGTCTCCACCGACGACTACGAAATCCTGGCCACGGCCCTGGAAAAGCTCACCCTTAACGATGCCTCCCTCTCCTTCCAGAAGGACGCCTCCACCGCCCTGGGCTTTGGCTTTCGCTGCGGCTTCCTGGGCCTGCTCCATCTTGAGGTGGTTCAGGAACGCCTGGAGCGGGAATTCGACCTCTCGCTGATCCTCACCGTGCCTTCGGTTAACTACAAGATATTTCTCAAGGACGGGGCCATGAAAGAGGTAGACAACCCGGCCCACTACCCGGACCCGACCACTATCGACCGCATCGAGGAGCCCTTTATCAAGGCCACCATCCTCATCCCGGAACGCTACATGGGGGTGGTGATGACCCTGTGCATGGAGCGGCGCGGCGAAAACACCCATTACCACTACCCCATGCCCGGCAGGATCGAGTTCACCTGCGAACTGCCCCTGGGGGAAATCATTTATGATTTCTACGACCGGCTCAAATCCATCACCCAGGGCTACGGCTCCTTTGATTATGATCTGCTGGACTACCGGGAAAGTGATCTGGTCAAGCTGGACATCTTGGTTAATGGCGAACGGGTGGACGCCCTCTCCCAGCTGGTGCACCGCAACAATGCCAGGGCACGCGGGCTCCATGCCTGCGAAAAACTGAAAGAGGAAATTCCGCGCCAGATGTTCAAGATCGCCATCCAGGCGGCGGTGGGCGGCAACATTATTGGTCGGGAAACCATCTCGGCCCTGCGCAAGGACGTGCTGGCGAAGTGCTACGGCGGCGACATCAGCCGCAAGAGAAAGCTGCTGGAAAAACAGAAGGCCGGGAAAAAGCGGATGAAAACCGTGGGCAACGTCGAGATCCCGCAGAGCGCCTTTCTGGCGGTACTCAGGTCAGGCCAGTAACGGCTCTGCTCTACTCTCCCGCTGCTGAGCATTGCGGCGCCAGAACGCACTCGATCTTCCGCTCCAGAATCGCCTGAACCTCCTCTTCGCTCAAGGCGGTGTTGTGTTCTTTTGAGATAAAAACGATACAATCCTTACAGACATTGAGCGCACTGCGATAATCGTCCAGCTCCAGAACAACCTCCCAGCACGGCCTGGTCTCGCGCCCCTGATTCCAGGCAGGACAGTTGTCCTCACTCCTGCAATTGGTAATCTGCCAGCAGTGTCTTTCATCCTGTGTCTTCATGGTTTGTGTCCTCACACTTCCTAAAAAGAGAGAAGCCCCCGGTAAAGCCGACGGCATTGTCATCACAATCAAGATCAGGAGTCGTCAGGAAATAAAAGCTGTTCCGTTACGACTTCTTCAGACAGCAAGGTTATTTTGCCCCGGCAGCTTACCCCAAGAAAGTGGCGATTGCAGCCATTAACTCATTCTTCCCCTCACCTGTTTTCGCGGAAAACAGCAGCCGGTTCTGCTTGCTCAGACCGAGCGCAGCATCAAGACTCGCAGCCTGCTTGGCCTGTTCGTTGTTGGACAGCTTGTCCCGCTTGGTATAAACGATGATGAACGGGCGGCCCCGGCTCCGAAGCCATTCGATCAGCTCCCGATCCTGGGCCTTCAGCAGATGGCGAAGGTCGATCAGCACCACCACGCAACGCAGGGTCGGGCTGGTGGCCAGGTATTCGGTAACCAGTTCCTGCCAGTCATCCTGAAGTTTTTTGGAAACCTTGGCAAAGCCGTAGCCCGGCAGATCAACCAGATAGAGTTTGGCGTCCACTATAAAATAGTTCAGGCTCTGGGTCTTGCCTGGCCTGGCGCTGACCTTGACCAGGCCCTTGCGGTTCACCAGGCGGTTGATCAGGCTTGACTTGCCCACATTGGATCGCCCGGCAAAGGCGATTTCCGGCAAGGACTCCTCTGGCAACTGCCCCATCTTGAAGGCGCTTTTCACAAACTCGATTTTTGCGTAATTCACGGCAGAGTCGGTCACATTTTCTCCATGGCGACACAGCCGCCCAATACTTAAATGACAGCCCTGTCTGTAGGAACGAAAAAACCCTGGGCTCAATCTCTGCAATGTAAACGTTCAGCAGTGCCGCAGATGCTAGGAAGAGGTCTGCGAAGTGTGCTATTGCACATGAGCAGGCCGATGACAACGCAGATGTGGTGCTGCTGGACGTTTACAACTTAGATAACCTTGTTCAATGAGTATTCGATGATGCCTTCGGCGCCGTTTTTCAAAAGCCTTGGGATAAGATCCCGCACCTCATGCTCGGAGATAACCGTTTCCACCGAATACCAGTCCGAGTGATACAAATGGGCCACGGTGGGGGCATTCATGCTGGGCAGGATGCCAATCACCTGATCAAGATGCGTCTGAGGCACATTCATCTTGAGACCAACGATCTTGTCAGCCCTTAGCGCCCCTTGCAAGAGCAGGGCGACATTCTCAATCTTCTCCCGCTTCCAGGGATCAGCCCAGGCGGCCTTAGAGGCAATGAACTGAGTGTTGGAGGTCATCAGTTCGTGGATAACCCGCAGGCCATGGGCCCGGATGGTGCTTTCCGTCTCCGTAACCTCGACGATGGCGTCGGCCAGCCCGGAAACGACCTTGGCCTCCGTGGCGCCCCAGGAAAAGGAGATCTCGACATTGATCCCCTTTTGCGCGAAGAATTTCCGGGTATAGCCCACCAGCTCGGTGGCAATTTTCTTGCCTTCCAGATCCTCAAGCCGCTGGATGCTGGAATCCCCTGGCACGGCGAGAACCCAGCGGGTTGGCCGCCTGCTGACCTTGGAATAAATCAGATCGGCCACCACCACGATATCGGATTCATTCTCCAGGGTCCAGTCCTTGCCGGTAATCCCCGCGTCCAACACTTCCTTTTCCACATAGCTGGACATTTCCTGAGGTCGGCAGATAGAACAGGACAATTCCGGGTCATCCACCTCCGGAAAATAATTGCGGGAGGAAAGCTTGATCCGCCAGCCCGCCTTTTCAAAAAGCTCGATGGTCGCCTTTTCCAGGCTGCCCTTGGGAATCCCCAGTTTCAGGATATTCATTTTTTATAGACCTTCCCGGGATCAAAAACCGGCGTATCGTTTACCTCAAGCCAGCTGCCCTGAACCTTTCTGAAAAAACAGCTCCGGTACCCCTTGTGGCAGGCGGCGCCGCCCAGCTGTTCCACCAGAAAGACCACGGTATCAGCGTCACAATCAACCAGAATTTCTTTTACCAGCTGGACATGCCCGGACGACTCGCCCTTGAGCCAGAGTTGATTACGGGAACGGCTCCAGTAATGAGCCTTGCCCGTTTCCAGGGTCTTTAACCAGGCCTCTTCATTGATATAGGCAAGCATGAGAACCTCCCTGCTCAGGTGATCCTGGGCAATGGCCGGCAACAGACCGCCTCCTTTGTCAAATCGCAGCAGACTCATAATTCTCCCACAACGGCAGGCTGTGCTTATTTGCCCTCTCCGTCCATATCTTTCGACTCTTTTTTCGCCTCTCCAACTTTTTCCCTGGCCAGGAAATGCAGCAGACAGGCGCTCCTGAATTTGCAATATTCCGTGGGCCTGCGGCAGACAGCCTTTTCAGAAGCAAACTTTTCCTGATATTTTTCACAGACCAGTTCCATAGCCGCCACCTGAAAAAAAAGCAAAATATGCCTATCTTTCTCTCTTGTCAAGAAGTTGCGGCAACGATAGCCAGGCAAACAGGCTGATCCTCTGCCTGCACAAGAAAGGCAACGTAGCACATCCTCAGGGAAAAGACTATGCGGATTCAAGTGCAAAGGGCAACTTTTACGGCTTAAGGCCGTGTATTTCCACACTGAAAAATATAGCGGCAGTCCAGAAAACGTCCACCAAGAATGATCTGTTGCGTCTGCGCCAGGCAGGAGAGGGCTATATTTACTTCTGGCAAGCGGCTTTGGCTGCTGCTGACGGCTGGCTCAGGCATTCCGCCATGGCCGCGACCTCTTTCTTGCTTAACGCGGCGCCGTTCAAGATCATCCGGCTCAAGATCTCCTCCCAGTCTTTAAGCGAATTACCAAGTTGGCTGCAAGGTTCCTTGTTAGAGTGACAACTGTTGCAGGTTGTCTTGAGATGTTTCTCACAGACGTCTGTGGCCATGGCCTGGTTTTGCGGAAGATAAAGGCCGGCAATCATCAGAGACGTCAGGACAATAATGTTTTTGCGCCACATGGTTGATCCTCCTGAAAAATTTGCTGGGAACAGGGCTTGCTTGTGTTTTACCTGGGAAAATTGAAAAGCGCAAATATGGCGGGCAGCTTTAGGAAGAGATATTCCTGATTGCTGGTGGAAAAAGAAAAGCCTGGACAATTCAAGGCACAGTAACGGCCTGATAACATAATGTTTTTAAAAAAAACACCTTCAACACATTTTTTCTTGACACCCCGGCGACCTCACTGGTATAGCTGAACAAAATATATCTAAATATCACGATATATAGAATTCGTGAGATCTTAACAATTGACAAACTCGTAACAACTCGTTTCCCCCGCCCCTCACTTTACGAGGATAAACCTCAGCCGGGGGCAAGTTTTGTTGCAACTGTCCAAAAACACTGGATTCCGGCCTCAGCCGGAATGACAAGATATCTTTTTTCTTATGTTATTACGAGGCCATCATGATTGATTACGCCACAAACATCGACTTGCTGGACATTGAGGTTCTGGAAAAGGCTGCCGAATGCCTGAAGACCCTCGCCCATCCGCACCGTCTCCGCATGATCCAGATCCTTCTTCTCGAATCAAGCACAGTAGGCGATCTGGCTACCGCTTGTCAGATCCCAAGCAATGTTGCCTCCGAGCATCTCCGCCTCCTGAAAGACAGAGGCTTTCTCCGGAGCGAGCGCCAGGGGCGCAATGTCTACTACCAAATTGCCGAGCCGGGCTTAGCCAGTATCATGCAGTGCGTGACGATGCGCTACGGAAGCAAGCAATAGATTTTTCTGTTTTATTTCCACAGGAGCGTTGTCGGCTTGTCCGGCAACTGGAAATCAACGAGGCAACTCATACAGCAAAAAGGAGAAAACTGGATGATTAAGAAAATTTCAACCTTGGCTCTAGTCAGTCTGTTCAGCCTGCCAATGGTGGCGTCGGCGGCAGGAACACCTGCGGACCTGCAGGCCCAGATCGATGCCCTTACCAAGCAACTGGAGTCGATCAAGACTCAGATGAGCGTGATGCAAAAGGCCCCGGCCACCGGCCAGGAAGCCTCGGTCAAGGAACGCGTGCAAGCCCTTGAAGATAAATCGGAAAGCTGGAACCTCTCTTCGCGGATCAAGCTCTCCGGTGACTTCCGCGCCAGGTTGGACGGAGTATCCGCTGATACTCCGGCGCATTATACGGCTCTGGGTGTCGGTGCTGGTGTGGCAGATTTCATCACCATGGGAAATTTGATGAATCGCTATAATGCTAACAACGGTGGTACGCAAACCGTCGGGGCGGGTCTAGATCCTAATAGCTTTATAGCAAGACTTCCTTGGGTTGGTGCGCCGCTGGCTTCTCCTGTGGCCGGGAATGTGATGACCGGTCCAACCCAAAGCACCACCCTTTCGGCTAATGAAGTCGCGGCACTTAATCGCGCTTTTGCCGCAGCGGGGAATGCAAATTTTTATACAATATTTAGCGCAATGATGCCCGCTCCTATTTCTGCTGTAACTCCAGGACTCACAGACATGCGTAGTCTTGTGGAGCTAATGCAAAGCCCATCTCTGACTGCTGCCGATAGGCGGCAGATATTTGGGTATATGGGCCAGCCTGTCACTACCGCACAGGATTATAAAAACGACACCATCTGGACCAACCGCTTCCGTCTGAACCTCAACGCCAAGGCGACCGAGGATGTGGAGTTCAAGGGCCGCCTGGCCATGTACAAGGCCTGGGGCATGCAGAACAACCCGGCTGACTACTCCGCTAATAACGGCCTGGGCGGTGGGCCCTTTGCCCTGTCCGGATACATGAGCGACTTTGACGGCGCCACCACCCGTAATCCCAATGATTCCATCCTTCGGGTTGACCGCGCCTATGTTAACTGGAATGCCATCGGCGGCAGTCCGTTCTGGTTCTCCATTGGTCGCCGACCCACCACCGATGGCCCGCCACAAAATCTGAAGCTGGGCAGCGACGAGCGGATGGCCACTCCTGCGGCAGTAATGGACTGGCCTTTTGATGGACTCACCTTGGGCTATGCCTACAACAACCTCTTCGGTATTGAGGATGCTCCCGGGCGAATTCGCTTCTGTTACGGGCGTGGTTTTGAATCCGGCCCGGACAGCGATCAGAATAAGACCCTCAACGATGTGGATTTTGCGGGGATAAGCTGGGATGTCTACAACAAGGGCGACCGCTTTTTCTATCTGCAATCCTATGGCGCCTTCAATGTCTTCAACGTGCCGGACAACGTCAAGTTCGGCAATCCGGTGGAATTCGCACTCTGGAAGATCGATCCTAACCAATACGACCCCACAGATTCTTCCAAGGATCTACTGCTGGGCCGGGCTAATCTGGGCAACCTTTACCACACCTCCGGCCTTTACATGGATAAGTACCAGAACCTGAACTACTTTCTGGGCGCCTCCTGGAGCCATACCGATGCCCAGGGCGTAGACGAGATGGGTACCAGCCTGCTGGGTTCCTGGTGGGATGAACCAAAAAATCATAACGGTTACCAGTTCCATATCGGGGCGCGTTACGACATCAAGGATCTCCGCCTGAAACTGGGCGCTGAATTCAACCACGGCTCCAAGTACTGGATCGCCATGACTCCGGGGCATGATGACATGTATGTCTCCAAGCTGGCCACCCGTGGTGATGTTTACGAGGTGTACGGCATCTACGATATCCCTGGCGGCGAGGCCATCTCCAAGTACGGCAAGGCCTGGATGCGCCTGGGCTACCAGCATTACAACTACGACTATACAGGCAGTGGCTTCTGGCTGGGCGCGCCGCAGAAAATTGAGGATCTGCTGAATGATCCTATGGCAGCCCAGTTCTACACCCCCATCAAGTCGATGGATCAGGTATATCTGACCTTCGAGGCTTCTTTTTAGGAGCTGCTAAAAATGATGGCCGTGTAACAAATGAAACAGAAAGAGGGAAGGGCGCAGGCCCTTCCCTCTTTCTGTTTCTTCTCTTTTGATTACCTGCTCAGATTCCTGCCCTGAAGTTAAAAATTGTCAGCAAGCGTCGATAGGCCCCATTGGCCAGCGCCAGTTCCGCATGACTCCCCTGCTCGATGATCCTGCCCCCGGCCATGACCAGGATATGATCGGCCCTGCGGATCGTGGAAAGCCGGTGAGCAATGACGATGTTGGTCCTTCCGGCAAAGGTCGCGGCAATGGCCTGCTCGGTCAGGGCCTCGCTTTCGGAGTCAACGCTGGCCGTAGCCTCGTCCAGCACCAGGATGCGCGGCTCCCTGGCCAGCACCCTGGCAAAGGCCAGCAATTGCCGCTGTCCGGCAGACAGATCCATGCCGCCTTCTCCCACTCTGGTCGCAAGTCCCTCGGGCAACTGGCGCACAAAGCGGCTCATCTGCGCCTGCGCAAGAATCTCCCACACCTCCTCGTCGGTTTTTTCGACATCAAGCAGGACATTGTCCCGGATAGACCCAGGCAGGAGAAAAACATCCTGCATTACCAGCCCCACCTGGCGGCGCAGCCAATCCGGGTCGAGGCTGCGCAGATCAAGGCCGTCCAGAAGGATCTGCCCCTCATCTGGATCGTAGAACCGCTCCAGCAGGTTGATGAGCGTGGTCTTGCCGCTGCCGGTAGCGCCGACAATGGCCAGGGTCTGGCCAGCCGGAATCCTTAAGGAAAAATGCTCCAGCACCGGCCGCCCTGGCTCATAACCGAAACTCACCTGCCTGAACTCGATCTCGCCCTTGCCAGAAGCAGGCCTTAAGGACGAAGAGGCCAGGGGCAGGGCCTCGCGCGAGTCGAGCAGTTGAAAGATGCGTTCCGCCGAGGCCAGGGCCGACTGAACAATGGAATATTTCTGCGACAGCTCGCGCATGGGCTGAAAAAAGAGGCGCATGTAAGAAAGAAAGGCCACCAGCATCCCAAGGCTCATCTTGCCGGCCATGACCTGGCTGCCGCCATACCAGAGGATGGTGCCGATGGTCACTGCGCTCATCAGCTCGATGAGCGGCATGAACACGGCAAACACCCTGATCTGATAGAGGGCCTTACCAAAAAAAGCCTGGTTGAGCTGGGAAAATTGCGCCTGGGTTGAGCGCTCCCGCAGAAAAAGCTGGATGAGGGCCACCCCGGACAACGACTCCTGCAAGAAGGAGTTGATCTGAGAAAGATGGGTGCGGATCTGCCGGAAGGCGTCGCGGGCCAGGCGGCTGAACCAGATGGTATTGCCCACCATCAGCGGGAGAAGCAGGCAGATGCCCAAAGCCAGCCGCCAGTTCATCCAGAAGAGAATCCCCAGGATGCCAAGAAGCTTGACCCCGTCATTGAACAGGGTGACGATCACCGAGGTGAACATCTCGTGCATGTTCTGAATATCGTTGGTCAGCCGGGTTACCAGACGGCCGGTCGGGTTCCGCTGGAAAAAATTCAGCTCCAGATGCAGGAGATGGACAAACATCATCTGCCGCATCCGGTGCATGATCCTTTGCCCTGTCCACTCCAGAAGCAAGACCTGAACAAAATTGCCGGAAAACTCCAGAACCATAAGACCGCCGAAGGCCAGAGACAGCCGCGTGAGCCCCTCAAGGCGAACCTCGACGGCAAGCCCGGGGTTGAGAATGAAATCATCCACAGCCAGACGAATGAGATAAGGCAGGGACAATCCGCAGCCCACCACAAGAAAGGAAAGAAGCACCGAGAGCAAGGCCCCGAGCCAGTAAGGCCTGCCCAGAAAAACAATCCGCCGCCACAGGCCGAGATCACCGAACTTGCCCAGCTGGTCTTCCTCGAAATAGCCGTAATTATCCCGCAAAGTTACAGCTCCTTTTCCCGATGGCGCATCTGTTGCTGATAAAACATGGTGCGGTAAAAGGGGCTGGCCGCCAGCAGTTCAGCATGCTTGCCCTGGGCCAGCAATTTGCCTTCTTCCAGAACTATGATCCGGGCTGCGTCCCGCAAGGGGGCGATCCGGTGCGAGACGATGAGACAGGTTCGCCCCGGCAGAAAGGCTGCCAGGGCGGAGATGATCTCCTGCTCTGTTTCCAGATCCACGGCAGACAGACTGTCATCAATGATCAGCATGGGCCGGTCAAGAATAATGGCCCGGGCCAGAGCGATACGCTGCCGCTGGCCGCCGGAAAGCTTGACGCCCCGCTCGCCGATCCGGGTCTGATACCCCTCGCTGAAGCCGAGAATTTCCTCATGGATTCGGCAGATCCTGGCCGCCGCCTCGATCTGCGCCTGACTGGCCGCAGGGTTGCCAAAGGCGATGTTAGCCGCCACGGTATCTGAAAAAAGCAGCACATCCTGCGGCACATAGGCAACCCGCGCACGCACTGCGGCCAGGGAAAGCCGGTTGATATCAACCCCATTGAGAAAAATGGCCCCATCCGCCACAGGATATTGCCGGGCCAGCAGATGGCAAAGGGTGCTTTTCCCCGAACCGCTCCGACCGACAAGGCCAACAATCTCCCCCCTGTGGATAACGCAGCTGAGCTCAGCCAGGGCTGGCTGCTCCTGCCCCTCATACTGAAAATGAAGATGGTGCAGGCTGATCTCCGTTTGCCCGGCAGGAAAGGAAAGGAGTCGGGCCGGGTCTGCCAAAGTGGGCCTGGCCGCCATGACCTCATCCAGCCGCCCCAGGGAGGTGAGCCCGCGCTGAAAGAGATTGGCCACCCAGCCCACCGCCATCATCGGCCAGGTCAGCAGGTAGAGATAGGAGATAAAGGCGACAAAGTCCCCCACCGTGATCGCGCCGCCAATCACCTGCCGCCCGCCGAAAAAGATCGCCAGCAGCAGACTGGTATTGCTCGCCAGCCCGGAGATGGGAAACAGGGTGCCATGCACCCCGGCCAGACGAATGTTGTCCCGCTGGTACTGACGCCCAAGACGGCTGAAGCCCTCGGCCTGCGCTCCTTCCTGGGTGTAGGCCTTGAGCAGGCGTATATTGGTGATGGCGCTGCGGGCGAATTCGGTGAGTCGGGAAAACTGCTCCTGCACCTTGAGAAAACGGCGATGCAGCCTGGCGGACAGCGCCCTGGTCAGCAGCGCCAGAAAAGGCATAGGAATCACGGCGATCAAGGTGAGATGCGGGCTGATATAGGCCATGCAGGCCAAGGCGGCGATACCCATGATGACTGCGTCGGCGCAGGCCACCAGGCCCATGCCCCCGGCTAATTGCACCGCCGCCAGATCATTGGTGGCCAGGGCCATAATCGCGCCCACCGGATTTTTCTGAAAAAAGGGCCGATCCAGGGTGAGCAGGTGCCGGAAAAAATCATCGCGCAGGTCGCGCTCTATCAGGCGGGAAAAGCCAAGGATCAGATAACGCCAGACAAAACGGCAACCGGCAATGCCCAGGGCAAGCAGGAAGATGATCAGGGCGATCCGGGCCAGGGCCATCTGGCTGGCCACGCCGTGGGCCAGAAGATCCACCGCCCTTTTCACCAGCCGGGGGATACCAAGCTGGAGAAGATCAACGGCCAGCAGGGCGAGAAGCCCGCCGATGAGTCGGGGGGAATATTGCCGCGCAAGGGGGAGGACAAGCCCCAGGGATGAGGCCCCCTTGCTCCCTGATATGGTATGCGGCTGTTCCCTCACTCTTCACCTCTTAAACTATTCATTTATCCGGTTTGTCCAGACGTGAGCAGACTGGCGGGTCGAGCGCTACGGCTGTGCCTGCGGCGGCGCAGCCATTTATACCCTTCATGGCTCAAAAAAAGCAACCCGGGAAAAGGCAGCAGGATCCAAAGCTCGGCCAGCGGCACCTGCGCGGTGTTGAATACCTTCTGCATTGCCGCCACATTGAGCAGGGCCCAGACCCAGAGCAATTCGACCGCCATGGCGGCCAGCATCAGCCGATTGGAAAAAATCCCCAGGCTGAAGGCGGAGAATTCCCAGCTCCGCATGGTCAGGCCGTTGAGCAACTGACAGGTAACCGCGCCCAGCAGGGTCATGGTCATGGCCTGCCGGTGCAGCAATGGATCGGCCAGGATGACCGTACCGTACTGCCAGCCGTGCAGGAGCAGAAAGGAAAGAAAGGCGGTCATGGCGGCGGCTGCCTCGATAAGCCCCAGGAAGAAATACCCCCGTTTGCACACCTCCCAGTCGAGGATCTTCTCGTTTCTCCCCACCGGTGGCCGATTCATGATGTTCTTTTCCGGCCTTTCGCTGCCCAGGGCCACGCCGGGGAGGATATCCGTGCCCAGGTCGATAAAGAGGATCTGAATCACCGAAAGAGGCAGGGGGATCTTCAGGAAGAATTGCAGGATATAGGGCACGATCTCCGGCACGTTGGAGGAAAGGACATAGGTGACGAACTTCTTGACGTTGAAATAAACGGTTCGGCCTTCTTCGATGGCAATAACGATGGAGGCAAAATTATCATCGAGCAGCACCATGTCCGCCGCTTCCTTGGCCACCTCGGTGCCGGAGAGGCCCATGGCGATGCCGATATCCGCCTTTTTGAGGGCAGGCGCATCGTTGACCCCGTCGCCGGTCATGGCCACCACCTCGCCAAGATTCTGGAGGGCCGTGGCGATGCGCAGCTTCTGGCTGCTGGCCATGCGGGCAAAAAGGACGGTTTCTCTAGCCAGGATTTCCTCCAGTTGCTCATCCGTCAAGCCTTCCAGCTCGGGGCCGGTGATGACCCTGTCGTGCGTCATGCCGATCTGCTTGGCGATAGCGGCGGCGGTGCGGGGATTATCCCCGGTGATCATCATGGTTCTGATCCCGGCGGTCTTACAGGTCGCCACGGCCTCGGCCACCCCGTGGCGCGGCAGATCCATGATGGCGACCAGCCCCAGCAGGGTCAGGCCGTCCTCATTCTCCTTGTCGTTACGGGCGATCATCAGGACGCGGAACGCCTGGTCTTCGAAATCGTTAGCCCGGGCCAGGGCTTCCTGGCGTTTTGTCTCGCTCAGTGGCTGCACCGAACCATCGGCAGCCAGGAAGAAGGTGCATCTAGGCAACAGCGCCTCCACCGCGCCCTTGGCAAAAAGCCAGGTTTTCTCCCCCTCCTGATACAGGCTGGACATCATCTTGCGCTCGCTGGTGAAGATGAACTCCCGAACCTTTTTCATGATCGGCGGGCTGATCCCCTTTTTGCCGATGGCCGCGACCAGGGCCAGCTCAGTGGGGTCGCCGTGCAACCCTTCCTTGTCTATTCTGGCCCGGCAGTTGAGGAATCCGGCCATAAGCAGAGTGGTGAGACGATCTTCGCTGCTTTCATTCTGCCAAGCAAAGGAGAAATCACCCGGCTCCCGGTAGCCCTCCCCGGAAATGGCAACCTGCTCCCCGCCTGCCAGCCAGAGGTGTTTTAAGGTCATCTCGTTTCTAGTCAGGGTGCCGGTTTTATCGGTGCAGATCACCGTGGCGCTGCCCAGGGTTTCCACAGAATCGAGATTCTTGATCAGGGCGTTGCGCCGGGCCATGCGCTGGCTGGCCAGGGAGAGCGACAGGCTGATGGTCGGCAGCAAGCCTTCCGGAATGTTGGCGACGATAAGGGCGATGGCAAAGATCGAGGCGAGCATGAACCCCTTGCCGGAGAACAGGCCAAGGGCGAAAAAAACGCAGCCCATGAGCAGGGCAATAATCGTAAAGGTGCGGGTGAGGTGGATGATCTCCCGCTGCATGGGGGTAATGGCCTTGCGCACATTTTTGGTCAGGCTGGCGATCTTGCCAAACTCCGTGGCATTGCCAGTGGCGCTGGCCACCGCTGTCCCGCTCCCGGAAAGCACGGTGGTTCCGGCAAAGACCATATTCCTGGCGTCCAAGGGGCGTTTTGCCTCGCCCGGCAGGAGGTCGCGGGCCACGGGGGCCGATTCGCCGGTAAGGGAGGAAAGGTTGAGATAGAGCGAGTTTGTCTCGATGATAATCCCGTCCGCCGCCACCTTGTCCCCTTCTTCCAGCAGCATGAGGTCGCCAGGCACGATCTCGCGGGCCGTGGCAGAGACAATCCTGCCCTCCCGGCGCAGGGAAACACTGCCGGGCATCAGCTTGAGCAGCTCCTCCATGGCCTTGTCCGCCCGGTATTCCTGCCAGAAGGTGAAGGTGGCGTTGATGATGACCGCGCCGAGGATGGCGTAGCCCAGGATATCGCTACCCTGACCCGGATCATAATGATCAGCGACAAAGGCGAGGAGAGCTGCCACCTCCAGCAGAATAGCAAAGAAGTTACGGTACTGCCCCAGATAGGCAAGGAGATAGTTTTTCTTTGCTGCGGTTGCCAGTTCGTTGGGGCCGAACTCCACGAGCCGCCGGGCCACCTGGTCGAGGCCCAGGCCGTTTTCCGAGGTCTTTAGCCGCTGGAGCAGGGCTTGACGGTCGAGGGCGAAGAGCTGCATTACTTTTTGTCCCTGGCATAGAAGGCGATGGTGTTGACCGGCGTGTGCCAAAAGAGTCTTTCCATGGGTTTTTCCTGGAAAAATCCGGAAAAAGAGGAAAGCCTCCTGCCGCCGATGATCATCAGCTGGAAATCATGGCGGGCCAGGTGGTGAAGAATCTGGTCAACCTCCTCTCCGGTCAGGGAGTGCTTGATGGTAAGGGGAATATTCAGGAGCTTCAGGGTGTTGCTATAGTGACTCAGGCGGGTGTTGATCTTCTGGAACAGTATTCTGGCGGCATGGGTATCCATGGCGGCCAGTTTGCGCCTGCCCGTGGGATGAAGACTGTAAATCTCCGTCGCGGCGGCAAAGGCCTTGGCCAGAGAGCTGAAAAAGGCGAATTTTTGCGCCGAGAGCCGGTCTTCCCTGATGGGAAGCAGGATATTTTCAGTGACAAAAACCGCGTTCAGATGGGCTACCCGAACCACGGCCAGATTGGCGGGCAGGGACAAGCGGCTCAGCTTTTCGCTAAGCGAGTTTTCAAAAAAATGTCGGCGCATCCTGGTGCCGCAAAAAAGGGTGTCGGTTCTGGTGGCGGCCAGATATTTCCGGATAGCCGCCACGGGTTTTCCAGTCAGAAAAACCCGTTCGGTCTTGGCCCCGCAATGGCTGGCCGCCTCTTCGACAGAAGCCATGCTCATCTCCACCTCTTCCCTGCGGTCGGCATGATTTTCAACGTGGAGCAGGCAGAGGGTGTAATCAAAGAGGGCCGCGTAACGCAGGGCATAGAGTGCTGCGGCATCCGAGGAAACAAGGCCGTTCATTGCGGCAATGACTTTCATGGCCGGGTATCTCCTTGGTTGCGGTTGGGTGGGTAATCAGGTCAGGGCCTGGAAGATGTTCTTCAACCCGAGGGTGATGAACTCCACGGCAATGGCGGCCAGGATAAGCCCCATGATTCTAGTGATGATATTGATCCCGGTTTGGCCCAATTTTCTGGCAATCCAGGGCGCGGCCAGCAGGGAAAGAAAGATGGCCAGACCGATGAGGAGGATGCCCGCGCTGGTAATCAGATAAGCCAAGGGGCCTTTGGCCTTATAGGCATAAACAATAACCGTGCTTATGGCCCCTGGCCCGGAAAGCAGAGGGATGGCCAGAGGCACCACGGCGATGGTTTCACGCTCGGCGGTTTCATCGGCTTCGTCGCTGGTATGCGCGGTGCGGCTGGTCTTGGCATGGAGCATGGAAGTGGCCATGAGCAAAAGGAGAATGCCGCCGCCCACCCGAAAAGAATCAATGGAGATTCCGAAAAACCGGAGGATGAACTCGCCGCTGATCAGGGCCACCAGCAGAATGGCCACGACGGCAACCGGAGTGATCCGGACGATCCTGTTCCGGTCTTCCGGACGGTAGCCATTGGTAAGACTGATGTAGATAGGGATGGCCCCGATAGGGTTGACGATGGCCAAAAGGGAGATGATGAATTTTATGTGTTCCGAAAAATCAAACATCATTCTTAAATCCTGGCAACTTGTGTTTTAAGGCTTCTCCGGCAGGGCACCGGGAATGCTTTTCTTCATTGTATATGGGAAAGCAGGGCAGTGCAAACAGGGAGATGACTTGAGGGAAAAAGAAGAAGGCAGCGAATCATTAACAATGTTACCGCAAACAGCCAGACTTGACACCTTGATATCTGCGCCGCGAAAGACAAGAGATCAAGCCTGCCCCCCCGATCTTGATTCAGAAATAAAATTACAAGGTAAGCTTGAAAATTCTGCCGGCATTTTCATAGCCGACTTTCCGTGCAAGTTCCGGGGGCAGAATCATCATCAGTCTTTTCGATCCTTCCAGTTCAAGCCTGCGCTTGTTCCTGGCATTCATGGGCTGGTAGAACTGATCGGTTCCGATCATGAACCGATCCGGGAATTCACTAAGCATTGCAAGCCAGGCAGGGTCGAGACTTCCAGCCTTCAGTGGGTGATTCATGGCCACGCCCTGGTTCTTTCTGATTTTAATATCCATATAAAGATTGGGGTGGGTCTTCAGAAGTCGGCTCATAAGTTCCGTGGTACGAAAGCCGGTATTGTCCCATCCGGCATGGCACCAGACAATGCGGGTGGCTTTATTGTGGGTAAGGAGGTGTTCAAATTGCTCGATGTTGGCGACAAGCTTTTGCGGATTACTGCCTGCAGGAATATGGCCTGGCCGATCCATTGCAGACGGAATGGCTTCCATGTGAATTTCCACCGGCACATCATGCCGGGCGGCAATGTCGCACAACAACAGAAGAAGCGGGTGGTCGGCAGGTACAGATTCGTAAGGATGATCTGGCCGCATGGAAAAATGCTCAATAACGATTTCGCCAAACCCGACAGCTCCGTCCTGAATGATCTTTTCAGCGATCTCCTCAAATTTTTGTTTCTGCGCCACGGCGACATGGCCTTTGTTTGAGACATCATGGAGCATAATATTGAGGGTGCCGCCGCCGCCCATGAAGAGAAATCGATCCGGATAATGTTTGACGATCTCTTTAAGCGGGAGATAGGTGTAGGAGTCTGACTGTCCAGAAGTAAACGGATGGGGCATAAGGATGGTTTTCTTGATCCCGTATTCGTCCATGGCTCTCAAGGCCGCCGCTGCCCCGCCCATGAAATCAATGGTTGTCTTATCCACATAAGGCAGGATGTGGTTGTGCGCATCAATCAGCATGAATTCCGCCTCCCCTTTCTCCCTAGCAAAGACAGGGCAAGACACGACAACCAGTAAAAAAATGCAGCACAGACTTGTGATTCGCCTGATTGTTTGCATAGATCTCTCCCTTTTCGCGGAACTGCTTAAAGAGCTGGGCATGAAAGACTGAGGCTTGTACGTCCTCGCCTGGACATCTGGCTTCCCCAGCGCGACCGAAAAATTTCTTAAACAGCACCCGGAATTACTGCTAACTCAGCAAGCCCACCCGAAAAAATTTTAGTTCATTCGTGTTTAAG
>MGTC01000053.1:0-27741 GCA_001799255.1 Deltaproteobacteria bacterium RIFOXYD12_FULL_55_16
GCGTGGGTCTTGTATTTGAACATGGTGGGCAGGATTTCCGGGGCGCGCTCCAGCAGATCCTCGCGGATAATGACCACGGTTACCCCGGCTGGGCCCATGTTCTTCTGGGCTCCGGCATAGATCAGGCCAAAGGGGGTTATGTCGAACTCGCGGGAAAGAATGTCCGAGGACATGTCGGCGATCAGCATCTTCTCGCTCTTGGGCATGGCAGCGAACTGGGTGCCGTAGATAGTGTTGTTGGTGACAAAATAGAGATATTCCGCAGCCGGATCAACGGTATAATCGCTATCCTTGGGGACGTGGTTGAAGGTGGATTCCTCGCTGGAGTAGGCTACCTGGATGTTGCCGAAGAGTTTGGCTTCCTTGATGGCCTTCTTGGCCCAGACCCCGGTGTTGAGGTAGGTGGCGGTCTTGCCTTGGCCCAGCAGGTTCATAGGGATCATGGCAAACTGGGTGGAGGCGCCGCCCTGGAGGAACAGCACCTTGTAGTTGGCAGGGATCTTCATCAATTCGCGAAGATTCGCCTCGCACTCGTCTACCACGGCGATGAAATCCTTGGAGCGGTGGCTCATCTCGATGAGACCCATGCCCGTGTTGTTGAAGTTTACAAGGTCATTGGCTGCCTGGATGAGCACCTCCTCGGGAAGGGTGGACGGTCCGGCGCTGAAGTTGTAAATTCTCTCGGGCATGATCTTCTCCTTTGTGAAATATATGGTATATAGAGGTCTTATTCGTTGATAATGCAGGTTTTTCTGGCCCGAATCTACTGCCATGCCGACCAGATAGCAAACTTGTATTTGTACCGGAAACCAGCCTGAAGAACAATTCTTTTCTTTGCTGCCTATTAAGGATGCGCTGTAATCTATGAACTGGCCAACCACTGATGCGCCAATCAGCGAACCAATACTTGTCCTTCTTGGCCCCACGGCCGTGGGCAAGACCGCGCTTTCCCTCGCTCTGGCCGAGCGGTTTTCCTGCGAGATTGTCGGCCTTGATTCCATGCAGATCTACCGGCATATGGATATCGGCACCGCCAAGGCCACTGCGGAGGAGCGCGCCCGGGTGCCTCATCATCTTCTCGATGTGGTCGCTCCCGATGAAGAGTATCATGTGGCCCGCTATGTTGCGGATGCCACCAGGGCCTGCCGAGAGATCATCGTCCGAGGCAACCGGCCCCTGCTGGTTGGCGGCACTGGCCTCTACCTTAAGGGCTTACTGGAAGGGCTGTTTGAGCTTCCTGCCGTGCCGGAGGCGGTGCGGGGTAGTCTGAGAAAGCGGTTGGCGGAAGAGGGGAGGGCGGCCCTTTTTGCCGAACTGAGCCAATGCGACCCCGAATCAGCCAGACGCATTCATCCCAACGATACGCACCGATTGCTGCGGGCCCTGGAGATCTTCCAGGCTACCGGTCGGCCTTGGAGCGAACATCTCCGTGAGCAACAAGTCCGGCCCTTCTTGAGTAAGGTGTTGCAGCTTGGGCTTATCAGTGAACGGGACGCGCTCTACGAAAGGATCAACCTGCGGGTTGATCAGATGCTTGGCTTTGGCTTGCTGGCTGAGGTGGAAAAATTATTGGCCCTGGGTTATGATCCAAGCTTAAAGGCCATGCAGTCCATCGGCTACCGGCACATGCTTCAGTTTCTTCAAGGTCAATGGGACTGGGACGAGACCCGTTTTCTGCTGGCCAGGGATACCAGGCGCTATGCTAAGCGCCAGATGACCTGGTTTGGTAACGATTCGAATATCCGCTGGTTTGCGCCCTCCGACACGGCGGCGATTTTTGCCTGTGTTGAAGCCTTTCTTGCCGGAGCAAAAAGGGAGTAAATATCAGATGAACATTCCAAACTTTCTTACCATCGGCAGGATTCTGCTTATACCCCTTCTGGTTATTTTTCTCCTGGAAGGCAGGGAGCTTGCCGCCTTCTGGGTATTTGTTCTGGCAGGGGTTACCGATGCCCTGGACGGCTTCTTGGCCAGGGTGCTAAAACAAAAAACAGATTTTGGCGCCTTTATCGATCCCATTGCCGATAAGCTGCTGCTGATCACTTCCTATATTACCCTGGCCGTCCTGAGTGTTTTGCCAAAATGGTTGGCGGTGATCGTGGTGAGCAGGGATGTACTCATCTGCGGGGGGATTGGTATTCTCATGCTCTATGATCGGGATTTCAAGATAAAACCCTCCCTGGTCAGCAAGGTGACCACCTTTTTGCAGCTGCTCACCGTGGTGTATTATCTTGGCCACCAATATTTTCAGCCTATTTTTCCCGCAGGCGTCTATCTGATTTATGTCACCGCTGCCTTCACCATCCTCTCAGGAGTTCATTACATTGTCAGGGGTCTAGGAATTCTGGGCGATCCGGAGACAGCAACTCAACGGCAGGAAAATGAACAGCAGTAATAGTTATTCCTAATCAAAGTAAAATACATCTAAAACATAATGTAAAATATAAGGTGGTATCCCTTGTCCAGAATTGAAAAAGTCTGGGAGATGGCCTCCATCGACCACGCTCAGGTAAGCTTACTGGCAGCGGAACTGAGTCTGCCCAAGCCATTGACTGCGCTTCTTCTGAGCAGAGGCGTAGAAACCAGGGCTCAGGTGGAACGGTTTTTCTCTCCCTCTCTGGCTGAACTGCCCTCACCCTTTCTCATGCAGGGGATGACGGCGGCAGTGAGGGTTGTCTTGCAGGCTCTTGCCCGGCAGACTCCGGTAATTGTTTATGGAGATTATGATGTCGATGGCAGCACTGGGGCAGCCCTTCTTTTTCTCTTCCTTAAAAAAATCGGTTTTTCAAAGGTATACACCAGTCAACCTCATCGTTTACTTGATGGATACGGACTGCATCTTGAAGCGATCAGGCGAACCGTGCCCTTGTCGGTGCTGGAGCAGTCGCCCCTGGTAATCACCGTTGATTGCGGAATCTCCAGCCAGCAACAGGTTCGGCAACTACAGGAGCTTGGCTGTCAGGTCATTGTTACGGATCATCATCAACCACCCGAGGAATTGCCCCAGGCTGAGGCCGTGCTAAACCCACGGCAAAAAGGCTGTGCCTTTCCGGACAAGAATCTGGCTGGAGTAGGGGTTGCCTTTTATCTGGCCATGGGCGTCAGAAAGGCGTTGTATGAGCAGGGGGGCTTTGGGGCAGGGCGGGAGATGCCCAATCTCAAGGCCTATCTTGATCTGGTGGCCGTTGGTACTGTGGCGGATATGGTGCCGATTACAGGCGTAAATCGCACCTTAGTTAAAGCAGGACTTGAGGTTTTAAGCGCCGCCATTCGACCAGGGCTTGCTGAACTCTGCCAGGTATCAGGCATTACCGGCACTGGCGTAACCTGTGAGGATATAGGTTTCCGTCTTGGCCCTCGTCTGAATGCTGCAGGCCGGATGGGGGATCCAGGGCGCGCTTTGGCGCTGCTGGTGGCGGAAGACCATGTACAGGCCAGGGCGCTTGCCCTGGAGTTGAACAGTGAAAACGAGTTAAGAAAATCAGTGCTTGATACAATGTGCCGGGAGGCGCTGGTTCAGGGGGAAACAGCTGTAAAGGCGGGCAAAAATGGACTTATTATCACCGGAGAAGGTTGGCATCCCGGGGTGATTGGCATTGGCGCCGCCAGAATGGTTGAGAAGTTTAACCGGCCCACGCTGTTTTTTACTATTAAAGATGGCCTGGCCAAGGGTTCCGGGCGATCGGTTTCCGGAGTAAATTTGCACGGAATACTTAAGGAAAGGTGTGAACTTTTCACAGCCTTTGGGGGGCATGAAGCTGCTGTGGGCTTGACATTGCTGGCGGAGAATCTACTGGAGCTGGAAGAACATTTTCAGAGGCGCCTCGGTGAGATTGTTACGGAGACGATGCTTGCCCCCAAGCTAAACATTGCCTGGCATGAGGAAGGCGGCAGTATCTTTGCCCCGGGATTTTTGCAGAGGTATGAAAAGATGGCGCCGTTTGGCATGGGTAATCCGGAGCCTGTTTTCAGCGCCTTGGGGATGGTGGAAAATCCCCGTGAGGTTGGCGAAAATCATTTGAAGTTCACTGTACGATTCAACGGTGCGATTCTCGACGGCATAGGTTTTGGTCTGGGTGGTTTTCAAAGCCTCATTGGCAGTGGGCAACCCCTGAAAGTGGCCTTCAGATTTCGCCGTAATACTTATCGCAATAAAAACACCTGGCAGGTGGAGGCGGTGGATTTTAAGCATTTATCAACTTGATTTTATTAAATATTACTTTAATACACATAATATACATTATGCGACGTTGTGTATTAAGGTGAAACTTGAGGCTGTCGAGGTTAGCCTTTCGCAAGCATTTTTTCTTTTTTCTTGGTAAAGAAATCACGGAGTAAATAATGGGGTTGCGTCTCTGCGCCTCTGCGTTATTTTTTGCCTTTGTTAATTCTTCTTAACGGAGATTCTTATGAATCGTGATATCTATCAGGAGCCCCTGGTCAGTCGCTACACTAGCCGCGAGATGCAGGAGCTTTTTTCCGAGCGCACCAAGTTTGAAACCTGGCGGCGCTGCTGGATCGCCTTGGCTGAGGCCCAACATGAATTGGGTCTTACCGATCTGGTAACCAGCGCCATGCTCGATGAACTGCGGGCTCATGCCACTGATATTGATTTCGAGGTAGCCTCGGCCAAAGAAAAAGAAATCCGCCATGATGTCATGGCCCATGTCTACGCCTACGGCCTGAAGTGCCCTACTGCCGAGCCGATTATTCATCTTGGCGCCACCTCTCAGTTTGTCGGCTGCAACACCGATCTGCTTCTGCAGAAAAAGGCATTGCAACTCGTAAAGAAGAGCCTGGTCAATGTCATTGCCAATCTTGCCGCCTTCTGTCGTCAGCACAAAGGTCTGGCAACCCTGGGCTACACCCACTATCAACCGGCCCAACCCACCACGGTCGGCAAGCGTAACACCTTGTATCTTCAGGATCTTCTTATGGATCTTGACTACCTTGAGTACCTGGAGACGCAGATCAAGGCGCGGGGGGCAAAAGGCACGGTAGGCACTCAGGCCACCTTTATCGAACTGTTCAAGGGGGAGCATGACAAAGTTCGTAAAATGGATGAGCTTGTCGCTAAAAAGCTTGGATTCTCCGAGGTTTTTGCGGTTACTGGTCAAACCTATACTCGCAAGCTCGACATGAAGACCGTGGAAACCCTGGCCGGTATCGGCGCCACTGCCCACAAGTTTGCCGTGGATCTTCGCCTGCTCAGTAATCTCAAGGTTCAGGAAGAGCCTTTTGAAAGGCAACAGGTGGGCAGCTCGGCTATGGCTTACAAGCGCAATCCCATGCGCTCCGAACGGATGACCGGCCTGGCGAGAAAGCTCATGGGTCTGGAGGGTAATTTCGGGGCCACCTACGCCAATCAATGGTTTGAGCGAACCCTGGATGATTCGGCCATCCGCCGCATGGATATCCCCCAGGCCTTTCTCCTTACCGATGCTATATTAAAGTTATTTCTTAATGTTTCTCAAGGAATGGTTGTTTATCCGAAACAAATTGCCCGTCATCTTGCTCAGGAGCTCTCCTTCATGGCCACGGAGCAGATTCTCATGGCCTGTGTGGAGAAAGGCAAGAGCCGTCAGGAAATGCATGAGGCGATCAAGATCCATTCGGTCGCCGCAGGCAAGGAGGTTAAGGAAGAAGGCAAGGAAAACGATTTACTGGCCCGGCTGGCTAACGATCCGGCGGTGCCCTTTACGGTTGCAGAACTCACGGCCCTGATCGGAGACGGCAGCCAGTTTGTTGGCCGGGCTCCGGAGCAGACGGATGAATTTCTCGATGAGGTTGTCATGCCCCGGCTTGCCCGATATAAAGATCTTCTAGGCGGGGTTGATTCCGCCCTCTCTGTGTGATGGATTCAATGGCAACCTGCCTGGCCAGTCTCCGTGTTCGTATTGACCCGGAGCAGATCTATTTTCTTAAATTTATCCTGGAAGCCTATGATAATCTGACGATTATGTCCACCGTGGATCGGCTCGAAGGGGTGGTTGAGCTTAAATACCCTCCGGAGTTGGGCAATGAGGTGAGGCAGTTGTTGCAGAGCATGGCCCAGCGTCTCAAGCTGGAAGATTTTAATCCTTAAGGTAAAACATTAAGAATGACACAGCTTCTCTATATTGAAACCTTTGGCTGCCAGATGAATGAGCGTGATTCCGAGATCATGGCCCAGCTTCTTGGCGAGCATGCCTATCTCCGGACTGATCAGCCTGAACAGGCCGATGTGGTGGTGGTCAACACCTGCAGTATCCGTGGCAAAGCCGCGCACAAGGCCTATAGCTGCTTTGGCCGCTACAGAAAGCTCAAAGCCAAAAATCCGCATCTCATCCTGGCCGTGACCGGGTGCGTAGCCCAACAGGATGGCGCGGCCCTGCTGGAGCGGATGCCCTATATCGATATCGTCATGGGCCCGCAGTCGATCTACGCCCTACCCTCTTTGGTGGCTGCGGCCAGGCGCGACAAAAAGCCCCAGGTGGCCACGGATCTTTCCGCCAATTTTGTCATCCCCCCTTTTCTTCCCAGTCTGGCCGAGGGCCCGGCCCATAAACGGTTCATCACCATCATGCAGGGGTGCGACAATTTCTGTACCTACTGCGTGGTGCCCTATACCAGGGGCCGGGAGATAAGCCGGAGCCTGGCCGACATCCTTGCCGAGGCGACCCATCTTGTCAGCCAGGGGGTCAAGGAGATCACCCTCATCGGCCAGAATGTCAATTCCTACGGCCAAAAAGGCGCCCACAAGCAGAGCCAGGGTTTTCCAGCGCTCCTGCGCGCGGTAGCCGCCATTGCTGGTCTGCAACGGCTTCGCTTCACCACCTCGCATCCCAAGGATCTTTCCGAGGATTTGATGCGCTGTTTTGTCGAGATCCCCTCCCTGTGTCCGCATTTTCACCTGCCGGTTCAATCCGGTTCAAATGCTATCCTGCACAGGATGAACCGCAGGTACACCATCGAATCTTATCTCGATAAGGTGGTCAGGCTGCGGGAGTATCGGCCGGACATCGCCCTGACCACCGATATCATCGTTGGCTTCCCAGGGGAAACGGACGATGACTTTGCCGCCACCATGCAGATCCTGGAGACCGTGCATTACCAAGGCTCCTATTCTTTCAAGTATTCCGACCGGCCCAACGCCAAGGCCGCTGATTTTCCCGACAAGGTCGCAGAAGAAATCAAGAGCGAGCGGCTGGCCCGCTTGCAGACACGGCAGGAGGAGATATCCCTTCTCCTCAAACAGGCTGAGATCGGCAAGGCCGTGGAGGTCATGGTGGAAGGGGCAAGCAAGGCGCCCGGCAATCAATGGAGCGGTCGAACCGGCACCAATCAGATCGTGAATTTTTCCTGCGAGGCCAAGCTGGCGCCAGGGCAACTGCTCATGGTGAAGATCGAGGATGCCTGCCAGAACTCCTTGCGTGGGAAGATGATTTAGGCCAACATGTCTGTCAGCGGTACAGATACGAACGGGGAGACGTTGAAACAATGAACAACACGCCGTATAAGCCGCCCTACCGGATAACGCCTGCAATACTGCACAGTATTGAACAGATTGGCGAGAGTCTCGGTCAGATCAGTGCTGATACGGATGGTGCGGTTGTTCCCCATTTGCGGCGCGGCAACCGTCTTAAAACCATTCAGGCCTCGCTGGAGATTGAAGGCAATACCCTCAGTCTGGAGCAGGTAACGGCCGTGTTATCCGGCAAGCGGGTGCTTGGCCAGCCGCGCGAGCTGCAGGAGGTGCGCAATGCCTTTGCTGCCTACGAAACATTGACGCAGTGGAATCCGACCTCCCCTGCCGATTTGCTGGCCGCCCACGCCGTGCTGATGGCTGATCTGGTCGATTCTCCCGGACGTTTCCGATCCGGTAGTGTCGGTATTCGCCGGGGGACTGATGTTATCCATGTCGCCCCTCCCGCTGACCGTGTCCCTTTCCTGATCAAGGAACTGCTTGGCTGGCAGGAACACACCGGAGAACATCCCCTGGTGGCCAGTTGCGTTTTTCACTATGAGTTTGAGTTTATCCATCCCTTTGAGGACGGAAACGGGCGGATGGGACGCCTTTTGCAAACGCTTCTCTTGAGCCGCTGGCGGCCATTATTTGCCCTGATTCCCGTGGAAAGTGTGGTTCGCGACCGGCAACAGGAATATTACGCTGTGCTTGGTCAAGCCGACCAAGCGGCAGAGGCTACAGTTTTTGTTGAATTTATGTTGGCCGCCATTCTTCAAGCCCTGCGTGAAACCTTGACGAGCGATCAAGAAAGCGACTATCAAAGCGATCAAGTAATCCGCCTGCTTAACTGCCTGAAAACGATGCCATGTGGGGCAGTTGCGCTTATGACCCAGCTTGATCTTTCCCATCGCCCGACATTTCGCAAAAACTATCTGCATCCTGCGCTCAAAGCTGGCCTGATTGAGATGACTCAGGCTGATACACCCCGCGCTCGTAGCCAGAAATACCGCCTGACTCCAAATGGAAAACAACAGGCAAACAAAATTTCTGGCGACAGTTGACCGGCTGGTGAATCTGGACCAGAAGAGTGGAATAAATTCGATCCTGATTAGTGCTAATCTTCCGCAACAAGCTCGTCATCCCCGAGCGTCTTTATCGGGGATCTATATTTCGGGCGGTTAGAAGCTGGATTCCCGACCAGAAGCACTTCGGGAATGACACTTTTAGTGTCCAGCGGAAGATTAGCGCTAATCAGGAATTCGATTATGTCCTCCTATTTCCCGTAAGCCATAAAACCCAGGAATATTCGGGCAATTGTTGTGTTATGATAAAAATAATTTTAGCCTGTGTTTCGGCATATGGCGGCTAGAGGATTATTCAGTAGGCGTCACAATTACTCTCATTCACCCTTTAATCAGTGGATAAACAATGGCGATGCAAATGCTACGTAGAGGTGCAATGGAGGAGGTGCGACGGAATCTGAACCGAGGATTTTTAACGTCGCATTCCTTCACGACTCACTTCAACAATGAAGACGGGACTCTCATAACGGTCGTATATAGCGATTGCCCGGAGTTCTCCTTTGTCTTGTTGCACCCGCAGTCTGCAACCAATCCTACTGTTTCGTGGAAAACTACAGAGTCGCCTGGCCGCCATTTCACGTCCGCCGAGACGTACGATCATCCTCGGTTTGATCAGGCCTTTAACTCTGTTTACGGTTGGGCTGACAGAGTGGGCGAAGAAATAGTCCTTGAAGCAAAAACACATGCAGGTACGTCTATGCTTGAAGAACTTCGGCGAAATGTCGCGAAAACGGCAGATAACCTCTACGAACCAGAAAAGCCGTTCACGGAAGAAGAACTCGATAGTTGGATGGCGCAACTACAGAGTCTCCTTTCTCGGATGAATGAATTGGAGCTCAAGAACGAGATTCAGAATGGTCGTGTCGAGCAAATGTCACGAGAACTCGAAACTCTCAGAAAGCAAGGGACAAAGATCCCGAAGCGTACTTGGCTTAAGACTGCTGGGAACAAGATTCTTGACCTTCTTGATTCAACCTCGAAAGCTGCGCTTAAGACGCTTGCAGAAGGCGCGGTGAAGGCTATGTTGGAGTACAAGCCAGGCCCACAGTGATGCCCAACGAATAAGTTTAGATCGTGATCGCGAAGCGAGCCACGATCTAACCGGTTGAACTCCTCGCTCAAGTCGAACCACAACATCCGGCTTAGATTGAGAGTTATAAAATAATGGAGACCTCTCATGATCGATCTGCACACCCATTCCCTGTTCAGCGACGGTGAGCTTGTTCCGGCCGAGCATCTGCGCCGGGTGGAAATCCTTGGTTATTCAGCCGTAGCCATTACCGATCACGCTGATTCTTCCAACCTTGATTTTATCATTCCGCGAATGGTGCAGGCTGCGGCTGATCTGAACCGGTATTTCAAGACCCAGCTTTTGCCTGGCATCGAACTTACTCATGTGCCGCCGGAGATGTTTGCCGAACTCACCCGCCGGGCCAGGGAGCTTGGCGCTTTAATCGTGGTCGGCCACGGGGAAACCCCGGTTGAGCCGGTGCGGCCAGGAACCAACCGGGCCGCCATTGAGGCTGGGGTAGATGTTTTGGCCCACCCCGGCTTTATTACCCTGGAAGAGGCGCGGCTTGCTGCGGACAAGGGCGTCCTCCTTGAGCTGTCCGGTCGCAGGGGGCACTCGCTCACCAATGGCCATGTGGCTAGGATGGCCTTGGCCGCTGGCGCTGGTCTGGCGGTGAACGCCGACGCCCATGGCCCTCAAGATTTTCTCACCGCCAAGATGGCGGAAACGGTGGCGCTGGGGACCGGGCTTTCCGGCGAGGAGTATGCCCGGATTCGGGCAGGCATGGCGGCTTTGGTTGCCAGGGTGACGTAACTGTCCAGCAGCACCACATCTGCGTTGTCATCGGCAGGCTCATGTGCAATAGCACACTTCGCCGACCTCTTCCTTGCATCTGCAGCACTGCTGAACAGTTACGGGGAAACGGCATAAGGCCCTAATCAGCAACAAGATGAGTCTTTAAGATCTTCAACTTGGCCGGGCCGATCCCTTTTACCTCGTCCAGCTCCTCAATGTCGTTGATCCGGCCAAGCTGTTCGCGAAACTCAATGATTCGCCTGGCAAAGGCCGGGCCGATGCCGGGAATGGTAATCAGCAGCTCTTTATCGGCCTGATTGATGGGAATGGGTTGAAAAAACAGGGGGGCCAGTCTGGCGGGGAGCGGGGCGGAGTCTTCTCCTGCTGGGCGTGGGCTGTCGGCTGGCACCCGGTAGAGACCGGGTACGACAAAATCCTCGCGCCAGGCAATCTTTGGCGGGATGGCAACCTTACCGGAAAGATTAAAAAGCTCACCCTGACGGGCGGCGGTAATCCCCAGAAGGCAAAGGGCGAAAAGAAGCAGCGCCAGCGGGCGCCGATCTTTTCGCCCGGGCTCACTTCCTGTTTTGTTCATCCTTCATGAGCTTGTAGGTGATACTGTCTACCAGGGCCTGCCAGCTTGCCTCGATGATGTCCGGGGAGACCCCTACCGTACCCCACTGGTTATCATGATCGCGGGATTCGATCAGCACCCGCACCCTGGCCTCGGTGCCATGTTCGCTGGCCAGTACCCGCACCTTATAATCCTGCAGCTCCATCTCCTTGAGCTTCGGATAGAAGCGGGTCAGGGCCTTGCGCAGCGATTTATCCAGGGCGTTGACCGGGCCGTTGCCAAGGGCTGCGGTATGCACCTCCTCGCCAGCCACGTCCAGCCGGATGGTGGCTTCCTCCTGCAACACGCCGTCCGGGGTTTTCTGGCTGATCACCCGAAAGCCGTGCAGGTCGAAATACTTCTTCGGGGTTCCCATGGCCCGGCGCATGAGAAGCTCGAAGGACGCCTCGGCTCCTTCGTACTGAAAGCCCTGATTTTCCAGCTCCTTCAGCTCCTTGACGATGGCGCTGACCACCGGATCCTTGCTGTCCAGATCCAGGCCGAATTTCTTCGCCGTTACCAGCACGTTACTTTTTCCCGAGAGATCAGAGATCAGCACCCGCCGCAGGTTGCCGACCTTTTCCGGCTCCAGGTGCTCGTAAGTCAAGGGGTTGCGCTGCACGGCGCTGACATGGATGCCGCCCTTGTGGGCAAAAGCGGACTGCCCTACATAAGGCTGGTACTTGTTGGGCGAGAGGTTGGCCAGCTCACTGACAAACCGGGAAACCTCGGTGAGCCGGTGCAGGTTGGCGGCGGCTTTAAACTGGTAGCCCATCTTCAGGGCCAGGGCCGGCATGATCGAGGTGAGGTTGGCGTTGCCGCAGCGCTCGCCAAAGCCGTTGGCCGTGCCCTGAACCTGGGAAGCGCCTAAAGAAACGGCGATCAGGGAATTGGCCACCGCGCACTCGGAATCGTTGTGGGCGTGGATGCCGAACGGCACGAGAGATTTTTTCGCCGCCAGGTGGGCCTTAACCGCTTCGATGATTGCGGCCAGCTCGTTGGGCAGGGTGCCGCCGTTGGTCTCGCAGAGGGCCAGGCAATCTGCCCCCCCGGCAATGGCCCGATCCAGCGTGGCATAAGCGTATTCCCGGTTGGCCTTGAAGCCGTCGAAAAAGTGCTCGGCATCATAAAACAGATGCTGGACATGGGGCCGCAGATACTTAAGCGACTCCTCGATAATCAGCAGATTGTCGTCAAGCCCGATACGCAGGGCATCGTGGACATGGATATCCCAGGTCTTGCCAAAGATGGTGATCCCCGGAGTTTTCGCGGCCAGCAGGGCGTTGAGGTTGACATCCTGCTCCGCCTGGTTGGCAAAGAGCCTGGTGCTGCCAAAGGCCGTAACCTTGGTGTGTTTAAGCTCGTACTTCTGAATCTCCTTGAAGTACTCGACATCCTTGGGGTTGGAACCTGGCCAGCCGCCTTCGACAAAGTCGATCCCCAATTCGTCGAACTTGAGGGTGATGCGCAGCTTGTCCTCCACCGAGAGATTGAAATTCTCGGCCTGGGTACCGTCCCGCAGGGTGGTGTCGTAGATGGCGACAGGATGCGTCATGCCTCGTTGCCTTTTTCCAGTTTGAAGGCGTCATGCAGGGCCCGAACTGCCAGTTCGGTGTATTTTTCCTCGATAACGCAGGAGACCTTGATCTCGGAGGTGCTGATCATCAGGATGTTGATCCCCTCCTTGGCCAGAACCTTGAACATGGTGGAGGCGATGCCCGCGTGGTTGCGCATGCCCACCCCGACAATGGAGACCTTGGCGATATTCTCGGAACCGGTCACCCTCTCGGCGCCGATCTCGACCCCAACCCGCTCGATGATCTGCATGGTTTTTTTGTAATCGGTGCGCGGTACGGTGAAGGTCATGTCGGTAAGCGCCCCTTCACGGGTGTTCTGAATGATCATATCCACCACAATGCCTTCGCTGGCAAGCGGATCAAAGACTTTTGCTGCGGTGCCTGGCACGTCGGGCACCTTGGCGATGGTGATGCGGGCTTCGTTCTTGCTGCAGGTTACTCCTGATACCGGGTTCGATTCCATTTCCTTATCCTCCTCTACTACCCATGTTCCCTCGGTTTCCGTGAAGGTGGAACGAACATGAACAGGAACTTTATAGCGTTTGGCAAAACCGACCGAGCGGATGTCCAGCACCTTGGCGCCAAGACTGGCCAGTTCCAGCATTTCATCATAAGAGATGCGGTCTATCTTTCTCGCGGTCGAGCAGATGTTTGGATCGGTGGTATAAACCCCTTCCACATCGGTGTAGATTTCGCACTCGTCCGCCTTGAGCGCCGCAGCCAGGGCTACAGCCGTGGTGTCGGAGCCGCCCCGGCCCAGGGTGGTGAGGTCACCGTCCTCGGTGACTCCCTGAAATCCAGCCACCACCACGATTCTGCCTGCGTCGAGATGACGGTTGATCAGCGCCGCATTGATCTGTTTGATCCTGGCCTTGGTATGCATCCGATCAGTAGTGATCTTCACCTGATCGCCCAGGAGCGAGATGGCCTCAAGCCCCGCCTCCTTCACCGCCATGGCGAAAAGGGCGATGGTTGCCTGTTCACCGGTGGCCAGAAGCACATCCATCTCCCTTGGGTCGGGAATGGCCTGCATCTGATTCGCCAACTCGACAAAACGGTTGGTCTCTCCGGCCATGGCCGAAAGCACGACCACCATCCGGTGTCCCTTGCGGCGGTAGCCCATGACCCGTTCGGCCACCGCCTTGATTTTTTGCGGATTCGCCACCGAGGTCCCGCCGAATTTCTGCACGATTAACGCCATACTTATGCCCTTTGGGTATAAAATTAAAAGCCGGAAAAATTCCGACAAAGCAATGTGCAACAATTTTATGATTTTTTCAACCGAACAAATTAGTTGAGGCAGGATTTTCCAGAACTTTAACTGTTCAGCAGTGCCGCAGATGCTAGGAAGAGGTCTGCGACGTGTGCTTTTGCACATGAGCAGGCCGATGACAACGCAGATGCGGTGCTGCTGGACAGTTAAGAAAAAACATACAAAAGAAACTTGTAATAGTCGCCTGAACTTGCTAAACAACACCATTCATTCAAGATCGATATTCAGAAGAAGCCAAGAAATTTCCGCCTGAACCCCTTAGAACACGGAGTATTAATGGCAAAAAAAATCAAGATATCCTCCATTTCCCTCCTTCTTGGCAAGGCATACCAGGCCATCCCCTTTCGGTTATGCGCGCAGTGTCTGGCCTTCTTTTCCCGTAAAATACTCCGCTTTCGCAACCAGGCAAAAAGACAGCCTGTTTTCTTTGTAAGCACTTCGCATTTTCTGGCCCTTGCTGTTTCCTTGGCCCTGGTTATCGCCTTTCTTCCCTATGCTCTGGATATAAGATCCATTGCGGAACACTCCGGAGCAGGTTTGTCCTCTCTCGCCGAAACCGAAGAATTTCTCCCCAACGTCCGGGAGATTATCGGCGAGATCCGTCCTGGCGATTCGCTGACTTCTTCTTTTCGCGCCAACGGGGTTGATGAAGAAGTACGGCAGTCGGTGATCACCGGCTTTGACGGCATGGTGGATTTCCGGGGAATGAAGCCGCAGGATCGGTATACCCTGACCCTTGATGATGAAGGCAGCCTGCTCAAATGCCTGTACGAATCAGGCCCTCTTGAAGTCCATGCCATCGAGCGCACTAACGAGGGCTCCTTTACGGCCAAAAAACTTGATGTCGCCCTTGATTGCCGGACGGTGAAACTGCGGGGCAGGATTGAATCATCGCTTTTCGCCGCGCTTGCCGCCTTTAAGGAAGATCCAAAACTGATCTACAGCTTTGCCGATATCTTTGCCTCAAAAATAGATTTTAACACTGAGACCAGATATGGAGATACCTTTGAGCTGGTCTTTGAAAAATATTTCAAAAACAACCAGTTTGTCGGCTACGGCAGGATTTTGGTGGCGCGATACAACAGCAAGGAAGTCGGCCCGCTGGAAGCGTTTCACTTTGACCGGGGCGGCGAGAAAAGTGCTTATTTTGATCAGCGCGGCTACGAGCTGGGCGAATCGTTTATCCGCTCCCCTCTGCCCATGGCCAGGGTCTCTTCCGGTTTTTCCTATAATCGTCGCCATCCGGTGCTGGATATTGTTCGGCCCCATCTCGGCGTTGATCTTGCCGCGCCGAATGGCACCCCGATTATGGCCGCCTCCGATGGCCGGGTTAATTTTGTCGGCTGGAAAGGCGGCTTTGGCAAGCATATCATTCTGGAGCATAGTGGCGGCTACAAAACCTACTATGCCCACCTCTCTCGCTTCGCCGACAATATCAAAGATGGGGCCAGGGTGCGGCAAAAACAGATCATCGGCTATGTCGGCTCCACCGGCATTGCCACCGGTCCACACCTTGATTACCGGATGGCAAAAAACGGGGTGTTCACCAACCCGTTCAATGTAAAATTTATTGCCCGCTCCAAGCTGGCCGGAACCCAGATGGTTATTTTTCGTCAGGAATTCAACTCGCTCACCCTGCTGGCCAAGAGTCTTGATGACCCCAAGGTCATGGTGGTGAAAAACGTGGTGGTGACCCCGGATAATCCAATCACCATGCTCTAAGCCGTTGTTACAAAATAACCCGGTTATTTTGTGTGGACAAAACGGCATAAGGAGCCGTAAGGGGATAAGCGAAAGTGTATAAATTATTTTGTAACGGCTCCTAATTCCTTGCCCTGCCCTGCCCCTTTTCATATCGTTCTGGTCGAGCCGGAGATCCCCCCCAACACCGGGAGCATCTCCCGGCTGTGCGGCGCCACGGACACCATCCTGCACCTGGTTCGGCCCCTGGGCTTTTCCACCGATGACAAGCACCTGAAACGGGCAGGCCTTGATTACTGGAAGTTTGTCGATATCCGCTACTGGGACAGTTTCGAGGAATTTCTCGCAGCCCAAGATGAGCTGCGCCTGCATTTTTTTACCACCAAGGTGGAGCGGTCGTACACCGAGGTACACTACCAGCCCGGTGATTATCTGATCTTTGGCCGCGAGACCAAAGGCCTGCCAGAGGAGATCATCACCCTGTATCGAGAACGCTGCGCCACCATCCCCATGAGCAACCCCAACATCAGAAGTATCAACTTAGGCATGGCTGCGGCGGTGGTTCTTTACGAGGCAATCAGACAGGTACGGCAAAGTAAAGACAGCCCTGCCAATTTTTAGCTTTTCATTTTCAACTCTCAACGCTTTTGTGGACAAGGTGGACGAGGTGGACAGGGTGGACTTACTGAGTTCCGATCAATCAACCCTCAACCCTCAACTTTTCCTAACCATTTCCAAAGCCAATCGCGCCGCCTTGGCCGAGGCCCCTGCCCCGCCCAGCAGTTTTCTTACTTCCTCAAGCCCTGCCAGCATCCGGATCCGGCGGTCAGGCTCGATAAGCAGGCTCCGTATCGTCTCTGCGATCAGTTCTGGAGTTGCCTGCCCCTGAAGCAGCTCCGGCACCACCTCTTGTCCAGCCACCAGATTGACCAGAGAGGCGAACTCAACCCTGACCAGCTGTTTACCCAGAAACCAGGTAAGAGGCGAAACCTTGTAAGAAACCACCATGGGCACGCCAAGGATGGCCAGCTCCAGGGAAACGGTGCCCGAGGCTGCCATCACTGCGTTGCAGGCAGCCATGAGCTCGTAACGGTTTTCCCGGATTACCCTGACCTCAAGGCCGCAATCGGCAAGTCCGTTGGCCAGCAGATCCTCTTCGCTCAGGGTCGGGGCCAGGGGCAGGACAAAAACCGGCTTATGGAGATCCGGGGCCAGGCGTTGCGCCGCAGCAAGAAACACCGGCAGCATGCTAGCCGCCTCCCGCTGGCGGCTGCCCGGCAGGATTCCCACCACGGTGCTCTCCGGAGCAATGCCCAGGGAGTGCAAAAACTCAGGCCTGGGCACGGCGACGCGCACCGAATCCAGCAAGGGGTGGCCCACATACGCCACCTCCATCCCGCGCTGCTGGTAAAACTCTTTTTCAAAAGGCAGGATAACAGCCAGCCGGTCTACCCGCTCCCGGATGGTTTTCACCCTGCCTGGGCGCCAGGCCCAGACCTGCGGGCTGATGTAGTAAAAAACCGGGATGCCGAGCCGCTTTGCTTTTTTGGCCAGAATCAGGTTGAAATCAGGATAGTCGATAAGGATCAGCAGATCGGGCGGATGTTCACGGAGCCGTTTTTCAAGGGCGCGCATGGCCTCGCGGATAAAACGAAAATGGCTGAGAACCTCGACAATGCCCACCACGGCCAGGCGAGAGGAATCATAGAGGATATCCATCCCCTGTGCAGCCAGGGCTGGGCCGCCGATGCCGCAAAGGGCAAGATCCGGAGCCTGTTCCCGCATGGCGGCGACGAGTTTGGCCCCATGCAGGTCGCCGGAGGCCTCGCCGGCCACGAGCATGATCCGGGGGGCGTTCAGAGCTGGCATGGTTTACTGATCTCAAACATTGAACAGCTGACGATGGGTATGGGCATGTTCTTTGATCCGGGCCATAATTTCCTGGGCTACGGCCAGGGCCAGCCGCCCTTCCCTGCCGGAAACCTTTGCCTGGGTGCGCTGGCGAACATTCTTGATAAAATCCTTCAGCTCCATCTCCAGGGCGTCCTGATGCAGATAACAGGAAGAAATGATCTCCTCCTGGGGCATGCCGTTTGCGTTCAGCTCCTTGCCGGGCCGGATCACGGTGATCTCCTTCTTGCCGTAATCAACCGCCACAAATGAATTGGGCTGGAAGATCCGGAGCCGGCGGATGTTGTCCCTGGAAATACGACTCACCGTAAGATTAGCGGTGCAGCCATTCTCAAAGATCAGGCGGACATTGGCGATATCCGTGGTCTGGGTGAAAACCGGCATCCCCACCGGATGCATGGCGGCAATAGGTGACTTGACCAGGCTTAAAACAATGTCGATATCGTGGATCATCAGATCGAGGATCACGTCAACATCGAGGCCCCTGGGCTTAAAAACATGAATCCGGTGCGACTCGATGAAGAGCGGCTGGGTAAGGTGTTCAGCCATGGCCAACACCGCTGGATTGTACTGTTCGATATGGCCGATCTGCAGGATGCGCTGCTCTTGCTCGGCTAAGGCGATGAGGGCGTCAGCTTCGGCCAGGGTAGTGGTCATGGGTTTTTCCAGCATGACATCCTTCCCGGCTTGCAGGCAGACCGTGGCCACCTCGTGGTGCAGGCTGGTAGGCACCACCACGCTCACCGCCTCTACCTGAGCGAGCAGCTCCCGGTAATCGGTAAAAGGGGTGGTTCTGCATACTCCGGCGACCTCGGCGGCATAGGCCGGATTGAGATCCGCCACCCCCACCAGCTCTACCTCCGGATTTGCCATATATTTCTGGGCGTGAAACTTGCCCAGATACCCTACCCCGATAACCCCGACACGTATTGGTCTCATATTTCCTGTCTGCCTGTAAGCTTGAATTTTCTGAGAAATTACGCCATTGCGCGGGAACTGACAAGGTAAAAGGTGTAAAAAAACAGGCCTTGTCTCTTGCGTCCAACAATATAAGTTGGGCAGATTAGCGGAAATCAATTTATTGCCGCGCCAAGTTGTGCTACTATCCCCATGAAATTTATGAATCCGCTACCAATCCCGCATCTGCGCTCCCGCGCCCGAATCGCCATGGTCTGCGCCGTTTTTGTCCTGCTGGGGGCCATCGGCACTGCCTTGCTGCTCCCCAGGCTCATTGATCCTGACACGCTCAAAGCCAGATTGAGCGCCCAGGTAAACGCCAGGCTGGATGGCGCCCTGCACACCGACCGCCTGGAATGGGCCTGGCTGCCCCTGCCCCATCTGAATCTGCGCAACACCAGTTTTACCAGTGAGGAAACCGCCCTGGCTGCCTCTTTGACTGAAGTCTATCCTGACTGGTGGGCTCTGTTTCAAGGCAAGGTACGAATCGGCAAGGTATTGCTGGTGAATCCGGAAATCAGAGTGAAACGGTTTCCTGCCTCGTTGTCAGAGTCGCCTGATCCTGAACTTGCCGGCTTAAAAATCGTGATCCGCAACGGGACGTTGCAGGTGGATGCCAACAGCCAGTGGCCCATGTTGCAGAGCAGGGAATTTTCGCTGCAAGCCCTGAACGGCAGCGTGGCTGTAAGCCTTGCTGCCGTTGATTTCGACCTTTCCGGCAAACCAGTAAGCGGAGACCATCTTGCCATCTCCGGCAAGTATCTGCGGGAAGATGCCTCCTACCGTCTGCGTTTTGCCTGCCGCAATTTTTACCTGCATACAGTAATTCAGTCCTTTGCCAAGGGGCAACTGGCACTGGGAGATGCCCCGCTCAATCTCACCGGTAGCCTTGAGGGACGCGGACTTGAAAAAATCACCGGCAAGATTGTGGGCGACTCTCCCTGTCTGCTGGTGTTTCCCAAGGAGCAAAAGATCCTCTTGAACTGCGGGGTTTTTGATCTGGCCTTTGCCAAGGATGGAGACGATCTGCTGTTGACGCTTAATGAATTTGAGCTGCGTGATCCGGGGCTGAAACTGGCTGGCACGGTTCGGCGTTCAGCCGGAAGCAAGGCAGGCTCCGCTCCGGTATGGCAGATCGAGCTTAAAGGCGAGGATCTTGATCTGAGCCGGATTCGCGAGGCGGTTCTCTCCATGTGGGGGGGCAATGAAATCGTTGAAAAGGTGCTAAAGATCGTGCAAGGCGGCACGGCAGGCAAGGCCAGCTACAAATTTCAGGGCACTACGACTGACCTTGAATATGTGCGCAACATGCATATTACCGCCGAGGACATTGACGCCACCATCATGATTCCGGAAGGCGAGCTGCTGCTGACCAACACCAGGGGCAGGATGCAGATCGAAAAAGGCCTGCTCACGGTGGCTGCCGATCAGGCCATAATGGGCAACAGCCGGGGCAAGAATGGCCGCCTGATTTTAGGTCTGCCGGATGATGATTTTACCTTCAAGCTCGATGTGGATCTTGATGCCGATCTGGCTGAACTTCCCGAGGTCCTGAAACGGCTCGTCACCCACCAGCCCTTTCTTACCGAACTGGGCAAGTTCAGCGAGGTCTCAGGCCGGGCGAGCGGCCATCTTCACCTTGGCGATCATCTGAAAGATTTTCAGGTCGCGCTTAAGGTGGCCGCCATGCAGGGCAAGGGACACTATGCCCCGTTGGCCTGGGATTTCGCCATCGAGGGCGGGGAACTGACCCTGGCCCCGGCTCTGCTGCAATGGCAGAACGTGCATGGCGCTTATGGCCCTCATCTGGTGAAAAAATCAACCGGGCAGGCGCGCTGGCCTGACGACATCTTTTTTGAAGGTCAGCTTGAGGCAGTGCTGGCCGCCAAGGCCCTGGACAAAGAAGACCTCTCCTATTTCAAGGAAATAAGCGGCGCCCTGCACAAAAATATTACCCGGGCGGACGGCAGGATAGAATTGCGCAATGCAACAGTTTCCGGCAAGGTCTCGGAACCAGGGTTGTGGAAGGCGGAGGCGGATGTCATTTTGCAGAATCTTGCCGTGGAAACCCCTCTTTTCCCGGAACCACTCAGGATAAAACAGGGGAAAGGGCATTTTTCCAATACGAATATCACAGTTTCCTCCGCCACCGGCTCCATCTTTGGCGACTCGTTTACCCTGGGCGCCTCCTTGACCCATCAAGCTTTTTCCTCGCTGCGCGGAAAAATCTCCCTGCAGGGGAAGATCGGCCAGAGCTTGGGACAATGGCTTAAGGAACACCATCTTGTTTCCCCCGCTCTTTTTCCGCGCCTCCCCTCTCAGTTGGAGTCATTACAGATCGATCTTCAGGACGGAAAAACCCTTGCCAGAGGAATGATCAGGCCGGATGGCGTGCTGTCCAGCCCAGCCCGGGCCGGTTTTTCTCTGGAATTCATCGGGGACGATCTACTGAAGATGGCGGCGCAGGTGTACGGGGATAAGGAAGAAGCAAAAATCACCCTGGATTTTCTGGATCACACCAGGGAAACCTTTCTCTTCTCCTGGAAAGGTGAGCTGTCCGGGCAAACCGTTGATCAACTGCTGGAGCAAAAAGATTTGCTGGGCGGCAAGATATCCGGAGATTTTCAGCTTTACCTGCCTTTAGACCCCAATAAAGTCGCCTTCAGCGGTGAACTTGCCGCCACGGATCTACGCTGGTTTATGAACGAGGAAGCGGAACGCTTTTTAGAGATCAAAGAGCTTCAGCTGGCTGGGGTTGGCAAGGATCTCAAGGTGAGACGCCTGGCCTGCACCTTGAATGACAGGGAATCCGTGGTGATCAGCGGGCTGGTCTCACGGGTCGCTGACGGGCTTGCTGTAAAGCTGGAGCTCGTATCTCCGGCTCTTACCAAAAAAACACTGCTCGATTTTCAGGAAAATCTGGGGCGGCTCAGAAACAGGAGCCGCCAGCCCACTTCTTCCGAAGAGCCCCAGCAGGCATCTGTCTGGAATGTTACCGGCACCGTGGCCTTTGCGGTGGATGAATTCACTGCCGCCGTCAAACCTGGGGGAACCGCGCCTTCCACCCTGGTCTGGCGGCCACTCAAGGGGGAAGTCAGGATTCATCCCCAGTGGGAATTATCCGCCAATATAAGCAATGGCCGGCTCTGCTGTCTGGATACCACCGGCGCCTGGTTTTCCACGCCCGAACTTGGCGAAAACCATTTTACCTTAAACAGCGCCTGCTCTCCCCCGCCTCGCTTTGAAACCGTCCTGCCCTGTCTTGGCTATCCGCAGGATATCATTGAAGGGGAATTCTCCTTAAATGGCAGCCTGGATGGCGCACTGGACAACTTCAAAGATGGGCATCTACAGATAGAATCCAGCCAGGGGCGAATCCTGCGCTTGAAGCTGCTTTCGAAAATTTTCAGTGTGATCAACATCACGGATATTTTCAGCGTGGGCCAGGAGGGGGAGAATGCCGAAATGTCTGCCAGAGGCTTTCCTTACACGGATTTGCTTCTTAAAACCCATGTAAAGGAAAATGAGCTGATCATCGACGAGGCGGTGATTCGTGGAGAAGGGCTGAATCTTTTCGCCAGGGGCAAGATGAATCTCAGCACCCTTGAGCTGGATGTAGTGGTCATGATCTCCCCGTTTAAAACCCTTGACGCCATTGTCAGCAAGGTGCCGCTGGTGGGCAGGATCATTGGCGGGGAAACAGCCACCCTTATCACCTTTCCGGTTGGAGTCACCGGCAGGGCAAGCGACCCCCAGGTTACTCTCCTGCCTCCCAGCGCGGTGGGTGAAGGGGTAGTGAATATGATCAAAAGAACACTGCTGCTGCCGTTTTATATTCTTACCCCGATCCTGCCCGAGGCGCCCAGGGAGCCGGAGAAGAAGTTATAATAGCAACTCAGCTTTCAGTCTAATTCCAAAATCTGCCAGGATCATTATCTTTCAATATAACCCGTGGCAAGCAGACGCTCAAGTTCAGCCGCGGGCACCGGTCGACTGAAGAGATAGCCCTGATAGGCATGGCAGCCGGAGCGGACGAGAAAGCCAAGTTGCTCTTCAGTCTCCACGCCCTCGGCAATAACATGAAAGCCCAGGGTGCGGCCCATGGCGATGATGGTCTCAACGATGGCGGCATCATGCGGGCCGATGCCAAGATCACGGACAAAAGACTGATCGATTTTTAACTGTTCCAAAGGCAGGCATTTGAGCTGAGAAAGAGAAGAATAGCCGGTGCCGAAGTCATCCATGGAAAATCCTATGCCCATGGCCTTTAGCGCCTGCATCTTGGCGATGGTGTCGGCAAGATCCACCAGCACCAGACTCTCGGTGAGTTCCAGCTTGAGCCTGGCCGGATCAGCGCCAGAGGCTTTAAGTATCTCTTGCACCTCCATGACAAAATCCGGTTGCCGAAACTGGCGGGCGCTGACGTTGACCGCCAGCCTGATCCCGCTGGCGGCGGAGATGCTGGCCCAAGCCGCCAGTCGCTCACAGGCCTCCTCCAGCACCCAGCGACCGATGGGCAGGATAAGCCCGTTTTCTTCGGCCAACGGGATAAAGGCCAAGGGCGAAACCATGCCTCGGTTGGAATGATTCCAACGTAAAAGGGCTTCTGCGCCAATGATCCGTCCGTCGCTTTCGGTCTGCGGCTGGTAGTAGAGGGTAAACTGCCGCGCGCTGAGGGCTTGGCGCAGATCCGCTTCCAGGGCGCTCGACTCCTCCAGGGCCGCCTGCATGGCCGGGTCGAAAAAACGTACCGCGTTGCGACCGGCGATCTTGGATTCATACATGGCGGTGTCGGCGTACTTGAAAAGTTCATGCACCGTGCTGTCGTAACCAGAAAATAGACAGATACCAATACTTGCCGTACAGTGATGTTCCTGGCCGGCAAGGTTAAAAGGCGAGTCAAGAGAGGCGCAGATCCTCTTTGCCACCAGGCTGGCCAGGTTGATTGCGCTTCGCTCCTTATCGCTCAGATTCTGTAAAAGTACCATAAATTCATCGCCACCCTGACGCGACACCGTATCAACCTCGCGCACCACCTTCCGTAAGCGCCCAGCCACCTCAACCAGCAGCAGGTCGCCAACGTCATGGCCCTTGGTGTCGTTCAAGGTTTTGAAGTGATCCAGATCCAGGAAAAGCACCGCGCCGTACTGGCTGCTGCGAGCGCTGGCAATAAAAGCCTGTTCCAGCCGATCCAGAAGCAGGCGGCGGTTGGGCAGGCGGGTCAACGGGTCAAAAAAGGCCAGGCGGTGTCTTTCATCCTCGAGCTGTTTCTTCTGGGTAATGTCCACCACGATCTCGATGGCGGTCTGCACCTCGCCCTGATCATTTTTGTCCAAAGCGAAAGCCTTGGTCTCCACATAGAGCGGCTGGCCTTGCGCGGTGTAACGGGTATGGATGGTAGTGCGGGGTTCGCCGGTGTCGAAAACATGCTTTACCGCGCAATCTTCGCCGTTCAGATAACAGGGCTTGTCGATGTGGTGCGATATTTTGTAGCAAGGCTGGCCGATGATCTCCTTCAAGTGACAACCGACATTTTTGGCATAGGCCAGATTGGAGGTGAGGATCCTGAAATCCCGATCGATGATAATAAAGCCCTCGTCAATCGAATCAAGGACATTGCCGACCATGGACTCCGTCTGCTTACGCTGGCTGATATCACGCACCACGCTAAGAAAGAGATTCTGCCCGCTGTACTCGATCAGACGCACACTGACCTCAACCGGGATGACCGCGCCGTCCTTGCATTGGTGCGCGGACTCAAAGACAACCCCGCCGCCGTTCTCCAACAGGGCTTTAATCCTGGTCTTGATAAGCCTGGCATATTCCGGGGTGTCAAGCGCGTGCAGATTTATCGCCAGCAGTTCGTCTTTTGTGTAACCGCGCGTTTTCCAGGCGGCCTCGTTCACATACAGAAAATTTCCCTCAAGATCATGCAGAAAAACAGAGTCAAAGGTACTGTCCAGGAGTTGGGCATCCAGATGCGACTCTGCATCCATCGACCCGTGCGCGCTGGTGTCCTTGACTGTTTTGAGACAAGGCGCGGCTTCACCGTCAGAATTTCTGCGGGCAGGCGGGATATCTTTTTTCAAGATACAGTCCTTTGCAAAGGGGGAAATCTGAGACAAAATACTAACTGACCCATCTTGAAAAAATACTGGAACGAACCCCATCCCGCAAGAAAAAAGCGCTTGAAACCGCCCGGCGGCACACCAGCTGCCGGGCGGTTTCAAGGTGCCGGTCAAGCTGTCATTATCTTAAAAGCCCCTGATCGGAGATCGAGTACAGGGGCTTTTATTCAGTTTCACAGGGATATTGAAGCTGGTCTCTTAGTCGGGCACCTCTACTTGCCGTCCTTTACTTCCTTGAGCAGCTCACTGACCAGCTTACCTCCGGGCGCCATGGCCATGGGGTTAAGATTGACCAAGGTCTGCCAGGTAGCAATAGCGCCCTGCTTATCCTTAAGATCGTAGTTAAGGACAACCCCCTTGTTGAACAGGGATGTTTCATGTTTGGGGTTTGCCAGAATCGCCTGATCAAAGGAGGCAATGGCCTCGTGAAACTTGCTCACCCTTCTGTACATGACTCCTAGATCAGTGAGAACATCGGCATTATTCGGCGCCAGGGCCAGGGACTTGGTATAGGCGGCGATTGCCTTGTCCGCTTGGTCTGAGTCAAAGTACAGATGGCCAAGGTTGGTCCAGGCCTCGGTATTTTCAGGGTTTTTTTGCACCTCCAGTTCTAACTGCAACAGGCGCTGGCTCAGTTCGGCGGTTATTTTGCCAGCCTGGGCTGGAGGCTGGCCGGTGGCAACCTGGGCAACCCCACCATCTGCCGGGGTCTTGAAGAGGATGATAAAAAGCATCCCGGCAAGAAAGCCGATGACCAGACAGCAAAGACCAATGATAATCACGATTTCTTTTTTTATGCTATCTGTTGGAGCTTGTTCGGATTGTGATGCCATGGGGTGAAGCCTCCTTCCTTGATTGGGGTTGGTTGTTAATGAATCCTATTGATAAGAAATCCTGCCACGCTTGTCTGACACAGGCAACAGGGTAAATGTTCCTGAAAAGGCTGTTACTTATTATACTCCCAGTTCATGCGCCTGAATACCTGAAATCATCGCAAGCTGCTACGCCTCTTCCACAATCATAAAGCTGAGTTGAGCAGCTTGCCTGCTTCCCCATCAACTTATACCCTCTGGGTGCAAGTTGATGGGGAAGCAGGCTCTTCTTTTTGTGCTGCCGATAAATCCGGTTAACGAAGAAGAGTCGGCGGTATGGATAAAGATGAACATGGCTTGTGTCACTTGAGCAGAAGCAGAATAGCGGAAAGGATCACCATGGCCACCACAAATTTCTGGATAAAGGCATTGCCCCTGGTGATTGTAACATGAGAGCCGATAAAGGCCCCCAGCATACTTCCCGCTCCCAGAGCCAGACCCGGCGCCACCTGTACCTTGCCGCCGATCCAGAAAATAGCCAGAGAGACGCAGGTGAGCAGCAAGATAACAAAGCTCTTGGTGGCGCTGCCCGCCACCAGATCATAACCAGTAAGAGTCATGGCGGCAATGATCAGAAAGCCCACCCCGGCCTGGATGAAGCCGCCATAAAAGCCAATGCCAAAAAAAGCAAGCCAGAGCAAGGCCCAGCGCCGAAAGCTGTAATCTGCCGATGGTCGCGGTCGCAGGGCGGCTGGATTGAGAAAGGTGACCAGGGTCATGAGGATCATGAAGACAGCCAGGTACTTTTTGAAGGCAGCCTCACTGATCATCATAGCGGCGTAAGTGCCAAGCACACTGCCAAGCACTGCGGGAATGGCGACCATCAGGCTGAAGCGAACCGGGAATACCCCATGACTGTGCAACTGCCGGGTGGAGGTGAGGCTTTGCAGAAAAACCCCGACCCGGTTAGTGGCGTTGGCCACGGTGGGCGGCAGGCCCAAAAAGATCAGCAGGGGAATGGTGAGAAAGGAGCCGCCGCCAGCCAGGGTATTGATAAACCCAGCCAAGCCCCCGCCAAGGACCAGCAGAAAAATATTGAGCCCGGAAAAACCCTGCATCCAACCTCCCGAAGTCATTGACTTTAACCCATCGAGAATCTCTCTGTACCACAGAGATAACCAATATGCCAACAAACATTGACTCGCCCAGAGAGCCCCTTTCTTCTTGACATGGGGCATGCCTGGCAGATATCAAGAGGCTTCTGCACAACGAAAACAAAGACAATCCAGGAGAGGGCTTATGGATACACAGGTGGCAAGGCAGTTGCAACAGTTTCTTGAGGAGGACGTTGGCCTGGGCGACATCACCACCGATTCGGTGTTTGGGCCCCAGCAGGAGGGTCAGGCCATATTTGTCGCCAAGGAAGACTTCGTAGTGGCCGGACTTAACGAAATCGTCCCCCTGGTTTTTACCACCCGCAACCCCCTGATTATCTGCACAGCCTTGAAAAAAGACGGCGAAACCGCCCGCTCCGGTGAGCGCATCTTTTCCGCCCAGGGCCCGGTGCGCGACCTGCTCAGTGCTGAACGGGTGGCCTTAAATCTGGCCCAGCGTTTAAGCGGCATCGCCACCCTGACCGCTGCTTTTGTGCATGAGGTCGAAGGGCTGCCGGTCAGGATTATCGACACCCGCAAAACCACGCCTGGCCTGAGGGCCTTGGAAAAATACGCCGTCCGGATTGGCGGGGGGCATAATCACCGCTTCAGTCTGGCCGATGGCATTCTGCTTAAGGATAACCATATTGCCGCCGCCGGTTCTATCAGCGAAGCGGTGCGGCTCATTCGGGACAAGGCGCCGCACACCCTGAAGATCGAGGTTGAGACCGAAAATCTCGCTCAGGTTGCGGAATGTCTGGCCTGCGGGGTCGAGATCATCATGCTCGACAACATGGCCCCAGCCCTGATGCGCCAGGCGGTGAACTTCATTGCTGGCCGGGCCCTGGTGGAGGCCTCCGGCGGGGTGAATCTGAGCAATGTCCGGGAGATCGCCGAGGCCGGGGTTGATCTCATTTCCGTGGGGGCGCTCACCCATTCCGCCAGGGCTATGGATATCAGCATGCGCCTGAGCGGGTAAGCGATCACAGGGCACCGCATCTGCGGCATCCTGTGATCGCTTACTTCCTTCAGATGCCTTTTTGGCGGTAGTGCTGCTGGGCAGTTGCCCCCTGTTGACAAAAAACCTCCTCTATACTAAGCTTTCACAACTAAGCTTTTACAAATTTTTTTGTTGCCAATCCTTTTCTTCTCCGAGGTATCCCATGGATCGTCTTATCAACGAAAGCCTGAAACATTCCATTGCCGCCAAGGAAGCGCTGGTCGCTACCCAGATGGGGGGCATCAAGCAGTTGGCTCAGTGGCTGATCGACACTATCAA
>MGTC01000053.1:27755-29403 GCA_001799255.1 Deltaproteobacteria bacterium RIFOXYD12_FULL_55_16
CAACCGCTTCATGATCGACCGTCCGCCCCTGGCCGCCATTGCCCTGACCACGGACAGCTCTATCCTAACCAGCATTGGCAACGACTTTTCCTTTGATGATATCTTCAGCAAGCAGGTTATAGCTCTGGGCAAGGAAGGCGATCTGGCCCTGGGTATCTCCACCAGTGGCAACTCGCCCAACGTGATCAAGGCGGTGGAAGCGGCCAAGGCCCTGGGGATGCAAACCGCAGTACTCACCGGCAAGGACGGCGGCAGGTTGATCGGCCTGGCCGACCTAACCATCAACGTGCCCTCGCAGGTGACTCCGGCCATCCAGGAGGCGCATCTCTGGCTGGAGCATCTGCTCTGTCAGATCGTGGATGAAGCTCTGTACGGACGCGGCGTTTCATGAAGTCATACCCGCCCCTGGACTTTTCCGGCCTCAACACCTATTCGATCCACGACCGATACAGCAAGGTCACGGTGGATAATTTCGCCAGGCCGCTGCCGCCCGGCTCCACCCTCAAGGAATTCATCGCCTCTCTGCCGGAACAGCTTCTGGGGCTGGATTTTCCCGAACTGGTCGGGCGGCTGGCCGCAAGCCATCTCAATAACCGGCCCATCATCGTCGGCATGGGCGCCCATGTGATCAAGGTGGGGCTTAACCCCATCCTCATCGACCTCATGGAGCGGGGGATTATCAGCGCCATTGCCTTAAATGGCGCGGGCATCGTTCATGATACCGAAATCGCCATGGCGGGCCGCACCTCAGAAGAGGTAGGCGAGGTGCTGGGCAGCGGGGCTTTTGGCGCGGCCAGAGAAACCGGCGAGGTGGTGAATGCCGGGATCAACCTGGGGGCAGAGAAAGGCCAGGGGCTGGGCGAGGCCCTGGGTGAGTATCTGCTGGCGCAGGATTTTCCTTACAACAACCTGAGCCTGCTCGCTACGGCCAGGCGGCTTAAGATTCCGCTTACTGTCCATGTGGCCCTGGGCACCGATATCGTCCATATCCACCCCACGGCCAATGGCGCGGCCATTGGCCAGACCAGCCATCAGGATTTCCGTCTTTTCAGCGGTCTGGTTGCCGGGCTGGAAGGCGGGGCTTACCTAAACTTCGGTTCCGCCGTACTCCTGCCGGAGGTCTTTTTAAAAGCCCTCACTGTTGCCCGTAACCTCGGCCATGTGGTGAACAACTTTACCACCGCCAACTTCGACTTCATCCGCCATTACCGAACCATGACCAACGTGGTGAACCGGCCCACCATGGGCGGCGGCAAAGGGTACAATATCATCGGCCACCATGAACTGCTGATCCCGCTTCTGGCCGCCACCTTGCTTGACCGGCTGGCGGAGCGGTAAGTTTTCTTGAATTGATGACGTATTTCTCAAGATTCCATAGAGGAGATATCCATATGAAAAGGGTAAACATAGTTATTTTAGCAGGAATCATATTGATGTCATTTGTGACTTCTATATCAATTTATGCCAATGATAATCCAGCTCATCGAGTTGAACGGCCAACTTTTGTGCCTGGCGATTACTGGATTTTTGAAAATTGGAAGGACAGCAAAGAAACAAGAGAAAGAAACAAGATCATATTCTTAAAAGAGGAAGGCGGTTACTTTTTGTTTGATAATGGCAAAGGTGAGACTCTTTATACGGATTTCAA
>MGTC01000054.1:0-21338 GCA_001799255.1 Deltaproteobacteria bacterium RIFOXYD12_FULL_55_16
GTGGTATTGGCCTGATCAACAAGATCAAGGCCTATGCCCTGCAAGAGGAAGGGATGGATACGGTTGAGGCCAATGTGCATCTGGGCTTCAAGGCTGATCTGCGCGACTACGGGATCGGGGCCCAGATTCTCCGGGATTTGGGGGTGCGCAAGATGCGCCTGATCACCAACAATCCCAAGAAGATCATCGGGCTTGAAGGCTATGGACTCAAGGTCACAGGGCGTCAACCCATCGAGATGGTGGCGGAACCGGAAAATATCGAGTATCTGAAGGCCAAGAAGGACAAGCTTGGTCATATGCTGGATCTTTTTACCGATGGCAAGGATACCAAAAATACCTGAGAGGAGAAACGATGCCTAAATTTTTTGAAGGGAAATTGCAGGCTGAGGGGAAGAAGTTCGGGATTGTTATTGCCCGTTTCAATTCGTTTATTGCCGAGCGTCTGCTGGAAGGCGCTTTGGACACCCTGTTGCGCTCAGGGGTGCAGGATAACGAGATTGAGGTGGCCAGGGTGCCTGGCGCTTTTGAAATTCCGTTGGTTGCCCAGAAGATGGTCAGGTCTGGCCGTTATGACGCGGTGATCTGCCTTGGCGCGGTGATCCGTGGTTCAACCCCCCATTTTGATTTTGTGGCCAATGAGGCGACCAAGGGGATTGCCCAGGCCAGCATGGAATCCGGGGTGCCTATCATCTTTGGCGTCCTGACCACTGACTCTATCGAGCAGGCCATTGAACGGGCTGGCTCAAAGGCCGGCAACAAGGGCTCCGAGTGCGCCATAACCGCCATTGAGATGGTCAACCTGCTGCTGCAGCTCGCCTGATATTTATGGGAAATCGACGCAAGGCAAGGGAGCTTGCCCTCAACGCCCTGTTTCAGGGGGATATGACCGCAACCTCCGCAGTGGAGAATTTCCCGCTGCTCTGCGAGAATTTCGAGATCAATAAAAAAGCCATTCCCTATGGCAGGGAACTGGTTTACGGCATCACCGACAAAGGGGAGGAGATTGACGCCAAGATCGCGGAAAGCGCGGTTAACTGGCGGGTCAGCCGCATGTCGGTGCTGGATCGCAATATCATCAGATTGGCGACCTATGAGCTGCTTTATAAAGAAGATGTGCCGCCCAGGGTGGCCATTGACGAGGCCATCGAGCTGGCCAAGCGATATTGCACCGAGGATTCTCCTGCCTTTATCAACGGGATTCTTGATACGATTCTAAAAAATATCGGCAAGGCAAGGTAGCCTTGTTAAGACAGGCAAGCCTGCTCCTAAAATTGTAACCGATCTGCGAGAATAATGGCGACAGGGAACAACCGACAGGAAAAACCAACCCTTGGGCGAGAGATACTTTCCTTATGTGGAGTGTCTGTCGCCCTTTTTCTCCTCCTGTGCCTGGTCAGCTATACCATGGTGGAATCGTCGGCTCAGCTAATTACCGCCAACTGGGGCGGGGAGGTAGGGCGATTCGTGGCCGGGCTGCTCATGGCTTTTCTGGGGATCACCTCGTTCTGGCTGCCTTTCCTTTTATTCTTCTTCGCTGTTCGTCTTTATTCTCAGGATTTCACTCTTGCGGCCCTGCCCCTGATCGTTTTCGGCTGCACCGGGATTATCCTGGCCAGCGCGGGACTTAGCGGCTTCGCCTCCCAGGATTATCTTGTCGTTTTTGAGCATACCTATCCGGTAGCCGGTTTTTTGGGGACTATACTGGCTCAGTATGCTCAACTGTTCTTCGGTGGGCCTGGTTCATTTCTCTTGTTTTTCCTGGTGCTGGTCATTTCCCTGATGCTGATCAGTCGATTTTCTCCTTATTCCCTTGGCTCTCGTTTGTGTGATTTTCTGGTCAGCAGCTGGACGAACAGAAAATCTCCTGAAATCAACAGCGTTGCTGGGTCGGGCAGAAAACAGGCGGCGGCATCACCTCTGGTGATCAGTGCCGGAGTAAATCTGGCAGATGAGCCCGTGGTGCCCAAGGTGCATGCGCCGGTAAAACGGCTGGTGGAGACAGGGGCAGAGGAAGAAACCTTTCGCCTGCTGCCCGCAGCCAGCGGAGAATACCGGCTTCCTCCCTTGTCTCTGCTGGATAAGCCGGAACACCAGGAGGTGTCCGTAGACCGCGAGTACTACTATGCGGTCAGCGCTGAACTGGAAGAAAAACTGGCGGATTTCGGGGTGGTGGGCAAGGTGGTTGGTATTTCTCCGGGGCCGGTGATCACCACCTACGAATTTTCCCCGGCGCCGGGGGTCAAGATCAACAAGATCATTGCCCTGGCCGACGATCTGGCCCTGGGGCTCAAGGCGGAGAGCGTCCGCATCGCCGGTTCCATCCCTGGCAAGGCCGCGCTGGGAATCGAGATTCCCAACCCGACCAGAAATATCGTCTATGTCCGCGATATCTTCGCCCATGAAAAATTCCAGAAGGCCGCTTCCCGGCTCACCATCGGCCTGGGCATGGACGTGGTGGGCAATCCGGTTATCGCCGACCTGGCGCGGATGCCTCATCTACTGATCGCCGGGGCAACCGGTTCGGGAAAAAGTGTGGCGGTCAATACCATCATCTGCTCGATTCTCTTTCGGGCCACGCCAGAGGAGGTTCGTCTGCTGCTGGTGGATCCCAAACGGATCGAGCTTTCCTGCTACGAGGATATCCCGCACCTGCTCCATCCGGTGGTGGTGGATCCCAAGCTGGCGAGTCGGGCCCTGTTGTGGGCGGTGCGGGAGATGGAGCGTCGCTACCAGCTGATGGAAGAGGCCAAGGTCAAGAGCCTGGCCAGCTACAACGCCGAGGCTGTGGACAAGCTGCCGCTGATCGTGATCATCATTGACGAGCTGGCCGACCTGATGATGGTTTCCTCCCGTGAAGTCGAGGATTCCGTGGCCAGGCTGGCCCAGATGGCAAGAGCCGCAGGCATGCATCTGATTCTTGCCACCCAGCGTCCCTCGGTGGATGTACTCACCGGCCTGATCAAGGCCAATTTCCCGACCCGGATGTCGTTCAAGGTTTCCTCCAAGATCGATTCCCGCACCATCCTTGACGGGAGCGGGGCCGAACACCTGCTGGGCGCGGGCGACATGCTCTTCATGCCGCCTGGCTCCAGCAAGCTTAAGCGGATCCACGGCGCCTATATCTCGGAAAAGGAAACCGAGCGGATCGTGACCTTTCTCAAGGAGCAGGGGGCGGTGCGCTATGATGAAACCGTGCTGGATCTGGTTGAGGAATCCGAGGCTGGGGAGGATGACGAAGATGTTGATTTTGATGAAAAATATGATGAGGCAGTGGCTCTGGTCTGTGAGTCGGGTCAGGCCTCCATCTCTATGGTGCAGCGGCGTCTGCGGGTAGGCTACAACCGGGCTGCCCGCATGATTGAGCTTATGGAAAAAGAAGGGGTAGTCGGCCCGTCGGATGGCTCCAAGCCTCGGGAGGTGCTGACCAGAAAGGCATACTGAAGGACACCTGCGGGGGGGAGTCGCCGGGGCAGGGCCTTATCTTTTGCCTTGACTTCCTTGATCTTTTCATGAGATTTTACCTTATGCTTGGGGGGGAATATCCCACCTTTTTTCTGACTGTCTTCCTGCAAGCGATCTTCTGTTATGGGGTACGACAGCATGCCTGTATCTGAAATCACTACATGGGGGCAATATTTGTCACCGCAGTCTGGTTCCAGGTTGCGGCAATTCATCTCTGATCTGTTTGGTATCGATCCAGCCACGATCGCCAATGTCAAGGAACGCGGCAAGGATATCCGTCTTGCCTGTATTATAGGTCTGCTGGTCTCCACCTCTTTTGCTGTTTTCAACCTCACAGTCGGCTTCGTGGCCCTTGGCCTCATCGAAGGCGCGGCTGCGCTCCTCCTGCTGCCGGCGGCGTATTTTCTGTCTCATTCCGAGCGGATGCTGTCGGCGGAGACACTGGTCATGCTTAGCGCCATCATTATTAATGCCGCGCTCTTCCATTTTGGCGGGGTGGACAGTACTGGCATCTACTGGATATTAAGCCTGCCGTTTATCACCTTTTTTGTTACCGGTCAGCGTCGCGGCTGGCTCTGGGCTTTCGGTTTTTTGGTTCTGCTTCTGTTCATTCCTTCGGCTGCGGGCATTTCCCAAACTCAGGAGGTACATTTTTTCTTTGGCATGCTTTTTTATATGGTTCTTGCCGCGTCATTTAATATGCTGCGGGTTCGTTTTGAGGAGAAGCTGGCCAGGCAGGTTAAAGAGAAAACGGCAGTTGCCACTGCTTATCTTGAACAACTCCAGTTTCTCGCCAAGCATGACGAGCTGACCGGCCTGCCCAACCGGGAGGGCATCCTTGATCTGCTGGATGACGAGATCAAGCGACAGGCCGAAGATTCCGAAGCGCTGGTGGTGATTTATATCAAGCTTATTCGCATCATCGAGCTTATCAATATCGTTGGCACGGAACAGGGAGCAGTGCTTTTCGCGCAGATCGTGGCTAATCTGAAAAACGCCGTGCAGCGCAGTGGCAAGGCGGGTAGGCTCGGACGTGATGAATTCGTCTTTTTCTTCAGTTGCAAAGACCTCGACCTTGAGGCCTCTGGCTGGCTGGCCTCTACCCTTGGCGCTGGCTTTGAGTGCCTGCTGGGTAATCAGACCGTCAACATCGAATATGTTGCTGGCGCCTGTATCCATGGAGACGAAGCGGAGGCTGAAGTTCTCCTGCGCAAGGCCGAACAGGCCATGCTCACTGCAAAAGAGGCGCACTATGACTTTTTTATCTATAATGCGGATAATGACCGGGAGTTCATCTCCCACCATCTGCTTTTCAGCAAGCTGCGCAAGGCGCTGCAGCAAAACCAGCTGGAGATGTATTACCAGCCGCAGGTTGATCTCCATACCGGCAGGCTGACAGGCGCCGAGGCCCTGGCCCGCTGGACAGACCCGACAGAAGGGCCTATCCCCCCCCTGTTCTTTATCCCGGTGGCGGAGCAGTCAGGGCTTATCTTTCCCCTGACCCGCTGGGTCATCGCCACCGCCATCGCCCAGTGCGCCCAATGGCGCAATGCCGGTTTGGATCTTGGTATCGCCATCAACCTTTCGGCTCGCAATCTGGCGGATGCGGACTTGCTTGCCTACCTGGAAAATATGGCAACTGATTTCTGTGTTCCGCCGGAGAAGATCACCATGGAATTAACCGAGGGCGTTTTTCTCGATATCTCGCAAAAATCAGCAAATGTTATCAGGCACATGCATGAAAAGGGCTTCAGGATCTCCATTGACGACTATGGCACCGGCTATTCCTCGCTTTCCTACATCAAGGGTCTGCCGGTTACTGAACTGAAGATCGACCAATGCTTCATCAAGGGCATCATGGAATCGCACAGCGATGCCTTGATCGTGCAGTCCACTATCGACATGGCCTTGCAGCTCGACCTGGAGGTGGTTGCCGAAGGGGTTGAAGAAGCCAGCATCGTTTCGCAGTTGCGGGACTTCGGCTGCCGTGTCGGCCAGGGCTACTATTTCGGCAGGCCAATGTCTGCCGTGGCCTTCGACCTTTGGGCGCAGCAGGACGCTTGCGCCGCAAAGGCGCAGGCATGAAGCTCATTCATCTGAGCGATACCCATCTTGGCGCCGCCGACCTTGGCAAACGCTTCGAGATGATCGTTGACGACCTCACCAGGCTTCGGCCCTGCAATCCGGAAAATCATCTGATCATTCATACCGGTGACCTGATTGATTGCGCCACCAGGGAGTACCGGGCGGCCGCCCGGATCCTGCTGGATCGGCTTCGGGATTTTGGCTATCCTGTGCTGCTTTGCCCCGGCAACCACGATTATGGCGGCTTTTGGTCCGTGAACCCGCATGCGGCCCGGGATTTTCAGGAGGCTTTCAGCGATTATATTTTTCGGGATCATAAGGCGACAAGCTTTCCGTCCTTATATCTACAGGGCGATTGCGCCTTTATCGGCCTGGATTCCAATGCCGCGGAACTGCACTGCCTGGACAGGTTTTTTGCCGAAGGAGAACTTGGGACAGAGCAGCTTTTCCGGCTCAACGTGCTTCTGGACAGCAAACGGCTGCAGGGCAGAAAAATCGTGCTCTTTTTTCACCATCACCCATTTTCCTTTGGTTACAATGTCAGTCCTGATGTGGGCGACGGGAGAGTTTCATCCCATTTATTTGCCGGGCTGACCAGGCCTTTCCGGCGGCTTAAGGATGCGTATTCCTTCTGTCGGATTGTCCGTGACCGGGTGCAGGTTATGTTGTTTGGCCACATGCACTATGGTCTCGACTGCTCCGGCGAATCTATGAAGTATGGCATCCCCCTTGCCATGGATGGCGGCTCCTCCACCTGCGCTGAAGCAGGCGAGGATAGAATGCGCTACCGTATTATAGATCTGGAGGACATGACGTGGAAGATTCGTTTTCTAAGGATGTAACTCAGATGCAGGGTTGTATGTCCTGTTTAGCCTCGTTGTTGTCTGCCTTTTTCGTTGGCTTGATTCGCCTCCCCTTTCTTTTTTATCTGCTCTGGTGTGCCGCTGGTCTGGTGGTGCTGTTCCTGCTTGTTTGCGGACTTTTGCTTGGGCCAGGATTGCTGGCAATAAAGTATGATCTCTGGTGGCCATGGCTGCTTTATGCCGTACCGTTCGCTTGGGGCCTGCGGGGGCGTCCGTCCCCTCTTGCCTCGTTCATGGCCTGGGTGGGCACTCTTAAGTTTTTTTGCCGTCCGTTGTGTGTTGTTGAGGATCCAGGAGCCTACAAAATCAAAGGCAGGGATATCCGCGCCATTCTTGAGAAGCTTAAGCCTGGCGATATCCTGCTCAGAGGATATGATGGTTATGTGGATGGATTTTTTATCCGGCGTCTCTCCGGCGTGGGCGACAAGGTTGGGAATTTTACCCATGCCGCCTTGTATGTGGGAGCGCTGAAGGAGGCGGATAGAAAGCGGGCGGCGACAGACCTGCGGATCCAGGACAAGGCTGGCAACTGGCTGCCAGCGCCGGAGGCCTTGAAAGAGGCGGCGCGAAAGAATCTCTTCGACACTGGTGAGCAGATGGTTATTCATTCCATGGGCCAGGGCGTCCATGCCGAAGATATCCTGACTTTCTGCCGTTGCGATCAACTGGCTGTTCTGCGTTTGCCTGAGGTTATCTATGCCACAGATGGATTTAAGGAGTTTTTCAGCCTTGAAAAGGGTACGGACGAATATGCCATGCAACAGCGGTTGCTTGAAAAGAAGGAGGAACTCTCCAGAGATGAGGTTGTGACATCCGCCCTCAGGTCAGCTCTCAGTAAGATCGGCTCGGCCTATGATTTTGAGTGTGGCAGTCTGGAAGATCATAACTTCACCTGCTCCGAATTCGTCTACTACTGTTACCGGAGCATTCATCACTACATTGGCCTCTTGCCTCGACAGCACTCTCTTTTCGGTTGGCCCTGGCTTTTGTCAAGAGAGACTATTACTCCGGACGATTTCTACGAGATCAGCGCAGAGCCTGGCACAGGGAATTCCCTTGAAAACAGGTTGACCATAGAGTGGAAAAGTGCCACCATAGTATAGCTGATTTTTTTTATAATATTTTTTCACAGACAGCTTGCCATAATTTAATGAATGACTAAATTACAGAGCAGTGCTGGGCTGTTTTATCATAAGAGTTACGGAGAAAATGAATATGCAAGTGGCTGGATCGCCTATCGATATAAGCAAGGTTCGGACGGTTATCTTTCACATGCCGGACGGTCAGCAGTTTTTCCTTAACATGGAAGGTATTGAGCAGTTTGTTGATCTTGGCCCGGGGCGGATCTGTGACACCTCGGAGATCGACGGGGTGCTGCATTTCTTTCCGCGTGGCAACGCCTAGTCCAGAGTCTCTGCTTACCGGCAAACCTGTGCTGATCAACACCAGGAGCGACGGCCATGTTTACAGAGGAGAGCAGGAGCAGATTCGGGCTTGTTTTTACGTGACGGCTGAGTAAAAAAAAAGCCCCGCCGAAGCGGGGCTTTAAAATATCATTCAACAGGTTTTAGCGTTGAACGACATTGGCTGCGGAGGGTCCCTTGGGGCCGTCGACAACGTCGAAGGTTACCCGAGCGCCTTCCTGTAAAGATTTGAAACCCTGGGCCTGAATTGCGGAATGATGTACGAATACATCCTTGCCGCCGTCCTGCTCAATAAAACCAAACCCCTTTGAATCATTAAACCATTTCACTGTGCCTTCTGCCATCTTGTACTACTCCTTTGTGCTCGGTTCCACGTAGGAACCACTTTGTTATAAAGCCGAAATATCGTTTGATATCCCGACTGGAGGTTTGGTTGCCCAAACCGATTTACCGTCGTTGCGCGGGAACCGGGATGCCAAAATCAAAGGATGAGGCCCTGGTGCGCTTGTTTCTGCCCGCTCCCGCTGGGGCAGGTGTTTTTCTTATCGGCCTTTCGCCGCGAGCCTTGAATGGTTCTTCAAGGTCGAGAGCCTCAGCGACAAACCCGGTGACATTCTTGCGGGTCATCTTTTTACCAAGGATAAGCTCGATAGACTGGATCATCTTGCCATCTTCGCGGGAAGCCAGGGTAAGGGCTTCGCCTGTTCTGGTGGCACGACCGGTGCGTCCCGTGCGGTGGGTGTAGGCTTCGACCGTATCCGGGACATCGTAATTGATAACATGTGAAATTCCGGAGACATCAATACCACGGGCGGCAATATCCGTGGCAACCAGAACCTTGAAGGTTCCATTTTTGAAGCCGTCCAAGGCCTGCTGGCGTTTCTGCTGGGACAGGTTGCCCTGGAGGGAGGTTGCGCTGTGCCCGGATTTTTCCAGGTGCAGGGCAAGGCTTTTTGCCTTGTGTTTTGTCTTGGTGAAGATCAGAGTGGTTTCCGTCTCTTCTTGGGCCATGATGCTTTTCAGCATGGCGGTTTTGTTCTCTTTGGTGACCTGGAAGAGAACATGAGAGATGGCTGTTAGTGCCTGGGTGTGATTGATCTGGACAATTGCCGGATCAATCAGGATATCTTCCGCCAGGTGCCGGATCTCCGCAGGCATGGTGGCGGAAAAAACGAGGTTTTGCCGCTGGTTCGGCAGATGCTTCATGATCCGCCGGATGTCCGGCAAGAAGCCCTTGTCAAACATGTGGTCAGCTTCATCGAGAACCAAAACTTCAACGTCTCGAAGATTTATGGCCTTGTCATTTAAGTGATCAAGCAGGCGTCCGGGGCAGGCAACGATGATTTCTGCGCCTTCTCTGATCTTGTTGATCTGGCCGGATTTACCGACTCCACCATAGATAACAACGCTGCGCAGTCTGGTTTGTCCGGCCATGGTGCCGATATTTTCATGGATCTGTTCAGCAAGTTCCCTGGTTGGAGCAACGATAAGTGCCCGTACTTTCTTGCGGGGGCCGGCCTGGAGGCGTTGCAGGAGCGGGAGGACAAAGGCTGCGGTCTTGCCGGTGCCTGTTTGAGCAAGGCCAAGGATATCGCGGCCAGCGAGAATGGGAGGCATGGCCTCGCGCTGGATGGGGGTTGGGGAAGTATAACCGCAGGCTTTTATGCCAGCAATTATCTGGGGGTGAAACTGAAACTCAGCAAAACTCATTAGAACTCCTTTGTTCAATTAACGATGCGGTGAAATGAGGAAACTGGAACTGCATCGCGTAAAGCAGTGTCTTTTTCAAGCTCACTGAAATATTTTTTGTCATTTTTGTATGCGTGACGGAAAGTGTCGGGGATGATGGCGTGTATCAAGGGCGAAATAAACAATATGTCAGACCGGGGATGTTCCACTTTTAACGGATATATTTTCTGTGTATGTGATCGACAGAAATCTTAAAAAAGACTGTCGAAACAGAGGGGAGATAACACGGCTGAATTGAGATCATGAGGATATATTGCTTCTATTTAAATTTATTTTCATTTGCGATGATACTCTGACTTTTCTTGTTGTGCAATAGAAAAGATATGTTTTATTTTTTATGGTGAAACAGAGAAGCCATAGCCATTCAGACCGGCGCCAGGTCAAAGGCAGCAGAAAAGAGTTTTTTGGTATAGGGGTGGGATGGGTTGGCAAAGAGGTGGGCTGCGGGCCCAGACTCGACAATGCGGCCATTCTGCATGACCGCCACCTCATCGGCCAGGGCCTTGATTACCCGTAGATCGTGGGAGATGAAAAAGTAGGTGATGCCGTGCTTGGCCTGCAGTTTTTTTAAAAGCTCGATGATCTGGGCCTGGATGGTCATGTCCAGGGCGCTGGTCGGTTCGTCCAGCACCAGGAAGCGGGGCTTGAGTATCACAGCCCTGGCAATGGCGATTCGCTGTCGTTGGCCGCCGGAAAACTCGTGGGGATAGCGTTCGCTCATCTCTGGCTCAAGGCCGACCTCGATCAAAGCCTCGGCGACCAGCCTTTTTCGCTCCTCCCGGTTGCCCAGGCCATGCACGCTCAAGCCCTCGCCCACGATCTGACCTACATTGAGCCGGGGGGAGAGGGAAGAGAAGGGGTCTTGAAACACCACCTGCAGATCCCTGCGCAGGGGCCGCCACTGGCGATTGGTCAGGGTTAGCAACTCGCGCCCCTCATAAAGAAGGCTGCCCCGGCTGTTGACCAGTTTAAGCAGGCACATGCCCAGGGTGCTTTTTCCCGAACCTGATTCGCCGACCACGCTAAAGGTGGTGCCCTGCCGGATGGTAAGGCTTACCTCATCCACCGCCTTGATCGTGTTTACCGTGCGCCGCAAAAAACCAGCCTTGAGCGGAAAATGGCAGGAGAGGTTGCTGGCGGTCAGGAGCGGGGGCGGGTTGTCCTTGAGAGTGGGCGCCTCGTGGGGCACGCTGTTCAGGAGATGAATGGTGTAAGGATTCTGCGGGTTGCGGAACACTTCCGCCGTGGGGCCGCTTTCCACGATCTTGCCCTCATGCATGATGTGGACTTTCTGGGCGATTTTTTCCACCATATTGAGATCATGGGTGATGAGCAGCAGGGCCATGCCCAGCTCCTGCTGGATCTCTTTGATCAGGGCCAGGATCTGCGCCTGAATGGTGACGTCAAGGGCGGTGGTCGGCTCATCGGCGATCAGGAGGTCAGGTCGGCAGGCCAGGGCCATGGCGATCATCACCCTTTGCCGCTGGCCGCCGGACAACTGATGGGGAAAACTGTTCAACCGCTGGGCCGCGTCAGTAATCCCGCAACGCTTAAGGAGATTTTCCGCTTTTATTGCCGCCTCTCTTTTACCAAGAGCCTGATGCAGCATCAACGGCTCCACCAACTGGGCGCCGATGGAATAGACCGGATTGAGCGAGGTCATGGGTTCTTGGAAGATCATGGCGATCCGGTTGCCGCGAATCCGGCGCAGCCGGTTTTCCGGGCAGGAGGCCAGATCTTCCCCATTGAAGAGGATTTTCCCCTCGATCTTGGCAGCGTCTTTTTCCAACAGACCCAGGATGGCAAGGGCGGTCACTGATTTGCCGGAACCGGATTCGCCAACCAGGGCCGCAGTTTCTCCGGGGGCAAGGGCGAAGGAGACCTTGTTCAGTACCGGGGTAAAGCCGCGATCCGAATAAAAACCGGCGGAAAGATTTTTCAGCTCAAGCAGCATTTTTTTCCCAGAAGACAGAATTAAGAATTCAAGAGGCAGAAGGCAAAAAAACTTTCCATTCCTTATTGCCCACGCCCATTTCCTCTAAACCTTTCTCGGATCAAAGGTTTCCCGCAACGCTTCCCCGATGAAGATCAGCAGAACCAGGGTGCCGACCAGCACGCCGAAGGTGGTAAGCGATAGCCACCAGGCTTCGATGTTGTTCTTGCCCTGGGCCAGCAACTCGCCGAGGCTTGGGGTGGGCGGCGGCACGCCGAGGCCCAGGAAATCGAGACTGGTGAGGGCCAGGATCGAACCGCTCAGGCGGAAAGGCAGGAAGGTGATCACCGGGGTCATTCCGTTGGGGAGCAGGTGGCGGAACATGATGGTGATATTGCCCACGCCCAGCGCCTTGGCCGCTTTCACATAATCGAGATTGCGGCCTTTAAGAAACTCGGCTCGCACATAATCAGCCAGCCCCATCCAGCCAAAGACCGAAAGCAGGATCAGGAGCAGCAGCACACTGGGCTTGAAGATCGAGGCAAAGATGATCAGCAGATACAGCTCCGGCATGGCGCTCCAGATCTCGATGAAGCGCTGCATGCACAGATCTGTGCGTCCGCCGAGATAGCCCTGCACCGCCCCGGTGATGATGCCGATAACCGTGCCGATGGCCGTGAGGATAAAGGCAAAAAGAACCGAGAGGCGAAAGCCGTAGAGCTGCCGGGCCAGGACATCGCGGCCCCGGTCATCGGTGCCCAGATAGTTGGCGCCATCGGGCGGGGAAGGAACCGGTTGCTTGAGCTGAAGGTTGATCGAGGCGTAGCTGTGGGGGTTGGGCGGAAACAGGGCCAGATTGCCGCTGGCGTTGAGCCGCTGGCGGATAAAGGGGGTCTGGTAGTCAGTCTCGGTCTCAAACTCCCCGCCGAAGGTGGTTTCCGGATACTCTTTGAGCAGAGGAAAATAGAGGCTCCCCTGGTAGGAAACCAGGAGAGGTTTGTCGTTGCTGAGGATCTCCGCGCCCAGGCTGAGGAGAAAGCAGAGGGAGAAAATGATCAGGCTGTAAAAACCACGCCTGTTGGCCTTGAAGCGCCGCCAGCGCCGGGAGGAGAGTTTCTGCGGGTTCGGGGTCATTGGCGGGACTCCACACTTTCAAAGCTGATGCGCGGATCCACCACTACATAGCTTAGATCTGACAACAGGCGGGAGATCAGGCCGATGATGGTGAAAAAATACAGGGTGCCCAGTACCACCGGATAATCACGGTTAAGAATGGATTCGTAGGCTAAAAGCCCCATGCCGTCGAGAGAAAAGATGGTTTCGATCAGCAGGCTGCCGGTGAAAAAGGCGGTGATGAAGGAGCCGGGGAAACCGGTGATGATGGGGATGATGGCGTTGCGGAAGACATGCCGGTATAGCACTTGTTTTTCGCTTAGGCCCTTGGCCCTGGCGGTGAGAACGTACTGTTTGCGGATCTCTTCCAGAAAGCTGTTCTTGGTCAACAGGGTCATGACCGCCAGGCTGCCCACTGTGCTGGAGAGTACGGGGAGAACCATGTGCCAGAGGTAGTCCGTTATTTTGGCGGCAAACCCCATCTCGGCCCAGTTGTCCGAAACCAGACCGCGCAGCGGAAAGATGCTGAAAAAACTTCCGCCGCCAAAAAGGACGATAAGGGCGATGGCCAGAACAAAACCGGGGATGGCATAGCCGATCAGGATGGCGCTGGTGGTGAGGACATCGAAGCGGGAGCCTTCCCGCATGGCCTTGGCAATGCCGAGAGGAATGCAGACCCCGTAGACGATGAGAAAAGACCATAAGCCAAGGGACATGGAGACCGGCAGTTTGGAAATGACCAGGGCGACCACGCTGTTGTGGTGGTAATAACTTGTGCCAAAATCAAAGACAGCATAGTTTTTCATCATGGTCAGGAAGCGTTCCACCGGCGGCTTGTCAAAGCCGTACAGCTTGGTAAGCTGCGCCACTCGCTCCTCGTCCAGCCCCTTATTGCCCTGATACAGGTCCATGCTGCGGCTGGCGTGCACCTCGCCACCGGCGCGGTCATGCCCCTGCAATTGGGCGAGCATCCGTTCCACCGGGCCGCCCGGAACAAACTGGGTGACGGCAAAGGTGACGAGCATGATCCCGAAGATGGTGGGAATCATGAGCAGGATGCGTCTGATAATATAGGTTGCCATTTTACGCCTGTTTAAAAATGCTTAGGAGCCGTTCACAAATAACCTGTACATTTTCGATCATTTCTTTACGGCTCCTTATGCCGTTCGTGATATCCAAAGATATAAGTTGTTTTTGTACAACGGCTTATCTGCGTTGCCGGTTTTCCGGGGTCAGCCACCAGGTCATCAGGGCCTGAAAAGGAGAGTAATATAGAGGCAGCGTTTCCGGCCGGGCGAAGATGGCTCGATAGGCGATCCGGTGCTTGGCCAGATACCAGTTGGGCACCACATAATACCCGTGCCAGAGAACCCGGTCCAGGGCCTTGCAGGCTGCGCTGAGTTCATCCTGGGTCCGGGCGTAGATGATTTTGTCCACCAGATGATCCACCGCCTGATCCTTGATGCCGATGAGGTTTCGCGAGCCTTTACGATCCGCCGCAGCTGAATGCCAGTAATTGCGCTGTTCGTTGCCAGGGGATTGGGCCTGGCCAAAAACGTTGACCGTCATGTCAAAATCAAAATTTTCCAGGCGGCGGATATAGAGGGCCGGGTCGATAACCCGCGAATGAACTTGCACGCCAAGTTTTTTCAGATTGTTGATATAGGGCTCTATCACTCGTTCAAAACCGGCGCCCACCAGGAGGATTTCAAATTCAAGCGGTTGCCCGGCCTTATTGGTGAGTACCCCGTTTTTCAGTGCCCAGCCCGCCTGGGTGAGGATTTCTTTGGCCTGCAGCAGATTGCCCCGCAGGCTGGCCGGTGGTTTTGTAGAGAAAGGGGAGGGTGGCGAGGTGAACACTTCCTTGGGCAGGGTGGCGCGGAACGGTTCCAGATAGGCCAGCTCAAGTCCGGAAGGGATTCCCTTGGCGCTCATCGCCGAGTTGCTGAAAAAACTGTCGCAGCGGGTGTACTGGCCAAAAAAGAGGGCCGCATTGGTCCACTCAAAATCAAAGGCCATGCTTAAGGCCTTGCGAACCAGGCGATCTTGAAAGATTGGTCGGCGCAGATTAAAGACAAAGGCCTGCATCCCGGCATTGTTTTTGTGGGGCAAGGTCTCTCTGGTAAGCTCGCCGCGTTTGAACCTGGGGCCGTCCAGATCTCGGGCCCATTGCTTGGCGATATTGACCGGCATGAAATCAAATTCCCCGGCCTTGAAGGCTTCCACGGCTACGATCTGGTCCTTGAAGTATTTGTAAATGATGGTGTCGAAGTTGAACATGCCGCGTCGCACGTTGAGATCTTTGCCCCAGTAATGCGGGTTTCTGGCATAGGTGATGGCTTTGCCGGGGATGACCTCCTTGACCAGATAGGGGCCGGAACCGATGGGCGGGGTCATGTCGGCAGAGTCAAAGGGGTGGGCAGTGTAGAATTTTTTGGAGAAAACCGGCAACTGGCTGGCGATCAGGTGCAGCTCCCGGTTGCGCCTGGCAAAATTAAAACGGATGCGACGCTGATCAAGAATCTCGGCGGAGGAGATGTCCTGGAAATAAATCTGGTATGAGGGGCTTGCCGCCGGGCTTTTGAGGGTGTCCAGCGAAAATTTCACATCTTCCGGGGTGATGGCCGCGCCATCGGAAAACCGGGCCTCTTCGTGGATGGTGAAGGTTACCGACAGTCCGTCCGCTGCCAGGGCGATATCCTTGGCGATCAGGCCGTAGGAGGCAAAAGTCTCGTCCAGGCTTGATACGGCAAGGGTTTCAAAAACCAGTTCGTCAAGTCCTGCTGGGGGAGAGCCTTTCAGGGTGAAGGGGTTGAGCTTGTCGTAGCTGCCAAGGTCATGCAGCACCAACTGGCCGCCTTTCTGCGCCTTGTCAGAAGCGTAGTCAAACTTGCTGAAACCAGGGCGGTATTTCACCTTGCCATCGATGCTGATCCCCTGAGCGCCAAAGGTAGAGGCGGGCAGAGCGAGGGCAAGGGTCAACAGGGTGGAGAAGATGATTTTCATTAGAGAAGGGCGTTAACTGGCATGGTTTGACTGGAGGCATAAAATCCCAACCATGACATTGGCCAGCATATTGGCAAGGATGGTGAGCACATTCATGTCCTGGTTGCTGAAGTTGTCATCGTTTTTATTCAGCGCCTCCAGGGTGCCGATGCATTCTCCGTTCACATGCAGGGGCACAGCGAGGATGGAGCGGGTTGCAAAACCGGTCTGTCTGTCTGTGCTGTTGTTAAAGCGGGTATCGGCACTGACATTGCTTACCCGTGCTGGCTGGCCGTTGTGGTAAACCCAGCCAGAAAGTCCTTTGTCCATGGTAATTCCCTTGCCGACGGTCATGCTTTTGGGTGGGCCAGTGGCCAGAGCAACCAGCATTTCTTTTTTTTCAAGATCTGCGATAAGGATTGAGCTGGCTTCGCACTCGAGGACTTCATTGGCCATTTCCAGAACTACTTCCAGAATCCACGGCCCTTTACAGATATTCTGTAAAAGGATGGCTGTCTGGAGCAGGAAGTGCAACTTTCGGGGAGGAAGTGATTCATGCAGGGAATCGGGCAGCATCTGGGCCAGAAGGCCCTTGGCTAGAGATTTTGGCTCGACCACCTGCATCTTCATAAGAATGTCGCCCAGACAGCGGCCTTCCTGGGCACTGGTTGTGAACCAGGGAAGCAGATGTTCGCGCCACAGGAGGTTAGAGCTTTCTAAGATCTCAGATTTTTGCCCGGTAAGAATCTGCTGTCTGGCAAGGGCGTTGGTAATCTGTTCGCTGGAGGCCAAGCCAAGTTCGGTTAGGATATCGCCAAGCCGCTGCCATTGGGAATGGACATCTATAAGGTGTCCAGAAAGATTGGCGGTGATGTTTTCTTGATACGGGTTTCTGCCATCGCCAAAAAAATTGGTCAGATAACGATCCATGCGGCCAAGTTTGCCCAGGGTCGGCACGACAAACTTCTCGTAAAAGGCAATGGTGCCGTCCTTGATCTCCTGAACGGTCTTGTAAACTTTTGTTCCCTTTTTCGCCAGGGCCTCACGATTTTCAAACTCATAGACCTCTTGAAACTCGGCAAACAGATCATCAATGCGCTGGATATAGTCAGTGTCCGCCATCTGGGCGACAAGGTCGGCGGTGGCCACCATCTGCGCCATGGCCTTGAGTTGAGGGTTTTTAAAGAGAAGATCAATGTCCGGCATCTTGGCATAGTCGGTAAGGGAGATCATCCTGACTACAGCCTCAATCTCATTTTCAGACCATTGTTTTCTGGTAAGGTATTCTCTGGCAATCTCCATGCCTCGCCCGACATGGATCAGGGTGAATTTGCCGCCCAGACCGGCATGATCGCCCTTATTCTTGATATATCCTGCATCATGAAAAAGGCTTGCGGCCATGGCCAGATGGAAGCATTGCCCGTCCAGAGCCTGTGTCGGCGGCTCCACCTTGTTCCAGCCGACAAGCATGCGGGCGGCGGCAAGGCAAACATCCAGGGCATGGCTGAAATTATGATAGGTGACGGCACAGGCTTCGTGGCTCGACCAGCGACCAGCGTATAAATCAGCCACATCGGCAAAGAGCATGGCAAGGCGTGGGGGAACCTCGCCATACTCGGCGTGGAAAATAGCGAGGATCATCCTCATCTGTTGATTATCAGTCTGGCGAGCAGGAAGTTGTTCGTCAGAGGGAGTTGTTTTTTTGGCTGCCATGTGCCTGCTTAGTTCTGAAAATAATTTTAATAAGGTTAAACAGAAAAGGTTCGGTTTGAAGCATGATATACAGCCTGAGAACTTCGGTCAAACGTAAAATATGAAAAAACAGCTTTGGTTTGAACTTGTTGAGATATTCGGGCTGCAGCAAAAAACAGGCAAACAGGTGGCTGTCTAGATGAACGGGAACGTTTCTGTTTGGTTCCCTGCCATGAAGTTAAATTCCTCATAAAAGTCCAATCTCGGCGAGCATCGCCCTGGCTGCGGCAAAAAGAGCATCCTTGCCCGACTCGCTTCTGGCCTCGACGTAAAAGCGCACCTTGGGCTCGGTGCCGGATGGCCTGATCATCAGCCAGCTGTTGTCTTCCAGAATCATTTTTCTGCCGTCAATGGTGATTACTTCGGTGATTTTCTTTGCCTGTCCGGCGATAGCAAGCACGGCGCCGACTGCGTATTTTTCCAGTCCGGCCAGGGTGTCCAGCAGCGCTTTTCCTTGCTGGCTTACCTCTACCCCGCCCTTGCCTGGGTAGTAATAGCCGTATTCTGCCTGAATTTCGTTGAGATAAACGCCAAGATTCATCTTTAAGGTGAGCATCATGTCCAAGGCGAGAAGCAGGCCGATGTAGGCGTCTTTTTCCGGGGTGTGTCCGATGACGGAGATGCCGTCTGATTCTTCAAAATAGACCAGGGCCTTGCCGATAACCGGCTTGAACTCCTTGAAGCCGACCCTTGGTTCGAAGATCTCCTCCTGCAACCCCTTGGCAATGGCGTTGGCAAAATTGCTGGTTGCCACGGTTTTGGCCACCAGGCCATGGCGGCCCTTTTTTTCATGCAGATAATGAAAGGCCATGGCCCCGAAAAGATTCATGTCCATCTCGATGGCGCCATCGGTAAAACGGATGCGGTCGGCATCGGGGTCGATGATGACTCCGAGCTTGAGTGGCTCCGGTCTCTGTCGCAGGGTGGCGAGCACCTGTTGCATGTTTTGTGAGGACGGTTCCGGCGCAACCCCGCCAAAGGTCGGATCTGCCTGATCCCGGAGAAGAATGAGCCTCTCTGAAGGTTGATCGCCGAAAAGGGAGCGCATGTGTACCCGGCTGGCGCCATGGACACAGTCAACGACAACCACACAGTCCGAGGCGGCATGGAAGGCTGTCATTATCCCGGGGTAGTCCAGGCCATGCTGAGAAGTACCCCTGGCGACCAGTTCCTGCCAGCAGGCAAGGGCGTCGCATTGCCTTACCAGGGTAGTATCCGGGGTCAGCGGCTGGAGTTTTCCTCCGGTGATGAGTTGCCGGGCCTTGTCGGTGATACGATTGGTGACCTCCGAGGCGGCCGGGCCGGCATCTGCGGCATTGAATTTAAACCCGGCATACTCCAGGGGATTGTGGCTGGGGGTGAGGTTTATTGAAAAGGCCGCTTGTGTTATGAGAACTGCGGCGGAAAGGGTGCCGGTTGTCGCTTCCTGGGCATAGTGAACGATAATGCCGTTGCTGGTCAACACCTCAATAACCCGCTGCGCCAGAAGGTTGCCGCCGAATCTGTTGTCAAAGCCGAGCACGGCGCCCCGTTGCTGCGTCTCGCTGAAACTGCGCACCCCCAGGGCCGGAGCCAGGGAAGCGTCCTGATCAAGCTCGCGGTACATGGTAACGATGGCCTGGGTAACCTGGCCGACGGAGTGCAGGGACAAATCCTTGCCGATGATCCCCCGCCAGCCGGAGGTGCCGAAGGATACCTGTTGGGTCGGGGGATTGGTATTGGTTTGTATTTCATCTGCAACCAGGGCATATATCCTGGCGATAGCGTCCCTTGCCTGCTTAAAGTCCGCAGAGTCTGGAGGAGCGCTGTTTTTTAGCGCCACCAATTTTTTGATGAGAGTAAAATAGTCGCTGGTGGCGTGATTGCCGAGCGAGAGATGTTTAGTGAAAAGCTGGGCTATATCCTGACTGCTCATGAGATGGCCTCTGGTTGCTGGTTAAAACAGAAAAAGGGTGGCGGAGTCCTTAGCTTGCACTTTATATTTATACTATGCGTGGTTCCGCCGGGCAACGGCTCATTTTTTTACCGTCTTTCTCAGGTTTAGATTGACCGGCAAGGCAAGATTAGCTATACATTGCTGGCGTACTGATCGCGACAAAAAATGCGAATTTTCATAATGGTTAATCCCATTTTTATATTCTTGTGGCACCATCAAATAACATTAGGGAGCAGACGACAATGGGTAAACATGATGAGGCTTTCATTCTCTGGTTTGATGATATCGGCATTGATGATGTCCCCCTGGTTGGCGGCAAGAACGCCTCTTTGGGTGAAATGCATCAGAAGCTTACCTCCAAAGGCGTTGATGTGCCAAACGGTTTTTCTATCACGGCCTGGGCCTATCGGCATCTGCTGAAAACCGCTGGGATCGCCAGCGCCATTGAAGCTGCCCTGGCCGGTCTTGACACCCATGATCTGCGCAATTTGCAGGCCCGTGGCGAGAAGGCGCGCCAGATTATCCGCACGGCCGAGTTCCCTGACGATCTGCGTCAGGAGATCCTTGAATCATACCAGAAGATGGAAGAAATGTATGGCCCCAGTGTTGATGTGGCCGTGCGTTCTTCCGCCACCGCTGAGGATCTGCCGGACGCCTCCTTTGCGGGGCAGCAGGAAACCTATCTGAATATTCGCGGCCCGGAGCAGCTGATTGACGCTTGCCGCCGCTGTTTCGCCAGTCTGTTCACCGATCGGGCCATCTCTTACCGGCACGATAAGGGCTTTGGCCAGTTCGACGTCTATCTGTCCATCGTGGTGCAGAAGATGGTGCGCAGTGATTCCGCCTCCTCCGGGGTCTTGTTTTCCATTGATACGGAAAGCGGGTTCAAGGATGCGGTGTTTATTACCGGCGCCTGGGGGCTGGGAGAAACCGTGGTTCAGGGGGCGGTCAATCCCGATGAGTTTTACGTTTTCAAGCCGACCCTCAAAGAGGGCAAGCGTCCCATCGTTGGCAAGCGTATCGGCAGCAAAGAAATCAAGATGATTTACGACAACGATCCCAAGACCGAAGAGCCGGTAAAGACGATCAATACCACTCCGGAAGAGCGCGGCAAATATGTGATCACTGACGATGAAATCCTGCAGCTTGCCAAATGGGCCTGTATCATCGAGGACCATTACGAAAAGGGCATGGATATCGAGTGGGCCAAAGACGGCGATGGGGTCAACGTCGGCACGGGCAAGCTTTTTATCGTCCAGGCCCGGCCTGAAACGGTTCATTCTCAGGATACGAAAAAGGTCATTGAGACCTATATTCTCAAAGAAAAAGGTAAGATCATTGCTACCGGTCAGGCGGTTGGCGCCAAGATCGGCCAGGGTGAGGCCAATGTTATTGAGAAGGTCGCCCAGATCCATGATTTCAAGAAGGGGCAGGTGCTGGTTACCGACATGACTGATCCTGATTGGGAGCCGATCATGAAGATCGCTTCCGCCATTGTCACCAACCGGGGCGGCCGGACCTGTCATGCGGCCATTATCTCCCGGGAGCTGGGGATTCCCTGTCTGATTGGCACCGGCAACGGCACCAAGCTGGTAAAATCAGGCGACCAGATCACGGTTTCCTGCGCCGAAGGAGAAGCCGGTCATATCTATGAAGGTCTGTTGAATTTTGAGATTGACCGGTTGGATCTTGAAACCGTGCCCGCGACCAAAACAAAGATCATGATGAATGTCGGTATCCCCGAGAAGGCTTTCTCCGAGGGTCAGATTCCTAACGATGGGGTGGGGCTTGCCAGGGAAGAGTTTATCATCAACTCCCATATCGGCATCCATCCTCTGGCTCTTTATAACTTTACGGAGCTGAAAGCAAAGGCCGCAAATGACAGTGAGATCGCGGCTATTGTCCAGCAGATCGAGGCTAAAACCTCGGCTTATCCCGATGACAAGAAGCAGTTCTTCATCGACAAGCTGGCTGAGGGTGTGGCTCGCATCGGGGCGGGGTTTTATCCCCAGGATGTTATCGTCCGCCTTTCCGAC
>MGTC01000054.1:21355-25022 GCA_001799255.1 Deltaproteobacteria bacterium RIFOXYD12_FULL_55_16
TGCCAATCTGATCGGCGGCCATCTCTTTGAGCCGGTGGAGAGCAATCCCATGATCGGCTGGCGTGGTGCTTCCCGCTACTATGATCCCAAATACAAGCCCGCCTTTGAGCTGGAATGCATGGCCCTGCTCAAGGCCCGTAACGACATGGGGCTTACTAACATCAAGCTGATGGTGCCTTTCTGCCGGACCCCGGAAGAGGGCCGCAAGGTTATCGAGGTGATGCGGGAATATGGACTGATCCAGGGTGAGAACGGGCTGGAAGTGTACGTGATGTGTGAAATCCCCAGCAATGTTATCTCTGCTGATGCCTTTGCCGATGTGTTTGATGGCTTTTCTATTGGCTCCAACGACCTGACCCAGTTGACCCTTGGCCTTGACCGTGATTCCGATCTTGTCGCCCATATCTATGATGAGCGCAACGAAGCGGTGAAGACCATGATCAAGATGGTTATTGATACGGCCAAACGGCGGGGCCGGAAAATCGGGATCTGCGGCCAGGCGCCCAGCGATTTTCCGGATTTTGCCACCTTCCTGGTCGAGTGCGGGATTGATTCGATCAGTCTTATCTCTGACACCGTAATCAAGACCCGGCTGGCGATTGCCAAGAAAGAGCAGGAACTGGGCATCGCGCCCTGATTTTTCCTGAAGTCAGAATCATATAAAAAAGGGGCCTCGCTTTATAGCGAGGCCCCTTTTTTATATGATGTTTTGCGGTAACTTTTCCCGGTTGCGGGGCAGCTCTTATTTTATACTTTTCAGCCGTTTTTGGGCCATTTCAACCTGTTCGCTTTTGGGATACTCGGCAAGCAGTTTGTTATAGATGATCTTGGCCGTATCCTTTTCGGCGAGACTTTCAAAGGCCTGGCCCTGTTTGAACAGGGCGGCCGAGGCCTTGTTGCTCTTGGGGTAATCGGCGATCACCTTCTGGTATTCAAGGATGGCCAACTCGAATTCTTTCTGTTGGAAAAGGCATTCCCCCAGCCAGAATCTGGCGTTGGCGGCGAGGGGCGCTGTCCGGTTTTTCTCCAGGTAACTTGAAAAGGCGTTGTAGGCTTCCTTGTATTTATTCGCCTTGTAGGCGGCAAGCCCTTTGTTGTAAAGGGGATCGCTGGCACCTGTCTCTGTATCCTGCGCTGCGGGTTTGTCTGTCGGTGGTTTTACAGGTTCTTCCGGTTTGGCCGCCTCTTCAGTTTTTACCGGTTTTCTTTTGACCTGTTCCGGTTCTATTATTTTAGGGGCGCTGACTGTGTCAGCTTTTTTGCGCGCTTCATCCGCAACCCTGGCCGCACTGGCCGCACGCTCTGCCGCTTCTCGGGCCTTGTCTTCCTGGATTCGGTTGACGTCGCCGGTGAAGGAGGCAACCTGGGCGGTTATGCTGGCTACCTTGCTGTTCACCTCTGTCATCTGGCCGCGCAGCTGCTCAATCTGGCTGTGGGTATTTTTTTTCAAAAGGGCTTGGTCGTCCAGATTTTTTCTTGTCTGGATGTTTTTTTCCTCAACCCTTGCTTCAAGTTGCAACAAACGTGACTTGGTCTGTTCGAGCTGGTTTGCCAGTTCTGCGATGGCGCTGCGCTGATTCTTCATGGCGGTAACGGTGTCGTCCATTTCCGCGATCTTTGAGTCCGTGGTGCGGAGGCGCATATCAATGCCCCGGACATCTTTTTCTGCGGCGCAATGCATGAGGAGAGGAGAAAGACACAGGATGAGGGCAAGATTGGTCAGTGATCGTTTCATAGGGATGTCTCCTTGTAAATAAAAGACTTACAGGTCTTGACGCGGGGACCATTGCGGGCTGGATTGGGCGCCCTTGAGATTGAAAAGCGGTCGAAGGCCCATGCCGTTTTTGAAGATGACGCATAATTCCTGTTTGTTGTTCCGTTTTCTTGAAAAAACAACCTGTCGCCCATCCGGCGCCCAGCTCGGAGATTCGTGGTCGCCGGCGGTCTGGGTCAACTGGACGGGGGCGCCGCCTTCGGGTTTGCTCAGCAGGATATGGGTGTTGCCGTTTATCCTGCCGGTATAAGCGATCCAGTCGCCTTTGGGCGACCAGCTTGGCGTGGTATTTTCGTTGCCAAGAAAGGTCAGCCGCTGAACAGCCTTGGTGGCAACCTCCATGATATAGATCTGCGGGGTGCCGCTCCGGTCGGAAACAAAGGCCAGCTTTTTCCCGTCCGGCGACCAGGTGGGCGATACGTTGGCGCCTTCGCCATTGGTCAGGCGGCGTAATTCGTTGCCGTTAATATCAATGAGGTAGAGATCCGGGTTGACTGATTTGCTGAGGGTAAGAGCGATCACGCTGCCATCCGGCGACCAGGAGGGCGCCATATTGAGCCCTTTCTGGCGGGAAATGGCGCGGGTGCTTTTCAGAACGTTCAGCTCGGTGATATAGAGATTCGGGTTGTTCTTGTGATACGAGGTGTAGGCCAGCCATTTGTTGTCCGGGGAAAATCTTGGGGAGACGGCCAGATATTCATGTTGGGTTACCTGGCGGACATTATCGCCTAAGACATCGGCCAGCCAGATCTCCTTGTGTCCTGTTACTGTTGAAACAAAGGCGATCTGACTCTGACTGACGCCGCGTTCCCCGGTGAGCTGGAGGACTACTTCATCGCAGAATTTTTTTATACTCTCCTGATGTCTGCTGATGGGGGTCTGATAGCGGCGGCCAAGGATCATGTGGCCTGTTTGAATTTCATTTAAGCGCAGTTCCAGGACAAGGCCGGCGTTGGTTATTTCATATTGACCAAGGATGGTGAACTCTGCGCCCAGGGCGGGCCAGTCCCAGGTCTGGGCGCCACCGTATGCTGAGGGGGGAATGATGTCCACAAACCCGTGAAAGGCCAAGGCCCGCCCCAGAAGATCCGCCATTTTTTTACCGCTGTCCTGGATGCCGTCCGGTCTTTTTATATCGACAAAATAGGGAACTGCAATGTTCACCTTGCGGAAGTTGGCAGAGGTGATATCGAGATACACTATGGCCTGTGCAGGGCTGCTGAAACTGAGCAGCAGGGCAAGGCCAGTGAGGATCATGCCCAGGAGGCGAGCGGAGACGCGGTTTTTCATAAAAGAATCCATATCAAAAGACTTCTCCTGGCCTGAATTTCAGGCCGATTTCCATTTCTGACTGGTTGATGCCGATGGGGAATGGCGGCAAAGGGGAAGAGAGTTTCAGGGTTTTTTCCACAAATTGATTAAAAAAGATATTGTCTGATTTTTTCTTGAAAGAGCGCTCTACCACCACACCGTCCCGCCTGACCCGAATAATGACAATCGCCTCGATGTTTTCCTTCCAGTTTTGCAGATCCGGCAGCACCCAGTGCTCCTGGATCTGGTTGTTCACGGCAATAAGATAACGCCGAAGATTTTCATCGACCATGATGCCGCCGCTTGGGCCACTTCCTGTGCCAGTGCCTGCCTGAGCGGTCGAGGAGGCTCCGGCGGCAGCCTTGCCAGCGGTAAGCTGCTGCCCTGCCATGAGCGCCTGCTTCAGGCTGTCAACCGCGCCTTTTGCCTTTTTGTCCGCATCTGCCCTGGCTTTTTCCGCAGTGTCCTTGGTCTGTTTTTCATGGCTTTCGGCGAGTAGTTTATCCCGCAACATCCTTACCTTGTCAATGTCTGTTTTTTCTTTTGTTTTTATAGGCTTAAGCGAGATGACGTCCTTGGCTG
>MGTC01000054.1:25078-36854 GCA_001799255.1 Deltaproteobacteria bacterium RIFOXYD12_FULL_55_16
TCAGGTTTTACTTCAGCCTGGGGCGCCGATGGTGGGGAAGGCTGGGGTGCAGCTGGTGCAGGCCCGCCAAGATCCTCAACCGAGAAAAGATTAACCGTGTATACCTCCGGTATCCTTTTCTGGAAGTACATAAATCTTGGCGCTAAAAGACCGAAGAGCAAAAGAGAAACATGCACGGCAATGGTCAAAAACAGGGGTTTTTGCCATTGCTGGTCAGGAAGCTCGGATGCAGGCAGAGGTAAAGGCACGGTGTGTAGGCTATCTTTTGGGTTTTTCAATTTCTGGCTGGGTTATCATGCCAAGTTTATCAAAACCAACGGCCTTGATGTCGGACATCAGAGAAACCACCAGCCCGTAGGGGACTTCTTTGTCGGCGCGTAGCAGAACAGTCTCGTTCGCGCCTTTTTTGGCAAGGTTGGCCAGCCCCTGCTTGATGGCGGCCTGGGTGCCCTTGGTATTGTTGAGGAGAAACTCTCCTTTTTTGGTGATCGTTACGATGATGGGAGTTTTTTCCTGTTGCAGGGGTTTAGCGGTTGTTTCAGGCAGATTAATATCAACCCCCTGGGTCATCATGGGGGCGGTAATCATGAAGATGATCAGCAGCACCAGCATGACGTCGACCAGAGGGGTGACGTTGATATCCGAAACAAGTCGTTTTTTGCTGTTGCCGGTTTCGACTGGATCCATAAGTTACACCTGGCGGGAAATGAAGTCCCGCTCTACGAGGTTCAGAAAATCAACGGAAAAGTTATGCATCCTGTTTTCGATCTCAGCCATCTGGTTGGAATAATAGTTGTAAAAGACCACGGCTGGGATCGCTACGGCAAGGCCGGCCGCGGTCACGACCAGGGCCTCGGAGACACCTGGAGCCACAACGGCCAGGGATGCTGAACCGCGCATGCCTATTTCATGAAAGGAAGTCATGATGCCCCAGACCGTGCCGAAAAGACCGATAAAGGGAGCGGTGCTGCCGGTGGTGGCCAGGAAGGAGAGTGACTTGGCCAGCCGGGAGGATTCGAGATTTTCCGCTTTGCGCAAAGCCCTTTTCAGGGGTTCCATGCCGGCCAGCCGTGTTTCCAGGGTTTCGTCGGCGGCGCCGCGAGCGGTGGCGGTGGTTTTGCCGAGTTTTTGCAGCTCATGGTAGCCAGTTCTGAAGATGTTTGCTTCGGGGCACAGGGTCAGGTTGTTGGCGAATCTGACGGCTTCAGAAAGATTTTTGCTCTGCCAGAAGGTCTCCAGAAACTCTTCGCTTTGCATCCGCGCCTTCTTGAACAGGGAAAATTTTTGAAAGACAATGAACCACGAGTATAAGGAGAAGCACAGCAGCATAGTCATGACAAATTTGACCGTGAGGCCAGCGCCCAGAAACATTGAAATAATATTAAGCTCTCCCACTTGCCATCGTCCTCTTTAGTTAATTTGGTTAAGACCTGAAACACAAAATCCACTCAAGAATACAGATCGATGAAGCAGCAGGGGCTGATTCTTATCGAGAAAAGGAGGGGAAGTGATGCGGTGACATTCCGGTGGATTGCGCCCCTGAATATTCCCGCTACTTGTAATTTTTTTTATGACCCTTGTCAATGGGAGTCATTAATGATCGTGAGGTTTTTTTGAAAATATTTCAAAGAGATTCCATCGTGAATATTTTTGACATCAACTGGCAAAAAAGGTATTAAATTCCCCTTGAACATCGTCGGAATGGTGGCTGGCCGTGTTGCCTGGCCTTGGCATGATCCCGTTTCGTTTCCGGACACATTTTCAGGAAGGTCTCATGAAAGAAATCAAGGTTGGTTTGCTGGGTTTTGGCACCGTTGGCAGTGGTTTGGCAGAGGTACTTTTGCAGCAGGCAGAACGTCTGCAGCGGAAAACCGGGGCCTCCATTCGCCTGTGCTGTGTTGCGGATATCTGTGTTGAGGCGTTGCCGCCGCAATTCAAGGAGGTGCAGCTTGTTCGGGATGCGAACCTGATTTTCCAGAATCCAGAGATCGACATCGTAGTCGAGCTTATCGGCGGGATTGAACCGGCGAAAACCTTTATCCTGAAGGCCATTGAGCATGGCAAACATGTGGTCACCGCCAACAAGGCCCTGATCTCCCAGCACGGCATGGAGATCTTTGAAGCGGCGGCCAGGAAAAATGTGGAAGTCGGCTTTGAGGCCAGTGTCGGCGGGGGCATCCCGGTGATCAAGGCCTTGAAAGAGGGGCTTGTCGCCAACCGGATTCTCTCGATCATGGGCATAATGAACGGGACGGCCAACTATATTCTCAACAAGATGACCGATGAGGGCATGGCCTTTGCCGAGGTGCTGAAAGAGGCCCAGGCAAAAGGTTACGCCGAGGCAGACCCTACTTATGATGTCGAGGGCATTGACACGGCTCACAAGCTGGTGATTTTGATGACCATGGCCTACGGTATGAAGATGAGCCTTGCCGAGGTCAGCATCGAAGGGATCTCCCGGATCGAGCCGATCGATATCGACTTTGCCCGTGAGTTTGGTTATCGCATCAAGCTTTTGGCCATCAGCCGGAATCATGGAGAAACGGTGGAGGCCAGGGTGCATCCGACCATGGTTCCGGAAAAACACCTGCTGGCCAATATCGGCGGCGCTTATAACGGCATCCAGTTCACCGGGGATATGGTGGATGATATCCTGCTGTACGGCCAGGGCGCGGGCAAAATGCCGACTGGCAGCGCGGTTGCCGCAGATGTGGTTGATATTGCCAGAAACATCCTCTGTAACAGCATCAACCGGGTGCCATGTCTTTCCTATCTGCCGGAGGAGATCAGGCCCCGGGGGATTACTCCCATGGAGAGCCTGCGCGGCTGTTATTATTTCAGGATGACCGTTATGGATAAGCCAGGTGTTCTCTCCGCCATTGCCGGGATTCTGGCGCAGCATAATATCAGTATTGAATCGGTTATCCAGAAGGGCAGGCAGAAAAAAGGCACCGTGCCCCTGGTCATCATGACCTATGAGGCGGCGGAGGCTTCGGTACGCAAGGCCCTGGCCGAGATTGACGCTCTGGATGTCTGCACCGACAAGACGGTGAAAATCAGGATCATGAAGGCCCATGCAGAATAGCATTGCGAGGAAATATCTTATCCTGGTTGGTGATGGCATGGGTGATCTGCCCCTTGCTGAATTAGGCGGCAAAACCCCCCTGGCCTTTGCTCAGACTCCGGCCATGGACAGGATTGCCAGCCAGGGAGAACTCTGTCTGCTTAGCACCGTGCCCGATGGGTTTGCGCCGGGGAGCGATGTCGCCAATCTTTCCCTGCTCGGTTATCTGCCGCAGGAGTGTTACAGTGGCAGAGCCCCCTTGGAGGCCGCCAGTCTTGGCGTTGCCCTGGCCGCTGAAGAAATCGCCTTTCGCTGCAATCTGGTGACCCTGCGTTTTGCAGAAGACCGGGTATTCATGGAGGATTACAGCAGCGGCCATATCTCCAGCCAGGAGGCAAGGGTTCTCATCGAAGGACTTGAGGCGGTGGCAGGCAGCAATCGGCTGCGTTTTTACCCTGGGGTAAGTTATCGTCATCTTCTCGTCCATTCCGGCGAGGTCGGGGCGCTGGTGACGGTGCCCCCTCATGATTATACCGGTCGCGAGGTAACGGAATTCTGGCAACGCTACAACCGTATCCCTCATCTTCGGGATGCCCTGGCAAAGGCGGTGGCCTTCCTCGCTGATCATCCGGTAAATCGTGCCCGGATAGCGCAACAGCGCAATCCTGCCAATGCCATCTGGCTTTGGGGTGAAGGCAAGGCTCCGTCCATGCCGACCATTCAGGAGCAGTTTGGCGTGGAAGGGGCCTTGATTTCAGCGGTTGATCTGCTCAAGGGCCTTGGCGTCTATGCCGGCCTGGACATAATTGAGGTTCCCGGCGCTACCGGGTATCTGGACACCAATTATGCAGGAAAGGCCTCCGCCGCAGTTGAGGCGCTGAAAGCCAAGGATCTGGTTTTTGTCCATGTTGAAGCGCCGGATGAAGCAGGGCATCAGGGCAGTCTTAAGGACAAGCTCCAAGCCATCGAGGATTTTGATAGCAAGATCGTCAAGCCGATTTTTGAGGCGCTGCTGGTGAGCGGTTATGATTTTCGCCTCGCCGTGGCCATGGATCATTTTACCCCGCTTTCTACCAGAACACACAACGCGGATCCGGTGCCGGTGGCCATTTATGACTCTCGGGCAGGGCAGCCAGGGAGCGGACTGCCCTATGATGAGCAAAGCGCCGCCATGGCCGGGGAGCTGCTGACGGATGGGCGGCAGTTTTTCAAACGGGTGCTTGGACGATAGTGGCGGATAGTTCTTTGGAGATGCACGAACCTCTGCATCGCTATCGTTGCCGGGTGATTTACGGCGATACCGATTCCGGCGGGGTCGTCTATTATGCTAATTATTTGCGCTACTTTGAGGCGGCCCGGACTGAATTCATGCGGGAGCGGGCGCTCTCCTACAAAGAGATCGAAGAGCAGGGTTTTATCTTGCCAGTGGTGGAATGTCAGGTGCGGTATAAGGCCTCGGCCCGCTATGATGATCTGTTGCTGATCGAAACCTGTCTTGCCGAGGTGAAATCCCGAACCTGTCGTTTCAATTACCGGATTATCCGGGAAAATGACGGCAGGGTGCTGGCTCAGGGAGCCACCACCCATGCGGTTGTGGATCTCAAGGGAAGATTGACCAGGTTTCCAGAGGTGGTGCTTGGCGTCTTGCGGAATCAGGCGGTGGATGCGTCTGAACCCCTTTATTCTCCTTGACATTGTCCCAGAAAAGAGTATTTTGTCGCCACTGACGCGGGGTGGAGCAGTTCGGTAGCTCGTCGGGCTCATAACCCGAAGGTCGCAGGTTCAAATCCTGTCCCCGCTACCATGTAAATGTTAAGGACTTGGCGTAGCTGCCAAGTCCTTTTTTTTGGCGCAGCGTTCTTGGCCAAGTGCAGGCCGGAGGCTGTTTTTGCAGGCCCGTTAGGGCGAGAGACAACTAAGCAGGGGGAGTTATGGCGGCAACCGTTGACGAGGTGACAATCAATTATGAGGAAGACGGGGTCGTGGTTGTCAAGGAGCTTGAAAAGGTTATCCTGTCCAAAGGCGCCTGGACGACGATTCTTTTTCGTTATCAGCAGTGGGATGCCAAAAAAAATGAATACAGCCCGGACAGGTATTCCATTCGTCGTTATCGCAAAGTGAACGGGGAATACAGCCAGCAGTCCAAATTCAATATCTCAAGCCCTGATCAGGCGCAAAAAATTGTTGAGGCCTTGCGCGGCTGGCTTTGATAAGAATGGCGGTTTTTGCCGGAAGAAGCTATATTCTTATTCGTAACTGACTGATTGAGAGCATTAATATTGCCATCAAGGCACGATGCGGATGAATATTTCCCCGGCAAAAGCCCCCAGACAAAAACGTGTTTCCTTTGCCGTTCTGTTGTTCTGCATCCTTTTTGGCTGGTGGGTTTTCTTCGTTTACCAGCGCCAGGTTCCCTCGTCTGAAGTAGCCATCCCCCCAGTAACTGTAACGGCGCGGGGAGATCTCGCCGCCGATGAGCAAAGCACCATTGCCCTGTTTCGTTCCGCTTCGCCAGCGGTGGTCTTTATTACCAATATCGAGGTGCGGCGAAACCTGTTCACCCTCAATATCCACGAGATTCCCCAAGGGACAGGTTCCGGTTTTATCTGGGACAAGCAGGGCCGGGTGGTGACCAATTACCATGTTATCGAGTCGGCCAGCCGGGTCGAGGTTACCCTGGCGGATCGTTCAACCTGGCCGGCCACCCTGGTGGGCGTTGCCCCGGACAAGGATCTGGCGGTGCTCAAGATCTCGGCGCCCGCAGTTAAACTTTCCCCGCTTCCCCTGGGGGAATCCCATAATCTGCTGGTGGGCCAGAAGGTCTTTGCCATCGGCAACCCCTTTGGTCTCGATCAGACCCTTACCTCCGGTATCGTCAGCGCCCTGGGGCGGGAGATCCAGTCGGCAACCGGCAGAACCATTCAGGGGGTTATCCAGACGGACGCCGCCATTAACCCCGGCAACTCAGGCGGGCCTCTTCTTGACAGCGCCGGACGTCTTATCGGGGTGAATACCGCGATCTACAGCCCGTCCGGTGGCAGTGCCGGGATCGGTTTTGCCGTGCCGGTCGACGTGGTTGGCCGGGTGATTCCCGATATTATCCGGCATGGGCGATTGATTCGCCCTGGTCTTGGTATCTCTGTGGCGGATGATCAGATTGCCAGGCGGGCGGAGGTGGCAGGGGTGCTGGTGATGAATATCAGGCCGGGCAGTTCCGCCGAGGCTGCCGGATTGCGGGGAACCCGCAAGATTCAGGGAGAGATGGTTCTGGGAGATGTTATTATGGCTGTTGACGGGCGCAAGGTTTCTTCTTATGACGACTTGCGTAATGCCATGGATAGATATAAAGTCGGGGATAAGGTTTCCTTGACTATCGAAAGGGATAACCGGCAGATGCAATTATCAGTGATACTGGAAGAGGTAGGATAGCTTTGTGATCTGGTGGACCCGCGCCCTTAGGAGTCTTATCTCCATAGACGAGCAGCGACTGGATCTGTTTCGGGTGTTTCCCGGAATAAGAAGGTTTCTGTCCGCCCGGCAGCACTATGCCTATCTGCGGACAGCCGGTGATATTCTCTTTGCCCTGGTGGTTGTTTCCGGGTTTTTCGGCCCCAGGGATGCGCGCAGCAATGTTGCGGTCTTCCTCTCCTGGGGTTTTATCTGGCCAAGCATTGTCTTAAGCTGGTTTTTTGTCGGCCGGATGTGGTGCGGGATCTGCCCGTTTCCAGGGCTTGGCGTCTTTCTGCAACGCCGGGGGATAACCCTTTCCCTGCCAGTGCCAAAAAGTCTGCAAAAATACGGGGTATACGCCTCGGTTATTCTGCTGGCTCTTATCATCTGGACAGAGGTTGTGGCCGGGCTAGACCGCTCGCCGGTCGGCACCTCCTGTTTTGTTCTCTCCATCGTTTTTGGCGCGGCCCTGCTGGCGGTTCTTTTCCCAGGGCAGGCCTGGTGCAGGCATCTCTGCCCTCTGGGTCGCATCAGCGGCGCAGCGGCAACCCTTTCCATCATCGAGTTCAGGCCGGATCATGAAAAATGCCGGGGTTGTGAAACCTTTGCCTGCAAAAAAGGACTGGCCGGGAAACGGGGCTGTCCGGTCTACCTTGGCGCTTATAATGTCCAGAATAACCTGCATTGCCTGGTCTGCGGCCACTGTCTGCCCTTATGTGACCGCGACTCACCGCAGCTGCTCCTGCGCAACCCATATTCGGAGCTGATCCGCAACAAGGGCCGCTATATTACCTGCTCGTATATCGTGCCTTTTCTCATAGGCTCGCAGCTTGCCCGCTTTCTGCGTAAAAAGGAGATATATAGCCAGGTTGCCGCTTTCTCCGGCTGGTCGGACGCGGTTCTTTTCAGTCTGCTGCTGTTGCTTGGCTTTGCCTTAAGCCTGACGATTATCCGTTTCGGCACCCGCCTGTTCGGGATCAATGAGGATCCTTTGTTTGGCAGGTTTTCGCCCATGGTTCCGATCCTGATTCCCATGGCTTTTACCGGGGAACTTGTGTACCGGCTGGGATATTTTACCGCCGGGGTAGGCGATTTCATCCCTACCTTCGGGCGTCAGGTTGGCGTGGAGTTTCTGGAAAAATTCTTTTTTGCCATTCCGGATTTCCCGGTTCAGATCTTCTCGGCTTTTTTCATGCTCAACGGCTCCATCGCCGGCTGTTATATCCTCTGGCAGTTTTGTCTTAATGATTTTGAAGGGCACCTCCGTTTCCGGAATTTTCTCGGGATCAATCTACTGATTGTTGTTATGCTTTTTTTCTATCTGACGGTTATTTTTTAGTAAGTTAGAAATTATTTTCTGTGTTTTTTGGGCAGAAAATAATTTTGTTAACGCACTTATCCCATTTGTTTACAGGGGTTAGGAGCCATACTGGCTCAGGAAGGCAAGTCGTTTGCGTTTGGCAAGTTCCCGCATGTCAGTGGCCAGATCTGATTCGTCAATGATCTCCCGGCCCACTATTTCTTCAATGATATCCTCAAGGCTTACCACGCCTGTGACCGAGCCGTATTCATCAACTACTACAAAAAGATGTTTGTGGTGGTCAAAAAACTCGAGCATAACAGCGGTCAGGCGTCCTGTTTCCGGGACAAAATGCGCAGGCTGCATGAACTCGCGCAGGGTTTTCTCCTCGGCGCCCCTGGCGGCCCAGTGAAACAGATCCTTACGCAAGATAATGCCGACAACCTCATCCATGTTTTTTTCATAAACTGGAATCCTGCTGTGCATATTGAGCATCTCGTTGGCCTGCATAGCCTTGGTCACGGTCAGGTTGGCGTTGAGCATGAAAGTGACGGTGAGTGGGGTCATGATCTGACGGACGGTTTTGTCCTTCAGATCGAGGATGTTGGTGATGACCCGCCGTTCCTGCAGACTTATCTCTCCGGATCTGTGGCTCTGTCTTGCCAGAGCCTGGATTTCCTGGGCCGAGACCAGAAGCCCGTTGTCTTTGGCAGGAAGAAGCCGGGTTATGGCCTGGATCAGCAGGATGAACGGGGTCAGCAGTTTTACCATCCAGTGGAGGGGATAGGCAATCCAGAGACCCAGCTCCCGGCTGTAGGAAACGCCGAGAGTTTTGGGAAGTATCTCTGAAAAGAGGAGGATGACCATGGTGAAGATTGCGGAGAACCAGATCATGCTGTCGGCACCAAAAACTGCGGCGGCCGCAGCTCCGGAGATCGTGGCCCCAGCCGTGTTGGCTATGGTGTTCAGGGTGAGGACGGCGGTGATGGGCCGGTGGATATCCTTTTTCATGCCCATGAGGATACGACCGATCCGTTTGTGATGCTGGCTGAGTATTTCAATGTGGCTCATCGGCAAGGAGTATAATGCTGCCTCGCAGATGCTGCACAGGGCGGAGATTATTATGGCCAGGCCAACGGACAGGCATAATTGCAGGATCAAGGGTTCTTCTCCTTAGTTTTTCTGGTATATTGGACTGGAATTTGCCTTCTACAGCAGGCCGAAATCTAATGCAATTATCGAATTTTATCATGTAATTATTGAGGAGTACATGAATGTTATCTTTTAGTAAGATTGGGCCTGAGACCTATGCCGGCGATCTTCTTGTTTATTTGGCGCGTCAGTCAGACAAGGGTGCTTACTGCTGTGCCAGTGGGGAGGTAGATGAAGTTATATGCCGGGTGTATGGGCTGGGGGATTTTTCCGGAAAAGAGGGCGAGCAGCTGCTTTTTTATCCAGAGCATGAACGGCAGGGTATTCCGACCGCAAAGCGGATACTGGTTGTCGGTCTGGGCAAGGAGGTGCTGAGCAGGGAGTTGTTCCGCAAGGCGGGTGGAACCATTGCCTCTCTGGCTATGAAGAGCAAGGCGCAGGAGTTGCTGCTTGTTCTGCCGGATCTTGCCTGTGACAAGGCCGAAATGGTCGAGGGGTTGTCCGAAGGCCTGGTTCTGGGTGCCTACCGGTTCAAAAAATACAAAACAAAAAAAGAGCCTGATTCCTCGGGGGAGATGTTGCAGCAGGCTGCCTTGTATGCCGTTAGCCACAAGGGGCTGGACAAGGCGCTCAAGCTGGGAGAGATCGGCGCCCAGGCCGCCTGTAAGGCCAGGGATATGGCCAATGAGCCGGCCAGCCACTGGACGCCGGGGCATTTTTCTGAATATGGCCGTCAATTGGCCGCCACCCACGGGATGACCTGTACGGTTTTGAATCAGGCCCGGATGGAGAAGCTGGGCATGGGTGGGATTCTTGGCGTCAATCAGGGCTCGGCTATGCCTCCGGAAATGGTTATCCTTGAGTATGCTGGCAAGCCAGGCGCGCCGACCCTGCTGCTGGTCGGCAAGGGCCTCACCTTTGATTCCGGTGGCATCTCGCTTAAGCCCAGTGTCGGCATGGAAGAGATGAAATACGATATGTGCGGAGGGGCGGCGGTGCTTTGCGCCATGCAGGCGGTTGCCCAGGCGAGGCTCAAGGGGTTGAATCTGGTGGCGATTGTCCCGGCCACGGAGAATCTGCCCGGCCCGGCCGCTCTGAAACCGGGTGACGTAATCACCCAGTATGGCGGCAAAACCGTGGAGGTGGTCAACACCGATGCCGAGGGCCGTCTTATCCTGGCCGATGCCCTGGCCTATGGCATCAAAAAATACAAGCCGGACATGGTGATTGACGTTGCCACCCTGACTGGCGCTGTTATAGTCGGCCTTGGTCATCACCGTACCGGTCTGCTGGCCAATAACGATAATTTAAGCGCGAGGTTGCTTGCGGCCGGAGAACGCAGTGGCGAACCTTTATGGCGGCTGCCCCTGGATCAGGAGTACACCAAGCAGCTTAAGTCTGGAATTGCTGATCTCAAAAATGTAGGGAAAAAGGATGGCGGCGCCATTACCGCTGCGGCCTTTCTTAAGGAGTTTGTCGGAGATACACCCTGGGCCCATCTGGATATTGCTGGCACTGCCTGGGATTTCACCGAGAAATCCTATATTCCGAAAGGGCCATCCGGCATCGCAGTGCGCACCCTGTTTGATTTTGTCAGAAACTGGAAAGGGTAGAGGTGAGGCCTGGAAAGCTGTTGCCTGGCGTTAAGGCTGTTTTCCGCACAGGGCAAGAGCCTCGACGATGATCGCCGGGGCATCGATATTTCCCTTATGGCGTAGCTGGGTCTGGGTGCCGTGTTCCATGAATTTATCCGGCAGGCCCAGGATCTTTGTTTGAATGCCCCAGAGATTTTTCTGGGCAAAAAGCTCAAGAATGGCGCTGCCAAAGCCGCCCTTTTTCACGTTGTCCTCGATGGTAATCACCTTGCCCGTTCGCTTGGCCCATTCACAGATCAGCGCCTCATCCAGGGGCCTGACAAAGCGCGGGTTAATCACCGCCGCCTCAATTCCAAGTTTTTTCAGGCCGGTTGCCGCTTCCAGGGCCGCAGCAACCCTGTTGCCGATGGGAAGCAAAAGGAGATCCTTGCCTTCCCGAAGAAGTTCGCCGATCCCCAGAGGGAGGCGTTGCAGGATATCGTCAGTGGCAATCCCTTCCCCGTTGCCGCGCGGATAACGAACTGCCGCCGGGCCTGGGTGGAGAATAGCCGTGTGGAGCATGTGCCGCAGTTCATTTTCATCCTTGGGGGCCATGATCACCAGATTGGGGATGAAGCGCAGGAAGGAAAGATCAAACACCCCGTGGTGGGTCGGCCCATCGTCGCCGACCAGGCCGCCCCGGTCAATGGCCAGGGTAACGGGCAGATTGGGCAGGCAGACATCGTGAATAATCTGGTCAAGGGCTCGCTGGAAGAAGGTGGAGTAGATCGCCACCACCGGCAGCAGGCCTTCCGTGGCCATGCCTGCCGCATAGGTGACGGCATGCTGTTCGGCAATCCCCACATCAAAAAAACGATCGGGAAATCGTTGGGAAAAATCGCTTAAGCCTGTGCCTGCTGGCATGGCGGCAGTGATGGCGACCACGCGCGGGTCCTGTTCTGCGATTTGCACCAAGGTCTCGCCAAAAATCTTGGTATAGCTGGGCGGGGCAGGCGGGGAGGGGAGGGGCAGGCCGGTGTCGATACAGAATGGGCCAACCCCGTGAAAATCGCCAGGGTTTTTTTCCGCCGGTTCGTAGCCCTTGCCCTTGGTGGTCAGTACATGGATGAGTGTGGGGCCGCTGCTGAAATCGCGGACATTGCTCAAGGCCTCAATAAGGTTTTCCAGTTTGTGGCCGGGGATGGGGCCGATGTATTCAAACTTGAGGGCCTCGAA
>MGTC01000055.1:0-27048 GCA_001799255.1 Deltaproteobacteria bacterium RIFOXYD12_FULL_55_16
CCATGGAGTTGTACCCTGCCGCCAAGCAGCTCACCATCGACCGGAAGTACATCCCTGCCGGTGGCCTCCTGAGCGGATTCTTCGGCGGGCTCTCCGGTAACCAGGGCGCCTTCCGCAGCGTCTTTCTTCTCAAGAGCGGCCTGGGCAAGGAGGCCTTCATCGGCACGGGCGTAGTCATCGCCGCCCTGGTTGATTTCTCCCGCCTCACCGTCTATGCGGATCTCCTCGGCTCAGCGGAGGTCATGGGCAACCTGCCCCTCATCCTGATCGCCACCCTGGCCGCCTTCACCGGCGCTTTCTGGGGCAGCCGCCTGGTCAAAAAGGTAACGCTCCGCACCGTGCAGGTTGTGGTGGCGGTCATGCTTTTCCTGATCGCCATTTTGCTGGGCAGCGGGATCATTTAAACGAAACCAACAAACGAGAATAATCATGACCCTGCCAAGTCTGACCTGGTTCCCAAAACACCGGAAAGGAATCTCCTGGGCGCTGGTCTCCGGTTTCCTGCTTCATTACCGGATCGTGATCCAATTGGAGGGAAGATACCTGCTGGCACGATTCGGCGAGGTCTGTGCCGAATACCAAAAAAAGGTGCCGCATTTTATTCCCCGGCTGAGCCTGCTCAAGGAGCCGGATTTTTATCAGGTCAATGTCCGGGTCTACCGGCGGTCGCTGCTGGATGCCACCATGTTCATCTGGCTTTACATCCTGTTTCACTTCATTGAACGACTGCAACAGATGGATGTGCTGCCGATTCTTTTCCGAGTACCATGACTGGAGCTGTTATGAATCTGTTCAGACTCTTGCCCGTGATTTTCAGCATGCTGTTTCTTGGCGCCCATTTCTACCGGGCGGGAGATTTTTTCTCGCAGGCGGAGCGCTGCTTTCCCTCGGCCTGCTCTGCATCCGTCGGCCCCTGGCGGCCCTGCTCATGCAAGGGCTGCTCGTGGCCGGCGCCGGCGAATGGCTTGCCACCGCAGTCGGGCTGGTCATGTTCCGGCAGGCCCTAGGACTGCCCTGGCTGCGGCTCGCGATTATTCTCGGCCTGGTCGCCCTCTGCACCCTGCTCTCCGCCCTGGTCTTCAAGACCAGCGGCCTCAAATCCCGGTATCTTCTTTTGCCAGGGGAGCAGGGAGGGGGGATTGAGCCTCTTGGTCAGTAGTGCAGGTGGTGTCCCGGTTCACAACAGGCTGCCCGTATAATTGAAGGTGTTGAGGCGACGCCCTCCACGTCCTGGCTGGCCAGACTGGCGGAAGAGGGCGACCAGTTCGTCCGGTTTGGGCCGCAGATGGGAAAGATCAACCACCCCGTAAGCAACCCCCCGGGCGGCAAGCTCGGTACTGTACGGCAACAGAGAAAACGGCTCTTCAGCCACGGCCACGGTCTGTCCCCAGCACTGCTTGAGCACAATCACCTCGCCCTTGGGGCTGACCAGGGGCTGATCGTATTTAAAAAACGGGGAAGCCAGCCGAGCGGTGAAAAGCGGGGGCTGCCCATAAATAGTCATCCCCACCTGCAACGCGTTTTTGCCCCCAGAGGGTTTAAGTTTCGTTTGCACCCTGAAGGGCATAAAATCCGGCAAGCTGTTCAACTCGGCTATATGGCCAAAAACATCCACCAGGTTCTGCCGGTCAGTTTCAATGGCCAGCTGCACCTTGTCAAGCCCCAGTCCAGCCAGGGCCTGCACACTCAGGCTGTTCAAGACATTCAGGGTATAGTCGCCGAAAAGAAGCAGCCTCTCCGTCGAAGCCTGCTCTGGTCGGCCTGATTTTTTCCCTGCTGCCTGGCTCTCCTCTTGCTGCCCCGCCGCAAAAAACAGGCGCTGCCCGATATGGGCAATCTGCCAGGCGTTATAGCCGCTGCCACGCAGAAGAGCTATGGCCTCCCGGTAAAACGGCAGCTCATCTTCCAGAATCACCGGCGGCAAAGCCCAGACCAACCGCCGCTTATACGGAACCAACCGTTTCTGTTGGCGGACATATTGGGCAAAGGTCTGCCGGGACAGGGTGATAACCAATCGTGAAGGCGGGGTGGGCAGCTGCACCTTGAGTACGGCAAAATCATCGATCTTCAGCCACCATTCCAGGGGCAGCTGTGCCTGGGGCACGCCCCGGCGACCGCCCTGATCCTGGGCCTGGCCGCGCCCAGGCCAGTCCCTGCCCTTGACCACGGTCGGTCTATTGACCGGCTTAATCGGCTTGGTCGGCTGCCCAAGAAAATGGGCGATCTGGACGAGTTTGCGGGGATCGACCAGGTTGGCCACCTTCTTGCTGAACAACCCAGGCTGGATAGCCTTCCTGGCCGCCTGCTGCCGACGCTCGCCTGAGTCCACCTTATAAAGGCTGTCGCCCCATTGCGCGCCAGGCGGCAGATCCAGCTGCACCTTACTGCCTGCCCCGGCCTTTGCCAGGGCCACCTTCCCCTGCCACAACCCCTTTAAGGTAAACCCCTGCCGCTCGCCCGAACCTTCCTGATGGATGCGCAGCCGGTCGCCAACCATAAGCGGTTCTTTCAGGCTCATCTGGGCGCGATTGCTGCTGACCTTCTCGATCTTGCCCAAAAACAGGCCGATATTGCCCGAGTGTTGCGGGGCGATGATGTCCGTCGGCTGGGCCTTCTTGAAATAGCCGAGCGAGGCCTTGCGGCCCATGGCCTGTTCCAGCAGTTCTTTCGCCTCGGCCAGCACCGCCGGGGTTGCGGGATTATCGAGGGCCAACCGGTAGGCCTTGACCACCGAGGCCACATACTGGGCGCTGCGCATCCGGCCTTCGATCTTGAGCGAGCTGACCCCGGCCTGCCGCAGTTGGGGGATCAGCTCCAGCCCGGCCAGATCATTCAGCGAAAAAAGATAGCCCGCTGGGCTCCCAAGGCTGCGACCCTTGCCGCCCCAGGTGTACCGCCTCCGGCAGGGCTGCACACAACGCCCCCTGAGCCCGCTTTTACCGCCGAGATAGCTGCTGAACAGACACAACCCGGAATAGGCAAAACAAAGCGCCCCATGCACAAACACCTCCAACTCCACCGGGCATTGCCTGTGGATCTGCCCTATCTCGTTTAAGGTCATCTCCCGAGCCAGAACCACCCTTTTAAAACCAAGCTCAGAAAACTGGCGGACATTGAGGGAGTTGTGCGCCCCCATGAGGGTGCTGGCATGCAGGCGCAGGCCGGGAAAAAATTTGCGGGCCAGATAGGAGATGCCGAGATCCTGAATAATCAGGGCATCGGCCTTGAGCGCTTCAAGTGCAGCCAGCTCCTCCACCGCCTTGCCGATCTCCTCTTCTTTCATCAGGCTGTTCATGGCCAGATAGACCTTGACCCGGTTCTTATGGGCATGGTCGATCATGGCCGCCAACTCGGCCAGAGAGAAATGCCGGGCCAAGGCCCTGGCATTAAAGGCCGGAGCCCCGAGATAAATGGCATCGGCCCCGCTCTCCACCGCCGCCTCAAAGGCCTCGAGGGTGCCAGCCGGAGCAAGCAGTTCCATGTTTTGTGCAGGTTGGTTTTTCATGGGCGATACTCTAACAGATCAGGGATTCAGAAGCCAGGATTCAGAATACTGCGTGCGAACGCCCTCCTGAATCCTGAACTCCTCACCATGAAGGGCACAGAGAACACGAAGATTAAAACTTTGCGCGTCGGCGTTAAAAAATGAGTTGTTACAAGTCCAGCAAAGATGGGGTGACAACAACCTGCGGGGTGCAAGCCAATGGGTGCGCAAAGGTGATAATGACATGGCTGCCATCCCTTTCCCAGCAGACATTGTCAGAGCAGAAGCGGATGATGGCAAGCCCCCGGCCATTTTCCGAGGTGAGCCGGTCGAGGGTGAAGGGCTCGGCCCTGGTCTGACAGGAAAACCCCTGCCCCGCGTCCAGAACCTCAAAGGTCAGATCATCGGCAAACCGCCAGCGGAAGATGATCGGCAGATCAGGCCGCCTGTGGTTGCCGTGCTGCCAGGCATTAACCAGAGTCTCGTGCAGGGCGAGATGGATCTTTTCTTGCCGGGAGCTGTAGCCCCGCAGGTTCAGGCCGTCTTTCACCGCAGCCCAGCAGGCTTCGACCAGATCATCAATCCCGGCAAAATCGGCAGGAAACAGACTCTTTTCTCCACTGGTCTGCAAGGAGGGTGGCAATAGCGCCCCGCCCCCCTCATGATTTGTGGCCTGACGCGCAGCCGTACTCATGAGCGCAGCCTCTCCTGTGAGCCCCCGGAATATTTCTGTTGATCCGGATGCCCAAGGTAGCGGATGGCGAGCATGGTGATATCGTCAGGAAAACTGGGGTGATTGGAGAAACGCAGCATTTTCTCGAGGAATCCCGCCAGGTTTTCCTCCGTTTCCGGAAAGCCGTGGGCATCAATCAGATCGCTCATCCCGTTGTTACCAAACATGGCCTGCTGCTGATCGGTAATCTCCACAGCTCCATCAGTGAAAAGGAGCAGCCCATCGCCGGGCTTCAGCGGCAGAAAGGTCATCTCGTACAGATGGTCATGGCTCAGGCCAAGAGGCAGGCCAGCCAGAGTAATCTTACGGGTCTGGCCCTGACGGGTCAGGAGAAAGGAGGGGCTGCCTGCCGCGCAGAGAGCCACCGCCTCGGCCCGCAGATCGATATAGCCAAAAAGCCCGGCGGCAAAAGATTCCCCGTCGCGCACCAACTGGCAGAAACTTTTGTTGAGCTGACCGACAAAGGAGGCTGGGCGATCCAGAATCCGGCGGTTGGCCTCCCAGAGTGAGTGCAGGTGCATGGCGTAGAGACCAGCCGCAGTGCCATGGCCCATGACATCGACAATACAGAAGGCATAGCAGTCCTGATTCAGCCTTTCCACCGTGTAGAAATCGCCACCGAGAATGTCGTGGGGCAGATATTGAACCGCAAAACTGAGCAAAGGATTGTCATTGGGGGGCATCCGCATGGAAAGGGCCTGAATGGTACGGGCCCGCTCCTGATCCCGCATCCAGAGGGAAACATCCCGAAAGATCTCCACCCCGCCAATGACAACGCCCTGTTCGTCGTGGATAGGAGAAACACTGATCTGAACCGGAATCTTCCGGCCATCCCGGCCATGAGCGAAGATCAGAACCGGGGCGGAAGAGCCAACGCCGGTAACAATGGCCCGGTGCAGGGGGCAATGCTCCTTGCCGCAGAGGCTGTTGCTGGCCTTATCGGTATGACAGAGGACATTGTCATGGCAGCTGCGGCCCACCACCTCTTCGGCCCGCCAGCCGGTGATCCTCTCAGCCGCCTGGTTCCAGTAAACGATGCTCCGGTCAAGATCGGTGACGTATACCCCATCGTTTAAGGAATCGAGGATCTGGCTGGCCAAATACTGGCGAATGGCGGCGGCATCCATACACCTACCCTTTCCTGTCGACAAATTGCGGGGCGGGCATCCCGACATGATAGCCCTGAACATAGTCAAGGCCCAGTCTTCGACATTCGACCAGGATCCGCTCATCCTCCACATACTCGGCCACGGTCTTGATCCGCAGCTCCCTGGCCAGGGTCACGATACTCTTGGTATAGGCCAGGTATTCGGGATCTTCCAGCATGTTACGGATAAACTCCCCCTCGATCTTGATATAATCGATGGGAAAGAGTTTAAGGTACTTGAAGGAGGAGTAGCCGGAGCCAAAATCGTCCACCGCGAACTGGAAGCCAAGATCCTTCATCCGGGTTACAAATTTTTGCAGCATGGTCATATTGCGCAGCGTGTCCCGCTCAGTGACCTCGAACACGACCCGGGTGGGATCGATCTCGTATTGCTTGGTCAGCTCAAGAACATTGGGCATAAACTCCGGGATAATGAGAGACTTCGGGGTGAGGTTAATGAAGAGTTTGCCCGTGTACCCCTCGGCATTGGCTTTTTCATAGGCCTTCTGCATCAGCAGCTGGTCAAGCTTGGGCAGCAGACCGATCCTCCCGGCCGCCTCGATGAATTCATCGGCTCTCAGGACGGTGCCTCCTGAAGTCGGGATCCGCATCAGCATCTCGTGGGCCAGGAGGCTACCGGTTTCCAGATCGATAATAGGCTGAAAATAGGGGATGATGTTCTGCTGCTCCAGAGCCTGATAAACCTGAAAATTGACCTCACTTTCGTGCTTGAAAATCTCGATGATGTCAGTCTCTCCAGCCACTGCCAGGGAGTTTTTCCCCTCGCCCTTGACCTTGTACATCATGTTGTCGGCCACCAGAAAGATATCCTTGGCGTTATGGCCATGCTCCGGATACATGGCCATGCCGATGGAAATGGTGCATTGGATCTTGAACCCTTCCGGGGTCATGATGTTGAGGGCCGCCACCGAGTCGATGACCCGGTTGACCACGGTATGGGCCTGTTCCTTGCTGGTTTCCGGCAGCAGGATGACAAATTCGTCCCCGCCGTAGCGGGCGACCACATCACCATCCCGCACCGCCGGTCGCAGGGAGTCAGCGACCTGTCTGAGAAAGAAATCGCCAAAGATATGGCCATAGCGGTCGTTGACCGTCTTGAAGTTATCCAGATCAATAACCAGCAGGGCAAAGGTGGTGTTATGCCGATCGGTCCGACCGGTCTCATAGCCGATCAACTCCCAGAACATCCGCTGATTATAGAGATGGGTCAGCGGATCCCGGGTGGAATAGTATTCCAGATCCTTGGTGTATTTGTAGATGGCCTTTGCCGAGCCCACCAGGTTGATGAGGGTGGCCAGAACACTGTCCAGAACGATATGGTAAACGGAGTCCATCGCCAGGTTGGACTGCACCCCGATACCGACAATGCCGCCCACCTTGGGTGTTTCAAGAAACAGCGATTTGGTGCGCAGTTCAAAATCCTGTTGGGCAAGATCCCTGGGCAGAGGAATATCAGAGCCGCTGTCATGGTGAATAATCCTGACCGAAGGGCTGTCGATGGCAAGATGGAAGCGTTTGTATATCTGCGTCTGAATCAGATTTTCAAAACGGGCCTTGGTCTGGGCTGAGGGGGTGCTGCGCCAGAAGATGTCAAGTTCGTAGTCATTTTCCCCCTCCTGAAAAAAGGCCATCAACGCGTAAGTATCAACGATGCCGTTGATGTCCACCAGGAGTTCCTTGACAAAGGTGTGCCAGTCCTGAACCACGTTGGAGGTGATGATGAACTTGCTTAAAATCTTGATCTCAAATTCAAGCACATCCTTGTCCACTGCCACATCCCGAAGCCGTTTGGCCAGCTCCCCCACCGCGCGAAAGGCCTGATTCAGCTCCGCAAAACCAAAGTTGCTTTGCTCCAGTTCGCCCAGGGATGACAGATCGACAACCGACCTGATCTCCGAGGTTTTCTCCCGGAACTGGCCCACTGCTCTGGTCACCCTGAGCACCACCAGCATGGTGACGAAGGTCACCAGGGCAATGGTCAGCCCGCCATAGAGGACAAAGACCCAGAAGTACTCGGAGCGCATCCGGGCCGCCAGCTCCTTGACGTTCTGTTTTACCTCCACCACTCCCAGAACCGTGCCTGCCTCAACCCCGGCATGGCACTGATTCAGGCAGGCTGGCTTAGCCTCCAGCGGATAAAAATGCCGGGTCCAGGTACCGTTTTCCAGGATTTCCTGACGACCGGCCCCGGCCATGATTTCGCGGATCGTCCCGGTCAGGGCAGGAGCGCCGGCAACAACGCCGTACTGATTGTCCACCGCTCTGCTGCGGTACACCTCAATCTGATATGGGGAGGTGGAGTGCGCCTTCTTGATCGCCTCAATGGTGGCAAGAATTTTTTGCCGACTCGGGCCATAAGGCATGAGCGCCTCTATGGAGACGTAAGTCTGACCAGCGATTCCCTTGGCGATATCCCTTGATTGCCGGAGAATTAAATCGTCGTACATGCTGGTGCTGGTCACCAGCACCAGGACAAACACCACCAGGACGACCCCCATGATCCGGAAAAAAAGGTAGTTACGAAGGGAGTTGTCAAAAAATGGCAAGCCGGTCAGCCGCTTCAGGCATTGAGGGCGAAAGAGCGAAAATCTGTTGGTCATGCTCGGCTCCGATGTGGTCAAATTTGATGGGCTCGTAACAACTCAAAAAACACCATATTCACGCATCCGGCAAAGGCCGGAATCCGGCATTGACGCCATTACCGGAAAACTTTGAATTATTCTGTCTCTCCATGAACAAGCAGTTCAAGGTCAGCCACCACCCTATGCAACTCCTCTGCCTGGGCCGTAAGCTCGAGGGCAAAAGCTGCGGCCTCTTCGGCAGCGGCGGCAATCTGCTGGGTGGCGGAGGCGCTTTCATTCATGGCCAGGGAGATCTGGGCGATTCCTCCAGACTGCTCTTTATTGGCCTGGGTAATGGCAGAATTCTTCTCGCCGATCATGGTGGCTGATTCGACAATCCCGTCAAAATCATTGTTAATGCCTTTAAGGGCAGCAGCGCAGGTGGAGATCCGCTCCACAGTGACATCAAGCAGCTGCTGGATACTGTTGGCCTCCTGGGTGGTCTTCATGGCCAGCTTCTTCACCTCGTCGGCCACCACCGCAAAGCCTGCCCCGGCCTCGCCGGCCCGGGCCGCTTCCACTGCAGCATTCAAGGCCAGGAGATTGGTCTGAAAGGCAATGCTGTCGATAGTGGAGATGATCAGACGGATCTGGCCGCTGTCCCTTTCGATCTGGGTCATGTTCTTGGTAAGCCCAGCCAAGGCCTTGAGCGATTGGCCGGATTTGGTGATATTCTCCTTCATCAGCGCTTCCGACCCCTGCGTCAGGGTGGTGGTCTGCCGACTCTGGGCCGCAAGCTCCTCCAGGGAGGAAGAAGTTTCTTCCACGATAGCAGACTGCTGGGAGGCGGAATCGGACAAGACCTGGCTGCCGGTGGTGATCTGCTCTGCGGCCTCATAAACCTGAGCAGCGCTGGCCTGAATGTTTCGGGCGGCCAGGCCGAGAACCCTGGTAAGTTGCTGCGCCAGGAGACGGGCGATCCCCAGTCCGGCGAACAGCGCGAAAAGAACCAGCCCGCCCACCGTGAATTTGGTGGTCAGCGCAGCCTGGAGCATAACCTCGTCAGAGAGAATACCTGCCTCCGCCTCCTGGCGAAGCTGGTGAAGCAGCTCCTGCACCTGGCGCAGAGCGGGAATGGTCTCGGCGAGATAGACGGCCTGGGCTGCTTCCTTGTTGGCCAGGGCGACGATCTTGACCGCGCTCTGATGGAGATCGGCATGGGGTTTTTCCATCTGCCTGAAGAGAGAGGCCAGCCTGGGCACCAGCGTCTCCGCCTTTTTGCGCTCATCCCCGTACAGCCATTTGCCGAGTTTGCACTTGTGATCATCGGTTTCCACTTCTAGACGGGTGGTGGCGGGATCGGTGAAGAAAAGGCCCACCTTGCCCGCCCAGTTGAGATGATCCACCTCTCTTTCAGTCAGGGTAAGGTAAAGTTCGTGGCCAGCCACCACCTCCTGGGCGTCGGCGATGATATGGTTGATACCGATAAAACTTATCCCGCCACAGATAAGGAGAAAGGCCAGCACCACGGCAAAGCCAACGGTAATCCTGGCATTGACGGTAAGGCTGCGGAACAAGGAGACGGAAGATGTCTGCGGCATGGCTGGGTGTTCCCTTTAGATGGCCTGGGTGACGGGAAAGAGGGTATTCAGTTTCAACTCGGTGAACAGCTCAAACATGGGCCCGGACAGGTTGACCACCGAAAAGGCTCCGCCTGTGGTGGACAACTTTTTGTAGAGCAGCAGCATCTTGCCGATCCCGGAGCTGCCTATGTGCCGCACCGCCAGGCAGTCGATGACCACCTCCCGCACCAGGTCGAGATTCAGCCGGGCCACCTGCTGTTTCAACTCCTCAGCCCCTTTTTCGTCCACAATCCCCTGGAGGACAATACGAACCTGATCGCCGTTCTGGATGGTTTCGATATTCATGCCATGATCTCTGGTCAAAATTGTGGACTCACAAAAAGATGAATAAATCGTATCCTGCAACTTATTCATCTTCCAAGGACATAGCAAAGCATGCCATTATTGCCTTGACAGTTCAAGGAAAAACGCATTGCCAATACCAAGTTTTAGCTGTTACAAAACAAACTCCTGGCAGCAACATAAACTGCCCACCTTAAAGAGAGGAACTTATGCGACTGAAACAGATTACAGGCCTTATCCTGGCCACACTGCTGACCGCCTCTCCAGCCTTGGCTGCAAATGAACGACTGGCCCTGGTATCGAGCGAGGGCGAAAACCTGGTGACGATCCTTGACCTGCACACTGAAAAAACGCTCAAGACCCTGCCAGTTGGCAAGGTGCCGCACGCCCTGGCCGCCTCGCCTTCCGGCAGGATCTTTGTCAACAATCGTGGCAGCAAGGAGCTGACCGTGATCGATGCCAACCGGCTGGAAGTGGTGACCACCATCCCGCTGCCAGCGATCTCCTTCCAGCTGGCCCTGGCGCCTGACAACAAGACTCTGGCCGTAGTTTACAAGGATGCCCTGAAACTTTCGCTGGTGGATGTGGCCAGCAACAGCATCATTCGCACCGTGGAGATTGCCGAGCCGCCGGCCGCCGTCTTCAAGGGGCCGATGATGCTGCATCCATACTGGAGCCCGGACGGGAGATATGTCTACTGCCCGGAATCGGTGTCCAAGACCATCGTCAAGGTCGAGGCGGCTAACGGCGCGGTGGTAAAGCGCATTGCCTTGACCGGGGACACTCATTATCTACAGGCCTCTGCGGACGGCCAGCTGCTTTATGCCGTAAACGGCAGCACCAAGGAGGGCACCAGCCTGACCCTCATTGACGCGGCCAGCGATGAGGTGATCGCCGACCTGCCCATTCCCTTGGCGCCAGGCGAAAAAGGCCTGGGGCATCACGCCGCCTTCAGTCCGGACAAAAAATTTTATTTCTTCAGCAATCTCGGGGCGTCCGGCCTGCATGTGCTGGATGTCGCCACCCGCAAATGGATCAAGGTCATCAAGACCGGCAAGGGCCCAGGCCACCCGGCAATCTCTCCTGACGGCAGGTATATCTTTGTCGTCCACCACAAGGACGGGGTGATCAGCGTCATTGACCTCGCCCGGCAGGAATTTATCAAAAACATCAAGATCGGCGAGGGCAGCGAAGAGGCACACTCTTCCTATTTCACCCCGGATGGCCGGTATTTTTATGCGGTGGCCTCCCAGGACAATGTCATGGCCAAGATCGACGTGGCCAAAATGGAATTGTCCTCCACCATCCCGGTGGCCAGGGCCTCAATGTTCTTTGCCATCAAGGAAGGATCTTCCTACCCCTCTACCGAATAAGACGGCACTGCCTTTTTCCGGTTGTGCTCGTAGCGCATCTGCAGGATCTCGACTAAGAGGGCGAAGCCCATGGGCAGGTAGATATAGCCCTTGGGCACATGCTTGTGCAGCCCCTCCATGAAGATGGTCACCCCGATGGTGATCAAAAAGGAGAGGGCAAGGATCTTGATTGCCGGATGCTGGTGGATGAACTCCCCGATGGGCCGGGCAAAAAAGAGGATGGCCACGAAGGAGACCACCACCGAACTGATGATGATCCAGACCTGATCGGTCAGGCCGATGGCGGTGATCACCGAGTCGATGGAAAAGACGATGTCCAGCAGGACGATCTGGCTGATGATCGCGGCAAAGCCGCCCCTGACCATGCCGGGGCCACCGCCTTCTTCCTTGGCCTCTACCGTGTGGTGGATCTCTTTCACTGCCTTCCAGAGGAGAAACAGGCCGCCGGCAACAAGAATCAGATCCCGGACAGAAAAATCCAGCACTACGGTGTTGGTGAGGTTGGTCAGGCTGAGGAGGGCGACCAGCATGCCGATCCGGGCCACCAGGGCGAAGGCAAGCCCTGCCATTCTCGCCTTGTCACGCCTTTCCGCAGGCAGGCGGCCAACAAAGATGGAGATGACCAGGATATTGTCCACTCCCAAAACAAGCTCAAGCCCGACCAGCAGGGCGAGTAGCGCCAATGCGTCTCCCATGTGCAATACCTCAGGGTAATGTGTTGTTTAGGTGAGAGCCTTGGCAGCAGCCAAAGCCTTTTTGAAACCAGAGGCGGAACGATTGATCACCTCATCCTCCACACAGAAGGCGAGGCGGAAATAGCCCGGCATGCCAAAGCCCCGCCCCGGTACGCCGAGGATCCGCTGCTCGGCCAGCAGCCCGACAAAGCGGGCGTCATCGGCGATGGGCGATTTCGGAAACAGGTAAAAAGCACCCTTGGGCGGGACAAACTCATAGCCAGCCTCAGCCAGAATCTTGCAGAACAAGGCGCGACGGCGGGCATAAACGGCGCAGTCCACCGTGACCCCCTGAAGCTCGGCCACCACTCGCTGCATCAGGGCCGGGGCATTGACAAAGCCCAGGATCCGGTTGGCCAGGGTCATGGCTCCGACAAGCTGGGCCTTGCCTTCGATCTGGGGATGCACGACAAGGTAGCCGATCCGTTCGCCAGGCAGGGAAAGATCCTTGGAATACGAAGAAACGATTACCGCGTTAGAGTAAGCGGCAAAAACACTGGGCACCGTGTGGCCGTCATAGACGATCTTGCGGTAAGGCTCGTCACTGATAAGGTAGATGGTCTGGGGCGCCTTGCGCAGGATTTCAGCCAACGCCGCAAGCTCTGCGGAGGCATAGATCTGGCCGGTGGGATTGTTGGGGCTGTTGATGATGATGGCCTTGGTTTTCGGGGTGAGGGCTGCCTCGATGGCCGCGAGATCCAGACTGAAATCAGCGGCGGTGTTAACGATCTTGGTGAGCCCGCCGTGGTTGTCCACGTAAAAATTATATTCCACAAAGAAGGGGGCGAGGATGATTACCTCGTCGCCGGGATCGAGCAGAGCCTTCATTGCCACGTTGATGGCCCCGGCCGCGCCCACGGTCATGAGAATATCGTCTTGCGCGACTGTCAGACCCTGTTCAGCGGTGATCTGTCTGGCCACTGCCTCCCGGACAAAGAGATAGCCGTTGTTGGCCATATAGGCGTGCGCGCCGGGACCTTCTGCCGCAGTAACCTTGCGCAACGCTTCCTGATACTGGGGAGGCGGCGGCAGATCCGGGTTGCCAAGGCTGAAATCGCAAACCTGCTCGGCGCCGTACTGGGCCTTAAGTCGGGCGCCTTCTTCAAACATCCGGCGAATCCAGGAGGAGTGTTCCGCAAAGGCGAGCATTTTTTGTGAGATGGACATGGGGGTCTCTTTGAGAAAATTTGCCGCAAAAACCACGAAAGAACACGAAAGTAAAAGGTAACTGCTTAAGCAGGTTCTCTTATTTATCTCGATCAGAACCGTTATAAAAATAGTATTTTTAACACGGGAAAAGAGAATTTGCAAAGAGTGAAGAGCTGCTATTCCTGCTGAAAGGTAAGCCAGCGGCTCTGGGCCGAGGAGCTCAAAACCCCCACCGGATCGACATAATCATAAACTTTTGCCTGCTTGTCGTGGGCCGGACGCAGCACCCGCCCCACCACCTGAAGAAGGCGGCCAGTAAACTTGATCGGGGTGGTGAGAAAAAGGGTGGCAAGATCAGGGCAGTCGAAACCCTCGCCGATAAGCTGAACCGTGGAAACCAGAACCTTGATCTCGCCCTGACGGATAGCCTCCACCATGGCCGTGCGCTGTTCAGCCGGGAGCTTGCCGGTGAGTACCGCCGCCGGGCAGTCATGCCTTTCAAGCATTGCCGCCAGCTCCTCGCAGTGCCAGACCCGGTCGCTGACCACCAGAATGGTGCCTGGGGTGGTGGCGCGCTCCTTGAGGATATCCGCGACAATGAGTTGATTACGAACCAGATTACCGGTAAGCGCCTTCATCAGGGCCTGATAGTTACCCCGGTACACATAGCGGAATTCCGTGGCCCGCTGGATGAATTCCGGTTTGAGGATAGCCCCGCTTTCATGCAGATCGAAGGTCTCCACCTTGTAGGCCCGGTCGCCTAAGGACATATAGATCAGCTTGGTCAGGCCGTCCCGGCGGAAGGCCGTAGCGGAAAGGCCCAGCAGGTACCGGCAGTCAAAGGCGGAGACCACCTCAGTGAACAGCGAGGCCGGTACCCGGTGGCATTCGTCCACGCAGAGCTGGCCGAAATGGGCGGGCAGCTCCTCCAGTCTGTTTTTGGCCGAGTTGACAATGGCGATAGTGACGGGGGCCAGAGAGAAATGGCCGTCGCCGATCATCCCGGCTTCCAGACCAAGAAAGGTTCTGGCCCTTTCCGCCCACTGATAAAGCAGCTCCTTGGTGTGAACCAGCACCAGGGTCGGCTGGCCTCGCTTGGCGATCACCGCCAGAGCGATCACCGTTTTGCCCGAGCCGGTGCCTGCCTCAAGCACCCCGAAGTCATGGCGGGTGATGGCGGCAATGGCCTCCTCCTGATAGGGCCGCAGCTCGCCGGCAAAGTTGAACTCCACCGGGGAAGCGATCTTGCGCTGATCGATGATCTGTGGATCCTGGCCCATGAATTTCCGGGCCAGAAGAATGGCGTGGTTGGCGTAGCCCCTGGGAAAGGTAAGAACGCCGCCATGCTCCGTATAGAAATAGAGGTTGGGTTTAAGCTTCTTGCTTATCCAGCGGCTGTATTTTTTGGCCTCGAGGTATTCGGGGTTGTCAATGGTCAGCTGCTTTTTAAGGGCCTCGGCCAGGGAGGCTGAGGCGCCGCACAGAGAGGCTTGCGCACCAACGGTGAGGGGAAAGGGCTGGGTCATGGTTGATCCGCGTTGAAGGGAGCAAGGTTTTCGGCCAGCAGCCGGGCCAGGCGGGCGCATTCTTTTTCCACTGCGTCAAGCTGGGCCTGCTGGCCAATGAGCGCGAGGTTCAGCTCTTCCAGGGCGATTTCCTGAAAGGCCAGGCGGGTTTCCAGTTCGATGATCCGATATTCCATGGGATGTCCTGAAAAATTTTAACGCAGAGGCGCAAAGACGCGAGGTTTTTAGGCCTTTTATTTCAAGCTTCCTTCTTTGCGCCTCTGCGCCTTTGCGTTATGCTTTTAATTGTCCATCATGCCCTGCTTTGCAAAAAAAGAAAAGGGCCAAGCCACGCTCAAACCGCCTGCTTTTTTTTCAAAGTGAAGATTTTTCTACTTTATGCTATCATTGCTCGCTTTGTAACAATCAAGAGCCGTGTCTATTCAGAATTCTGAATTCCTAATTCCGAATAGTAAACATAAACAGATGTACCTTTTGCCACGCCAGCAAGTCTTGAAATGTTGTCACCGACTTTTTCATAACTGGCTTCTGAATTCTGACTTCTGAGGAGTTGCCCCCAATGAGCGTCGAACCCAATAAAATCATCTATTCCATGGTCAGGGTCGCCAAGTTTTACGACAAAAAGCCGATCTTAAAAGACATCAGCCTTTCCTATTTCTACGGGGCCAAGATCGGGGTTCTGGGCATGAACGGCTCAGGCAAATCTTCGCTGCTGCGGATCCTGGCCGGGGTTGACAAGGAGTTCAACGGCGAGACCCACATCTCCCAAGGGCTGACTGTGGGCTATCTGGAGCAGGAGCCCACCCTGGAGGAGGGCCGGACCGTGCTGGATATCGTCCGCGAAGGGGCGCAGGAGGCGGTGGATCTGCTGGCCGAATTCGAGAAGATCAACGAAAAATTCGCCGAGCCCATGAGCGACGACGAAATGGACAAGCTCATTACCCGACAGGGGGTGGTGCAGGAGAAACTCGATACCCTGGACGCCTGGGATCTCGACGCCCGGCTGGACATGGCCATGGATGCCCTGCGCTGCCCGCCTGGGGAGACCGAGGTCTCCGTGCTTTCCGGCGGCGAGAAACGGCGGGTGGCCCTGTGCCGCCTGCTCCTGAAAAAACCCGACATCCTGCTGCTCGATGAGCCCACCAACCATCTGGACGCCGAGACCGTCTCCTGGCTGGAGCAGCATCTCCAGCGCTACGAAGGCACGGTCATCGCCGTAACCCATGATCGCTACTTCCTCGACAACGTGGCGGGCTGGATTCTCGAGCTGGATCGGGGCCAGGGCATCCCCTGGAAGGGCAACTACTCCTCCTGGCTGGAGCAGAAGGAAAAGCGGCTGGCCAACGAGGAAAAAGAAGAGAGCAAGCGGCGCAAAACCCTGCAGCACGAGCTGGAGTGGATCCGCATGAGCCCCAAGGGCAGGCACACCAAGTCCAAGGCCAGAATCCAAGCCTATGAGGAGCTGCTGGGCAAGGAGGCGGAGAAGCGGACCCAGGATCTGGAGATCTACATCCCGCCCGGCCCGCGCCTGGGCAAGATAGTCATTGAGGCAGAGGGCCTCGCCAAGTCTTTCGGCGACCGGCTGCTCTTTGAGGGCCTGACCTTCTCCCTGCCCCCTGGCGGCATCGTCGGGGTGATCGGCCCCAACGGCGCGGGCAAGACCACGTTGTTTAAGATGATCACCGGCCAGGATCAGCCCGATTCCGGCAGCATCCGTTTAGGCGAGGCAGTGAAGCTCGCCTATGTGGATCAGTCCCGCGACGTGCTGGATCCGGAACAGACAATCTGGCAAGCGATTACCGAAGGCCAGGAAACCATCACCATGGGCAACCGCGAGGTGAATTCCCGGGCCTATGTGGGCAGGTTCAATTTCTCCGGCTCTGATCAGCAGAAAAAAGTGGGGCTCCTCTCCGGCGGGCAACGCAACCGGGTACATCTGGCCCGGATGCTTAAAGAAGGGGCCAACGTCATCCTGCTGGACGAACCCACCAACGATCTGGACATCAGCGCCCTGCGGGCTCTCGAAGAGGCGCTGGAAAACTTCGGCGGCTGCGCCGTGGTCATCAGCCATGACCGCTGGTTTCTCGACCGGATCGCCACCCATATCCTCGCTTTTGAGGGGGATTCCCAGGTGCTCTGGTTCGATGGCAACTACTCCGAATATGAGGCCGACCGCAAGGCCCGCCTAGGCGAGGCCGCCAATCAGCCGCATCGGATCAAGTACCGTCATTTGACCAGGGTTTGAGCATTTATTGTGTTGGCCCTCTTGTTTACCAATTAAAGCCAGACTATCATCATTTATGATGATAATGTATACAAATTAAAGAGGTGACCGGCATGAATGAAACGATCTTGGTTTCCACACGGGTATCCGCCGATCTGGCAGAGCGTTTGGCTGCCTTGGCGCAAACAACTCATCGCTCAAAATCGTTTCTGGCGGCCCAGGCGATTGAAGAATTTCTCAATGTCCAGGAATGGCAGGTGGAAGCAATCAAAGAAGGGCTTGCCGCTGCCGAACGTGGCGATCTGAAAAGCCACGAACAGGCAATCGCCATTCTCAATACCTGGGGAAAGAATGCGCAGGCTTGAATGGGCTGCGCCCGCGCTGAATGACCTGAAAGCGGCAGGTGAGTATATTGCCCATGATAACCCCACGGCGGCAAGGCGCATGGCAAGTCGGGTCATAGAAGCAGTGGAACTTCTGCAAGACCAACCCAACCTGGGCAGGCCTGGCCGGTTGGCGGATACGAAAGAGCTTGCTGTTTCCGGCACTCCGTTTGTTGTTGTTTACCGGGTGCGGAAAGGAGACGTACACATTATCCGCCTCCTGCATCATGCCCTGCGCTGGCCGTAAGCGGTTTGACTGCGGATATTTTGGGCATATTCGGAGGGGGGGATGTCCCTAGTTTCCTGGTTCGGCGGCAACTACTCCGAATACGAGGCCGCCAACCAGCCACATCGGATCAATAAACGACCTCATCTTTTTGAATCCGCAGCAAAATCAAGGTCGCGTCTTGAAAAACAAACGCCTTGACGCCATAACGTTGTAGCGCTAAATTATATTGCAGGAGGTATGAACTATGAGCGCACTCACCAAAAGGACAACGGTATATTTTGACCCCGCCTTGCATCTAGCGCTTCAGCACAAAGCACTGGCGACATCCCGATCCCTTTCTGATATCGTCAACGATACAATACAACAGGCGCTGGCCGAGGATGCTGACGACTTGGCCGCCTTTGAAGAGCGGGGCAATGAGCCGCTGGTTTCCTATGAATCCGTGCTGAAAGAGCTTAAGGCCAATGGCCGCCTATAGCCTGTTTTTCAAAGATTCGGTAAGGAAGGATCTGGCTTGCCTCCCCAAAAACGATCTGCAACGGATCATCGAACGCATAGAAAGTCTTGCCGCAAATCCCCGTCCCCTCGGTTGCGAAAAACTCTCCGGCCAGGAAAAATACCGCCTTCGTCAAGGAAATTACCGCATCATCTATTCGATCCAAGATACCCAACTGACTATCTGGGTGATCAAGGTTGGCCACCGCCGGGAAGTCTACCGAGTATAGTCGAATTCCGGGAACAAGCTCAGACCTCGCCTTTGATCACCTCAAGCGCTTCCCAGCGGGCATAGGCAGTTTTCAGCTCCTGCCCGAGTTCTTCCACCCGTTTTTGGATCCGGGGGATGGCTGATGCCTCTTTCTGGTACAGGGTCGGATCGGCCAGCTGCCGGTGCAGCTCTTCCTGCTCCGCCTCCATCTCCTCAAGCCGCTTGGGCAGGGCCTCAAGCTCCCGCTCTTCCTTGTAGGAGAGCTTCCGGGAGGCAACTTTTTTGGGCGGCTCCTTTTTGCTGCTTTTTTCGGACTTGGCGGTCGCTGACGGGGCCTGAGGCCGCTGCGCAAGCCAGTCGTCGTAGCCGCCCGCGTACTCCTCCACCCGGCCTTCGCCTTCAAAAACCAGGGTGGAGGTGACCACATTGTTCAAAAAGGCCCGGTCATGGCTGACCAGCAGCAGGGTTCCCTCGTAATTCAGCAACAGCTCTTCCAATAATTCCAGGGTTTCCACATCGAGATCGTTGGTGGGCTCGTCCATCACCAGCAGGTTGAAGGGCTGGGTGAAGAGCTTGGCCAGGAGGAGCCGGTTTTTTTCTCCGCCGGAGAGAACGCGCACCGGCGAACGGGTCCGATCCGGGGCAAAGAGGAAATCCTGCAGATAGCTGATGATATGGCGGGGCTGGCCGCCCACCAGCACGGTGTCCCCGCCGTCGGTCACGTTGTCGGCCACGGTCTTTTCGGGGTCAAGCTGTTCCCGGTTCTGGTCGAAATAACAGGACTCGATGCGGGTGCCCAGGGTAATGCTGCCTTGAGTAGGCTCAAGCTGGCTGAGCAGGAGCTTGAGCAGAGTGGATTTGCCCACCCCGTTGGGGCCGATGATCCCCACCTTATCCCCGCGCATGATGGTGGCGGTGAGCTTCTTGATGATGGGGACGCCGCCGTAATAAAAGGAAACCTCCTTAAGTGAGGCCACCAGTCGGCCGGAGCGTTCGGCATCCTGCATCTGGATGCGGGCCTTGCCGGTCTGAGTCCGGCGGGCGGAACGTTCCTGGCGCAGATCGAGCAGGGCCCGGACCCGGCCTTCGTTGCGGGTGCGACGGGCCTTGATCCCCTGGCGAATCCAGGCCTCTTCCTGGGCCAGTTTCTTGTCAAACTTGTAATTCTGCCCAGCTTCAGCCTCAAGTGCGTCCTGCTTACGCTGGAGATAGGTGGCAAAATTACCCGGCCAACTGGTCAGCCTGCCCCGGTCAAGTTCCACAATCCGGGTGGCGATCTTTTGCAGCAGCATGCGGTCATGGGTGACAAAGAGCAGGGTGGCGGAAAAACTAAGGAGAAACTCTTCCAGCCAGTTAATCGCCTCGATGTCCAGATGGTTGGTGGGTTCGTCCAGAAGGAGCAGATCCGGTTCGCTGACCAGGGCCCGGGCCAGCAACACCCGGCGTTTGAACCCGCCGGAAAGGGCAGAAAACTCCTGATCCGCCGGGAGCTGCAAGCGGGAAAGTACGGTATCCACCCGCTGCTGGGCCTGCCAGCCATCGGCAGCATCCAGGGCATGCTGGGCCTCTGCCAGCTCGGCCAGAACCGCCTCGGAGTGGTCGCTCTGGAGCAGGTGGCTTACCGCGTGGTAGCGGGCCAGCAGGGCGAACATCTCGCCTAAGCCAGCGGCCACCACCTCGTACACGGTTCCGCTTAAGTCCGCAGGAACTTCCTGGGTGAGCCGGGCTACGCGCAGCCCTTTCTGACGGGTGATCTCGCCCCGATCCGGCTCGATCTCCCCGGCCAGAATCTTCATGAGCGAGGATTTGCCTTCACCGTTGCGGCCCACCAGACAGAGGCGTTCGCCGGGTTCGATCTGCAAGTCGATGCCGTTGAGCAGGGGCAGACCGCCAAAACTCAAGGCGATATCCTTCAGAGTAATGCTGGCCATCAGACGGAGGTCTTAGTTCTCTGCGGGCTTGACGAGCGAGGCGGCGGTCTTCTTCCGCCGGGGCGGGGTCTGCTGCCGCTGCTGGGACGGCTGCGCGGGGCGGCAGCAGGGGAGGAATCTCTTTTGACCGCAGGCCTGGACGGAGGCGGGGTTGACAGCCACTCCGGATCGGGTTGGATGCAGGGCAGTTTGGCCCCGATGAACTCCTCAATATCGGGCAGCTGAAAAGAATCGGACTCATCGGCAAAGCTCACCGAGATGCCCAGGGCACCGGCCCGGCCAGTCCGGCCAATGCGATGCACATAGTCTTCCGGGTCATGGGGCAGAGTGTAGTTGACAACATGACTCACCCCATCCACATGGATTCCCCGGCCTGCCACATCGGTGGCCACCAGCACCCGAAGCCTGCCGGCCCGGAAGTTTTCCAGGGTCTTGGTGCGGGTGTGCTGGGGAATGTCGCCGGAAAGAATGGCGCACTGGATATCGTAGCGCGCCAGTTTCTCGGAGAGATGGCGGGTTTCATCCTTGCGGTTGCAGAAGATCATCACCCGTTCGAGGTTTTGCCGGATGATAATGTTATAGAGCAGGGCGAATTTTTCCCGGCTGCTGACCAGGTAGACCAGTTGTTCCACGGTATCCGTCACCACCTGCTCCGGCTCGATCTCCACCGTTACCGGATCCTTGGTCCACTGCGAGGCGAGACTGATAACCTGCGGGGTCAGGGTGGCGGAAAAAAGCAGGGTCTGGCGTTTGTCCTTGTTAGGGGTCGAATGCACGATCTGGCGGACATCCGGGATAAAGCCCATGTCCAGCATGCGATCCGCCTCGTCGATCACCAGAATCTCCACCTGGTCAAGATGAACGTACTGCTGACGCTTGAAATCCAGCAAGCGGCCAGGCGTGGCCACCACGATATCAACCTGCTGATCGGTGAGCTGGCGCTGCTGCTTCTGATAATCCATGCCGCCCAGGATAGCCACTGTGGTGACGTTACAGTACTGGGTAAGCTCGCGGGCATCCTCGACAATCTGCAAAACCAGCTCACGGGTCGGGGCCAGAATCAGGGCCCTGGGCGAACCATGCCGCCGTTTGCCAGAGGGCGCGGTGCGCAGCAGATGGGTAAAGATGGTGGCCAGAAAAGCAGCGGTTTTGCCGGTGCCGGTCTGGGCCTTGCCCGTGGCGTCCTTGCCCGTAAGGGTGTGGGGCAGAATTTTTGCCTGGATGGGAGTGCAGTAAGAAAAACCCAGATCGGAGATGGCATGCATGATCTCGTCGGGCAGGTCAAGGTCATGGAAACGGGTTTTGCCCTCGACTCTGGGAACCAGAAACTGTGAGGCATCCCAAGCCGGGGTTGGAGCGGCTTGGGGCAGCGCCGCCCCTTGCGGGCGTAAATTCTCCGGGATATGAGGAGGCCGGGGCTCCTTTTTCTTGCCCCGACGTGGGGAGGTTCGTTGCGTCTCCTGGGTAAGGGGCTGTTCTTGCTGGGGAGCGACAAGGCCGCTGCGCTTTGCCCGGCCGGTAATAATTTTTTTCAGTTTGTCACGGAAGCGATTGATGATTTTTCTTACCAAAGTATCCTCTCAGGCGATCAATAGGGAATTTTTTTGCCACAAAAACCACGAACGGACACGAAAAAAAAAGAAAAATCAATTTGGCAAAGGCGCACCATGGCCGAGTAATCTGAAATTTTCGTGGGTTTCGTGGCCAAATTTGAGCCTTTTTGAAATATGCGCCGGGTGCGGGATAAACGGTCATGAAAAAAGGCGGGCGGACGAACACGCTGGTTGGGTAATTCGCCGTGGGTTTCATGAGTAAAGATGGTGGGCCGTCGGGGGCTCGAACCCCAAACCTAGTGATTAAGAGTCACTTGCTCTACCAGTTGAGCTAACGGCCCTGCTCTTTATGTCGTGGCAAGATATACACCTTACGTTTTGCCTTGTCAACCATGTTGCGGCAACTCTGCCGGAATATTTCTGCGGTAGAGACTGACTGATTTTTTTGCTGCTAATCCGGCCCGGCAGGTGCAAAAGAGGAGAGCTTCAGGTATAGTGGCTGAACGCAGGCAAAATGATCAGGTTATTTTTCAACAACGGCTTTCACCCGCCTGGGGTTCTAAAATATGACAGAGCTACGAGAAAGAAAGGAGACCATCCATGAGCAAGGTATTGATAATCGGGGCCGGAGGGGTTGGCAGTGTGGTGGCCCACAAATGTGCGCAGGCGCCGGAGGTTTTTTCAGAAATCTGCCTTGCCAGCCGAACCCTTACCCGGTGTGAGAATATTCAGAAATCCGTCAAGGCGCGGACCGGTTACAACCTGGAGATCGCCAGGGTCGATGCCGACCGGGTGCCCGAGACCGTGGCCCTGATCCGGCAGTTCAAACCAAAGCTGGTGATCAACGTGGCCCTGCCCTATCAGGATTTGCATATCATGGATGCCTGCCTGGAAACTGGGGTAGATTATCTTGATACCGCCAACTACGAGCCGCCGGATGAGGCAAAATTCTGTTACCAATGGCAGTGGGACTACCAGGAGCGTTTCCGGAAAAAAGGGCTGATGGCTCTGCTGGGCAGCGGCTTTGATCCGGGCGTGACCAATGTGTTTTGCGCCCACGCGGCCAAGCACCATTTCGACGAGATTCATTATGTGGACATCCTTGACGCCAACGCCGGCGACCACGGCCATCCCTTCGCCACCAACTTCAATCCCGAGATCAACATCCGCGAGGTCACGGCCCGGGGCAAATACTGGGAAAACGGCGCCTGGATCGAAACCGAGCCTCTGTCTGTAAAGCAGAGCTATGATTTTCCAGCGCTCGGCCCCAAGAACGCCTATCTCATGTACCACGAGGAGCTGGAATCCCTGGCGAAGAACCTCAAAGGACTAAAGCGCATCCGTTTCTGGATGACCTTTTCCGACAACTATCTCAAGCATCTTGAGGTCTTGCAGAATGTGGGCATGACCTCCATCGAGCCGGTAATGTTCGAGGGCCGCAAGATTATCCCGCTCAAATTCCTGAAGGCCCTGCTGCCCGACCCAGCCTCCCTGGGGTCGCGCACCAAAGGAAAAACCTGTATCGGCTGTGAGGTGGAGGGGGTCAAGAACGGCAAGCACCGGAAGATGTTCATCTATAATGTCTGCGACCACGAGGAATGCTACCGCGAGGTGGGCTCCCAGGCCATCTCCTATACCACCGGGGTGCCGACCATGATCGGGGCGATGATGATGCTCACCGGCGAGTGGCGGGGCGCAGGGGTCTTCAACATGGAAGAGCTGAACCCTGACCCCTTTATGGAGAAACTCAATATCCACGGCTTGCCGTGGTTGGAAAAAGTGCTGAGTTAAAAGTGCAAAGTGAAGAGTGAAAAGTGTGATGAGCCACAAGGTAATCAATATCGCTTGCGATCTAAGCCAGGCGCCAACCCCCAGCTACGTCTGCGACCGGGCCGCCCTGGCCCGCAATCTCGCCATCCTCGACCAGGTGCAGCAGCGCACCGGCGGGAAGATCCTCCTGGCCCTCAAGGGCTTTGCCATGTTCAGCCTGTTCGGCCAGATCCGCGAGGTGCTGCATGGGGCCTCGGCCAGTTCGCTATCGGAAGCACGGCTGGCGGCAGAGGAGTTTGGCCGGGAGGTGCATGTCTATGCCCCGGCTTACACCGAGGAGGAGTTTGGCGAAATTCTCGCCTGCGCCGATCATCTGGTTTTTAACTCCTTTAATCAGTGGCAACAGTTCAAAGACCGGGTGGCCGGGGCCAATAAAAAAATCTCCTGCGGCATCCGGGTTAACCCCCAGTATTCCGAGGTGGAGGTTGATCTCTACAACCCCTGCGGCCGCTTCTCGCGCCTGGGTGTGGTGCGCGACCAGTTCCGGCCCGAGTTGCTTGACGGCATAGAAGGCCTGCATTTCCACGCCCTCTGCGAGCAGGATGCCGAGGCCCTGGAACACACGGTTACGGCCTTTGAGGAGAAGTTTGGCGAATTTATCAGCGGGATGAAATGGCTCAATTTCGGGGGCGGCCACCACATCACCCGAGAGGGTTACGACCTTGACCGCTTATGTGCCACCATCAGCAGGATTCAAGAGAAATATGGGGTGCAGGTTTATCTGGAACCAGGCGAGGCCATCGGTCTCAATATCGGGGTGCTGGTAACCCGGGTGCTGGACATTGTGGAAAACGAGATCAGCACCGCCATCCTTGACACCTCGGCCACGGCCCACATGCCCGATGTGCTGGAGATGCCCTACCGGCCAGTGCTTTTCGGTGCGGGCGAGCCTGGCGAGTTTGCCCACACCTACCGACTGGGCGGGCTTTCCTGTCTGGCTGGCGATGTGATCGGCGACTATTCCTTTCCCGAGCCGCTGCAGATTGGGCAACGCTTGGTCTTCGGCGACATGGCCCATTACACCATGGTTAAGACCACGACCTTCAACGGGGTACGGCTGCCAAGCATTGTGATCTGCGATTCGCGCACCGGCGAAAGTCAAATGGTGCGCTCCTTTAGCTATGAAGATTATAAGTCCCGGTTGTCCTGACCTGCGCCTTTGAGACAAACCAATAAAAAAAGGCCGGAACGCTGGAGCGTCCGGCCTTTTTTGTTGCTACACAAAGAAAATATTACCGTTCTGCCAACCCGTAGCCGGATTCACCATGGAGGGATTTATCCAGACCCTCAATCTCGCCTTGCTGATCAATCCTGAAGCCCACGGTTTTCTCCACCAGCAGACAGATCAAAAAGGTAACAGAGGCGGCCAGGGCAATGGTGACCCCCATGCCCAGGAGCTGCACCTGCAACTGATCAAAGGCGGTCCAAGCCCGACCCGCTGTGGCGGAGGCCTTTGCCATCCACGAGTCGCGGATGAAAAAAGAGAGCAGCAGTACGCCCAGGCCGCTGCCTATGCCGTGGATGCCGAAGCAGTCCAGCGAATCATCATAGCCAAGCCGCATCTTCATGGTCAGGGCGAAGTAGCAGAGCAGCGAAGAGGCCGCGCCAAGGGTAAGAGCGCCTACGGGCTGCACTACTCCGGCGGCCGGGGTGATCACCACCAGGCCGGCGAGAATCCCGGAAACAAAGCCCAGGGAGGTGGCCTTTTTAAAGGCGATGCTTTCGATAATCAACCAGGTGAGCGCCCCGCTGGCCGCAGAGATCTGGGTCATGGTCAGGGCGCGGGCGGTGTCCAGGCCGCTCTGCACGGTGGAGCCAGCGTTGAAGCCGTACCAGCCAACCCAGAGCAGACCCGCGCCCATCATGGTCATGACCAGATTGTTCGGATGCATGGCGGTTTTCGGATAGCCCAGCCGAGGGCCGAGGAACAAGGCGGCGACCAGGGCGCTGACGCCTGCGGAAACATGAATCACCAGGCCCCCGGCCAGATCGATCACCCCGCTGGCGCCAGCGTTGAACAACCAGCCGTCCGGGGCCCAGATCCAGTGACACAGCGGGCTGTAAACCAGGAGGAACCAGAGGACAATAAAGAGGATATAGCCCCGGAAGTAGACCCGTTCGGCAATGGCCCCGCTGATCAAAGCCGGGGTGATGATGGCAAACTTGCCCTGGAACATGGCCAGGACATACTCCGGCACCCCGTTGCTGATAACCTCGTCGATTCCGCCCAGCAGAAAGTAGTCCGGATTCCAACCGATAACCCCGCCCAGAATGCTTTTGCCAAAGGTAAGGCTGTAACCGCAGACCACCCAGAGCACCCCGATCACCGCCATGGAGACAAAGCTGTGCATCATGGTACCCAGAACGTTCTTGCTGCGAACCAGGCCGCCGTAAAACATGGCCAGGCCAGGCACCATCAGCAGAACCAGGGCGGTGGAGACCAGCATCCAGGCGGTGGTGCCGCTGTCTACGCATTGACTGTCAGCAGCCAGGGCAAGGCCAGGGAAAAGGGCAAGGCCGGTGCAGGGTATAGCAAGAAAACGAGGACGCATAGCATCTCCTTAAAAGAGTTCCTGATAATAAGATGGGCTTGGTGAACCTCTGGACGGGCTGCGAGAATCGTGCCACGCTGACGCCAACTTCCTTCTTGTTGAATGTGTGTCTTTTTATGCGGTCAGCACGCTGCTTGCCCTACTTGGCCCATAAACAAATATGTAAAATACGCCCTTGCATCTCACATATTTGTAGGTGTTTTTTGTGGGTATCCTGAAGAATACTGACAACCAGTACCGGCGGCAGAGTTTGGTTATCTGCCTGAGACAGGGGTTATTGAGAAGAAAAGACCAAAGAATACCTCCTGCATTCACCTCACAACGCATACTTTGCCGCGTATCCCCGGGGCGTGACCATGAACCCCTGCCAGGCAAAGGTCATGGAGTTGCCGACGATGATGGTGGTCTGCATGTCGATCTCGCTTGCCAGCATCTTCTCCAGCGTGGTGAGCACAATCCGCTCATTCTCGCGGGTGGCGGCGGTGACTATGCCCACCGGGGTTTCGGGTGGGCGGTGCGCCAAGAGGATCTCGCGGGCCCTGACGATGTGTTCGGCCCGTTTCTTTGATTTCGGATTATAGATCACCACGACAAAATCCGCCGATGCCGCAGCCTCAAGCCGCCGCTCTATTTTTGCCCAGGGGGTCAGCAGGTCCGAAAGGCTGATCGCGGCGAAATCATGCATCAGCGGCGCGCCCAGCCTGGCCGCGCAGGCATTGAGCGCGGCGATTCCGGGGATCACCTCGATGGCGACGCATAGGTTCTGTTCCCTGGCCATCTCGAAAACCAGCCCGGCCATGGCGTAGATGCCCGGGTCGCCGCCGGAAACCAGGGCCACCTGCCGCCCTTCCGCCGCCAGAGCCAGGGCCTTGCGGCAACGATCAACTTCCTTCATCATCTGGGAGGCAATCACCTCCTTGCCCGCCAAAAATTCAGGAATCAAGTCAAGGTAGGTCTGATAGCCGACAATCACCTCGGCCGCAGCAA
>MGTC01000055.1:27119-32583 GCA_001799255.1 Deltaproteobacteria bacterium RIFOXYD12_FULL_55_16
CACCGCCATGGTTACATTGCGCCATTTTCTTTTCCCAACCAGTAAATCGTTACTCTTAGCGCTGAGCAGGGCAGCAGGTTCGGCCACGCCGATTGCGCCCACCTTCCGCAGCGCCGCCTCGGAAACCGTTACATTTTCTACCCTGTTCAGCTCGTCCTTGCTGAAAAACTCCAGCCGCCAGCCCTGCTCTTCGGCAAAGGCCAGCAGGCCTGCCTCATCCTGCTTGAGATCAATGGAGGCCAGATTGCGGATGCTCATTGGCGACAGGTTCTGCTCGGCAAACAACTCCTCGCAGGCCTGACGGAGTTCGGCCACCGGCACCCCCCGGTTGCAGCCCACGCCAAGCACCAGATTGCGGGGCCGGAAAACCACGGCCCCGCCATAATCGCCAAGACGGGGAGTAACCACGATCTCGGCCAGCTCAGGCCCGGCAACCGCCACCAACCCCTGGGGCAGCGAGGCAATCGCCACCTCGGCATAAATCCTCAAGCTGCCGGTGTTGACCAGCCTGGCGCTGGCCCGGGTCAGACCTTCCTTGTCCTCGCAAACCAGATCTTGATCCCTGGCCCAGAGATCAAGGGCGACAAGCCCCAGGGTGTCGGAGGCGGTGGTGAGCACCTCCTCGCCGCCCACAAGCGCCGCCACCTGCCGGGCCAGATCATTGCCGCCACCCAGATGGCCGGAAAGCAGGCTGACTGCATGACGCCCCGCCTCATCCAGCACCACCACGCAGGGGTCGCTCTCCTTGCCTTGCAGCAGCGGAGCAATGGCCCGCACCACAATGCCGGCGGCCATGATGCAGACAAAGCCGTCCATCTCCCGCCAATGGGCAGCCAGAGCCCGGGCCACCCCGTCCTCTTGCTCCAGGAGCAGAGCCTCCGGCATTTTCGCGGCCAGCTCGGCAGCCAGTCTCTTACCGCCATCGGTTATGGAAAGGATGCCGATTTTCATGCCTTGTGCCTCATGTTGTCTTCAACGCGACACTCGCGGAATATCCACGAAAAGAAGCAGCCTTGAGGGGAGCGTTTTCGCGGGTTCGGCTGCGTCGCCCTGCCCATGGACGGGCAGGGCAGCAGACGCCTCGGAGGCGGACAGGATGTCCGGCGAGCTGTAGTTCGGCAGCGGCGGTACGCCGATGGCAGTCGGCAGCAGTGCCGACCATGAGCGAAAATGCTCCCCTCAAGGCTGCGGATTTCAGCCGAGAAGTCATCCATCACAAATCCGCCGCTCGAAAACCGTGACCGAAGTGCCGGTCATAGAGCTTCGACAGGGCTGGGGGCGGAGAACTTGCCAGCACCTTCCCCACCGCTATAATCGCAGTTTTGCTGATCCCCGCCTCTTTGACCTGGGCAGCGATGGTGGCCAGGGTACCACGGATGATCCGCTCCTCCGGCCAGCTCACCTTCTCGACCACCGCCACCGGAGTATCCTGTGGATAGCCGCCGCTGACCAGCTCTGCCACGACCTCGGCGATCATGCCGACACTGAGCAGGATCAGCATGGTGGCCCCATGGCTTGCCAGGGATGAAATGCTTTCCGTTTCCGGCACGGGGGTCCGCCCTGCCCTCCGGGTGATAATCACGGTCTGCGAGACCTCAGGCAGGGTCAACTCGGTGCCCAGGGCCGCAGCGGTGGCAAAAGCCGAGCTCACCCCGGGCACGATCTGAAAGGGAATCTCCTCAGCCGCCAGCCGGGCAATCTGCTCGTTGATCGCCCCGTAGAGCGAGGGGTCGCCGGTATGGAGCCGGACCACCTTTTGTCCCTGCCGCCAGGCATCGGTCACCAGAGCCATCACCTCATCCAGATTCAACCCCGCGGAATTATGCACCGCGGCGGTCACCCCCGCCAGCAGGGCTTCGGGCACCAGGCTGCCGGTGTAGACAAGGCAATCGGCCTCCCACAGCAGCCGCTGGCCCTTGACCGTAATCAACTCCGGGTCGCCAGGTCCGGCTCCCACGAAAGCGATGGGGAAGCGCCCCGTAGTCTCATTCATGATTTTCTCACAATGATGGTGGAGAAATAATGGGGCTTGAGGTCGGTGGTCAGATCCCGCCGGATCCGCTGGCCGCCCTGGCTCGAGCGCTCGACCAACACAGCCTTGTCGAGAAGATCCATCTCCGCCAGCAGGGGCACCAAACGGTCCATCACCCGGTGCACCTTCATCAGGACCACCGAATCGAATTGCTCCAGGGTTTCCCGCAAGCGGCCGTTTTCAAAGGTGGCGGGGATGACTACCAGCCGGTCATCTCCCAGGCAGAGCGGCTGGCCGGCGGCCGCGGCAGAAGCTCCGATGGAAGAGACCCCGGGAATGATCTCCACCGGCAGATCAGGGGCCAGGGCAAACAGGGTTTCGCAGACATAGAAGCCGGTACTGTAAATAGCCGGATCACCAAGGGTGGGAAAGGCCACATCCCGGCCCGCCTGTAAATGGCCGACGATCTGGGCTGCCGCCGCGTCCCAGGCCTTTTTCACCTCGGGGTCCGGGACTTGCCCCATGCGAATCTTTTTCATGGGGAAATGGTGAGTGATGATCTCCTTGTCCCTACGGTCCACCACCCCTTCCACGATCCCCAGGGCCGTACTCTCCCCGTTCTTTTTCGCCGCCGGTGCGAGCCACACCCCGCAATGTTCCAGAATACGCACCGCCTTGAGGGTCATGAGTTCCGGATCACCCGGGCCCACCCCGATTACATACAATTTTCCCTTCATTTTCTTCCTGTCATAACGGTTATGGGATTCAGAACCTTGCCCGGTTCTGTCTCCGGATAGGTCGTTCGTTCAATCTGCATCCGGGTCAATTCAACCCGCAAGCCATGCGCGGCCATGCACTCCGGCGCCTCGGCCACGGTTTTTCCGGTTATCCCGTTTATCACCAGCCTGCCTCCGGCCGGGAGGCGACCGGCGGTCTGGGCGATGATTTCCCCGAGCCTGCCGCCGCTGCCGCCGATAAAAACCCGGTCCGGGTCGGGCAGGGTCGACAAAACCGCCGTTGCCTCGCCAAGAACGGGAACGACGTTGTAGCAGCCGAACCGGCGGATATTGCGCTTAACATTGGCAAAGGCCTCGGCCGTGCAGTCCACGGCAAAGACGGTCAAGCCCGGATGCAGGCGGGCCGCTGCCACGGAAATGGAGCCGCTGCCGGCGCCGAGATCCCAGAGCACTCCGGTGCTCGGCAGCCGCAGGGCGTGCAGAGTCACGGCCCGCACCTCATCCTTGGTGATCAGGCCGCGGCTGTGGGCAATTTCTTCTTCGGTAATCCCGAAAACCGGACCATTCCCATCCTCTGCGCCCGGCCGGGTGACGATCAGCACATTCAGCTCGGCAAAGTCCTGCCCCGCCGCCTCAAGCAGGGTGCCGGAAAAAAGCCGCTCCGCTTCGGTCCCGAGATTCTCGGCCACATGCACCCGGCAGCGGGCCAGCAAGTCATCGGCCCCGATCAACTCCAAATAATCGACAAGCTGCCGGGCCAGATGGGCCGGGGTGTTGTGCCGGTCGGTGAAGACAAAGGTCTTTTCCCCGGCAAGGAGCAGGCCGGGCGCATGAAGGGCCTTCCGACCATGGAGGCTGACTGTTTCCAGGTCGTCCCAGGGCAGCTTGAATCTGGCACATGCCTCCTGCATGGTGGAGAGCGCCGGAAGAACCACCAGCCGTGCCTCCCCGAATTCCTTGAGCAGCCTCCGGCCGATCCCGAAAAACAGCGGGTCGCCGCTGGCCAGCACCCCGACATCCCCGTTGGCCAGCGCCAGGCGGATTCTTTCCAGGGCCGGGGCCAGGGGGGTGATGGCCAGCTTCTCCGCCGCCATCTTTTCCACCAGGGCAAGATGGCGGGGATCGCCCACCATCAGCCTGCACCGGCCCAGCATCCCGGCCTGCTCTCCGGTAAGCCCCCGGCAGCCGACGCCGATCAGGATCAACCTAGGCCGTTGTACCAATAGGCACGTCATCTGGATTGACAAAACGGCATAAGGAGCCGTAAGGAAACGGTTAAACAACCATAGGTTATGTCGTAACGGCTCCTAAACATGCAGTTCCACCCGGGTGTGTTCGTTCACCAGATAGACCCGCACCGACAGACCGGAAACCTTTTCGGCATAGCGCCGGGCCGCTTCGCAGACCCCAAGGATCAGATTGTCCCTGCCCTGTTCCTGCAGCCGGACATGAATCTCCCGGGCGGTGTTGACTCCTTCAAGGCTCGCCAGCAGGGGCTGGTCCGCCCCCAGCCTTGCGAGCAGCGCCAGACCGTCCGCCACCTCCAAGGCGCCGTGCCGGACATGGGTCTGGGGGATCTCCAGAGCCGCCTTCATGATCTTGGCCCACATCCCGGCCAGATGGATCGTGGCAAACCCCCGCCTGGCCGCGGCCAGCAGGGAAAACTCCAGATAATCGCCCATCATGGCATAGGCCTCCTCCGGCAGGGAGAGCAGGGTCTGCACCCCCTTTTCCGAGGTGCGCCCGGTAGACAGCACCACCTCACTGAGCCCTGTCTCCTTGGCCACCGAGAGAGAGGCCTCGATGGTGGCGGTCCAGGCTTCGGCGGACACCGGGCGGACAATGCCGGTGGTGCCGAGGATGGAAATACCGCCCACTATGCCCAGCCGGCTGTTCAGAGTCTTTTTCGCCAACTCTTCGCCCATGGGCACGGAAATCACCACCTGCACACCCTTGCCCAAATCCTGCCCCAAACCCTCCAGGATAGCGGCCGCAATCATCCGGCGCGGCACCGGGTTGATCGCCGGCTCTCCGGGCCTGACCGCGAGCCCCGGCTTGGTTACCCGGCCAACCCCTGCCCCGCCGCAGAGGAAAATATTTGCCTGTTCGAGCTGAACACAATCAGGGGGAATTTCCCTTGCGGGCAGAAACCGGACGCTGGCCACGATCTCGGCGCCGTTGGTCACATCCGGATCATCCCCGGCGTCCTTGAGCACCGAGGCCCAGGCCTGCCCGGCCTCGGCCTTGCCTTGATGCACGACAAAGCCATGGCGGCTGCCATCCGGGAAGAGAATCTCCACCCTCTCGGGCCTGGGCTGGCCGAGAAGCAACCACACCGCAGCCTTGGCCGCCGCGGCGGCACAGGCGCCGGTGGTATAACCGCTTCGTAGCCTGCGCGCCATGGCCTTCTACTCCTCCCCTGCCAGACGAATCAGGGCGTTGACGATGGCCACCGCCACCGGGGTTCCGCCCTTTCTCCCCCTACAAGTGATAAATGGGTAGGACTTCTCACTCAGGAGTTCCTTGGATTCGGCGGCATTGACAAAACCCACCGGCACCCCGACCAGCAGAGCAGGGCGAAGATTTTCCGCCAGGCCATCCCGGCACGCCATAACTTTAAGCAGGGCAGTGGGCGCATTGCCAACCGAGACGATGCCGATATCTTCCGCCAACCCTTTCTCAATGGCGACCTCGGAACGGGTCAACCCGCCCTCTTTGGCAAGCCGGGCCGTTTCCGGCTCAGCCACCTTACAGA
>MGTC01000055.1:32651-36453 GCA_001799255.1 Deltaproteobacteria bacterium RIFOXYD12_FULL_55_16
AGGATATTGCGGCCCGTCCGGATCGCGGCGATCCCGGCCTCAATCGCCTGGGGGTGAAAGATCAGGCTCTCGGCGAAGGAAAAATCACCGGTGGCGTGGATCACCCGCTGGACCACCTTGAAGGTTCGGTGATCAAAGGAGGTGGGGCCAAGCTCCTCGGCAATGATCCGGAAGCTTTCCGCCTCGATGGCCTCCGGTGGTATCTGCATGATGGTGCTGCTCATTTTATCCCTTTCCTTAAGCCGGCCGACAGGCCCGGACAAATTCCCCCGCCATTTGCGGATTAAACCCGAAATGGAGGTGCAGATACCCGCCAAGCACGTTGTTATGGCGATACCCTTCGCGGCTGCCGTCGCTGTCAGCACTGCTGTTCACCGCATAGATCCGCTCGATATGAGCCGGCATCTCCCCTATCACCGAGTAATGGAACTCATGCCCCCGCAGCACGGTACCGGCCGGCCCGAAGAAGCAATCCCTTTCAAGCCGCACCTCCCGGTAGCCTAGGCTGGCCCGCTTTTTCTGCATCCGGGCCGTCACCGGAAACACCCCGGCCATGGGCAGCACCCCGAGATCATCCCCGGCAATGCCTTCGCTCAGATACATGAAGCCGCCGCACTCGGCGTAGAGCACCTTGCCGGACTGGGCCCAATCGTAAACCGCCTCCCGCATGGCGAGATTGCCGGAAAGCTCCCGGGCGTAAAGCTCAGGGTAGCCGCCGCCCAGATAGAGGCCGTCCAGCCCCTCGGGCAGTTGCCGGTCGGCCAGGGGGCTGAAAAAAACCAGCTCGGCGCCCGCAGCCCGCAGCAGATCGAGATTATCCTCATAGTAAAAACAAAAGGCCCTGTCCCTGGCCACCCCGATCCTGGCCCGCGCCGCCGCCTCCTGCCTGGTCGGGGCGGCTTCCGGCTTCGGCAAAGCGGCGAAAGCAGCCAACTCCAGCAGGCGCTCCAAGTTGACCTGACCGCTGATCGTCGCGGCCAGGCGAGCAAGGGCCTCGGGGCTGAGGGGCTGTTCCTCTCCGGTAAACAGGCCGAGATGCCGGGCGGGCATGGCGAAATCAAGGTTCTGGGGCAGATGCCCCAGGATCTCGGCCCGGCAATGGCTGCGGATGGCCCCGCTCACCAGCTCCAGATGCCGGGGGCTGGCAACTCGATTCAGAATCACGGCCACCGGAGCCACCTCCGGGTCAAGGGTTTCAAAGCCTTTGAGCACTGCGGCGATGCTTTCCGCTGCGGAACGCAGGTCAAGAATCAGCACCACCGGCAGGCCCAGAGCCTTGGCCAGGGCAGCGCTGGAAGAATCCCGGCCGTCGAACATGCCCATGACTCCTTCGATCACCGCGATCTCCGCCCCGGCAGCGCCAGCGGCGAAGGTTTCCCGTACCCTTGCCTCGCCCATCATCCAGAGATCCAGATTCCGGGAAACCCGGCCGCAAGCCAGCCTGTGCAGCCCCGGGTCGATGAAATCAGGGCCGCACTTAAAGGGCTGCACCGCCAGACCCAGATTGCGCAGGGCGGCGAGCAGCCCCAGGGTGAGGGTGGTCTTGCCGCAGCCGCTGCTGGTGCCGGCGATCAGGAAGGCGGATTGGCGATCACCGGCCATCGATGCACACCTCTTTACAGGCAACTTTGCTACAGCTACAGGAGTTTCCTGCCTGGCAATGTTTTCGCGGGTTCGGCTGCGTCGTCCCGACCAGGGACGGGCGGGACAGCAGACGCCTCGGAGGCGGACAGGAGTTCCACCGAGAATGAGCGAAAACATTGCCCGGCAGGAAACGGATACTTACCGATATCCCCCCACCGCAAACGGGGTATGGTACTCTTTTCCTCCTATCCGGCAGCACCACCTGGAGAATCACTTCTTCTGGCCTCCACCGGGAAAGAGTTCCGGGTAGAGCAAGGCGGCGATAGTTTTCGTCCCCTCAATCAGCCTTAAGGTCGGGCGGGAGACAATCCGCTCGTCCACCAGAAAAACCCGCCCGTTCCGCACCGCCTTGATCGCCTGAAAGCCAGGCTCCTGGCTGATGGCCTCGATGGTCACCGGATTCATCCGTCCCTGCTGGGCGAGAAAAACCTCGATCTCTCCGGCCTTGGCCAGGATCTGCTCCTTGCCGTAAGCGGCGATATTGGTTTCCCGAACCTGGCGGGCATCCGCGGCCACGTTGATCCCCCCGGCCTGTTGCAGCACATAGATGGCAATGCTTTCCCGGGCAAAGGTTTTCATCTTGGTGTGGATCGCTTCAAAATAGACCTTGACCCTGGCCTTTTCCGGCACCTTGCCGACAATCTTTCTGATGGCCACCAGCTCGGTCTGGAAGGTGGCGACCATCTCCTCGGCCTGCCTGGTTCTGCCGGTGAGCAGACCGAGGGCTCGCCAGTAATCGAAGATCTCCTCCACCGTGTTGGGCTGGAGGGAGACCACCGTTATGCCTGCCTGACGCAGGGTAGCAATGAGCTGGGGCACGGAGCGCTCAATCATTGGCCGAACCAGAACCAGATCGGGCCGGGCGGCAATGATTTTTTCCGGGTCTTCCCGGTAGCTGAAATGCTTCTTGCCCGCAAGTTGGGGCAACCCCTCAGCCGCGCCTTCAATCCCAATGATCTCCGCGCCAAGCCCCAGGCTGACCAGATTCTCGCTATGGGCCGGATAGAGCGAGACGATCCGGACATAGGGCTTGGTCACGGTAACGGTTTTTCCCTCGCTGTCCTGAAAGGTGGCTAAAGCCGCGGCCGCCGCCGGATGAGGACTCAAGCAGGCAAGAAGGAAAGCAAGAACAAGCAACCGCGTGATTATCATAAGTTGTTCCTCTGCTGATTCAGAAAGTACAGATTATCCCAAAACCGCAAACCTTCGCCAGTGCCGCAGATGCGCGGAAGAGGTCTGCGAAGTGTGCTATTGCACATGAGCGGGCCGATGACAAGGCAGATGCGGTGCTGGCGAAGGTTTGCAATCTTAACTCCAGTAGCGAAAGGATATCTGTTGGCTGTTGCTGAACTCATCAAAGGCCACCCGGCTCTCCACCCCGAACACTTTTTGGATCAGCTCCGGGGTAAGCACCGTGTCGCTGGGCCCACAGGCAGCCACCTTTCCCCCCTGCATGCAGATGAGTTCGTCGCAGTAAGCTGCGGCCAGGTTCAGATTGTGGATCACGGCGACCACCGTCCGCCCCTCCTCTTTCACCAGCCTTTTGGCCTCGTTGAAGATCTGCATGGTGTAGCGCACATCCAGGCTGGAGGTCGCCTCGTCAAAAAGCAGATACGGGGTCTGCTGGGCCAGGGCCCGGGCCACCACCACCCGCTGTTTCTCACCGCCGGAAAGCTCGTTTACATAACGCTCCTGAAAATGGCTGATGCCGATGGCCGCCATAGCCGCCTCCACCTGACGCCAATCCTCCGCCGCCGGCGAGGCAAAACGGCCGATATGGGGATGCCGCCCCATGAGTACCACCTCCTGGACGGTGAAGGCGAAGTCGATGACAAAATCCTGGGGCACCAGGGCGAGCAGGCGGGCCAGATCCCGCCTGCGGTAATCAGCCACCGGCTGTCCCATAAAGGTGACGCTTCCCTGATCGGGCTTTTTGCCGCCGGTGAGCAGGTCGAGAAAGGTGGTCTTGCCGCAGCCGTTTGGCCCGACCACCCCGTAAAACCTGCCCGGCGCAAGGGAAATATCCAACTCGGCGATGGCCGGAGTCGGGCCGTAGGCAAAGCTGACCCCGGCCAGGGCAAACCCATCTGCCGCGCTCATAGCGCCCTCCTTTGCCGCCGGCGGAAAATCACGCAGAAAAACGGGCCGCCGATCAGGG
>MGTC01000055.1:36498-36777 GCA_001799255.1 Deltaproteobacteria bacterium RIFOXYD12_FULL_55_16
TCACGGTATCGGCCGCAAGCAGGAGCAGGGCTCCGGCCAAAACGGAAACCGGTAGCAGCTTCCGGTTGTCCGGCCCCACCAGAAAACGCATCAGGTGCGGGATAATGAGCCCGATAAAGCCGATGATCCCGGAAACCGAAACACAGACCGCCGTCACCAGCGAGGCGCCGAGGAGGAGAATCCAGCGCACCCTGGTGCTTTCAACGCCCAGGGTGTCCGCCGACCTGCTGCCCAGGCTGAGAATGTTGAGATCCCTGGCGTAAAAAAAGGAGAGCCCCA
>MGTC01000056.1 GCA_001799255.1 Deltaproteobacteria bacterium RIFOXYD12_FULL_55_16
GGGGCGATTTATTCGACCCTGCCGCTCATTATGAGCTGTCCGCCACCTGGAGGCTCCCATTTTTTCTACTTATCCATTCAAACACTCCCCATATTCTTCCTGTTTTTTTCTCGCCATGCCTTTCGCTCTGCGATAACATCCATGCTTAGAATCTCTTGCATAATCATATAATCCTGATTCCGGTGAAAAAATGACTAGTGTCTTAATCTCAGGTGAGGATGAAAGAATTACCCTGTGTGTCTCGGGCTGCAAGGATGCCGCCCTGGGTGAGCTTCTGCGGTGTGCGGCAAGGGCGGCCCTTGCCGCAGGCCGTGTCTTGCGAAGTTTGTACGACCAGCCCCATCGGATTACTCATAAGGGGGCCATTGATCTGGTCACTGAGGCCGATGTGGCGGCGGAAGAGACCGTGCTTGCCATGCTGCGCAAGGCGGACGGCGAGATCGGCTTTTTGGCGGAAGAATCGCACTCCTCTTATGAAAATCTGCCCCAGGGGCCGGTCTGGGTTATAGACCCTTTGGATGGCACCACCAACTTTGCCCATGGCTTTCCTTTTTTTGCCGTATCCATCGCCTATGCCGAAGGCACGCGCAGCAAGGTTGGCGTGGTGTACGCGCCTATGCAGGATGAGCTTTTCTGCGCCTGCCAGGGGAGTGGGGCCTGGCTCAATGGTCGGCGCATCCAGGTTTCCGGGGTGTCTTCGTTGCAGGACTCCCTTCTGGCCACGGGTTTCCCCTATGCTATTGAGGAAGAGGTTGCGGGGGTGATGGCGGCCCTTACGCGACTGGTGACAAGATGTCAGGGCGTGCGGCGGGCCGGGGCTGCGGCGCTTGATCTCGCCTGGCTTGCCTGCGGTAGAACCGAGGGCTTCTGGGAGATCAATCTCAAACCCTGGGATACCGCCGCAGCCATGCTGCTGGTGAGCGAGGCCGGGGGACGGTTGACCACCTATGAGGGCAAGGGTTACACCCCATATCTTTCGGAGGTGGTGGCGAGCAATGGCAAGATCCATGCCGAACTGATCGGGCAACTGGCGGATTTCAGTACAGTGAAGAGTGAAGAATGAAAAGTGGAGAATGAAAAGGGGAAAGGGAAAAGTGAAAAGTGGAGAATGGCGGCGGGGTTTCTCTAGCGACAGTCTGTTACAATGTGGTAGTATGTCTGGCAGGCTGGAAAATCTCTTGGCCGACAACTTCCCGCCTCGAATACGAAGAGAATCGGAGAAATAACTATGGCAGCTGAAAAGAAAAGGCATTTTCACACCCGGGTGATTCATGCCGCCTTGACCCCGGGAGATTGGCAGGGCGCTACCCTGCCCCCTATTTTTCAGACTGCCGCCCATTGCCACGAGACGGCGGAGAACCTCAGCGATACCTTTGCCGGGCGCACTAGCGATCATATCTACGCCCGGCTTACCAACCCCACCAACCGGGTGCTGGAGCAGAAGCTGGCAGATCTTGAAGGCGGCCGCGCCGCAGTATTCATGTCTTCGGGCATGGCGGCGATCACCAATAGCTGCCTGGCCCTGTTGCGCTCCGGAGACGAGTTTGTCTGCGGCAATTCGCTTTTTATGTCCACCTATGTCTTGTTTGCCAATGTGTTCAAGAAGTACGGGATCACGGCCCGCTTTGTCGAGTCCACTGATCTGGCGGCCATGGAGGCGGCGATCAACGAGAAAACCAGGTTTGTTTATCTTGAAACCATCGGCAACCCGAAGATGGATGTGCCGGATCTGGCCGCAGCCGCGCAGCTTGCCCACCGCCACGGCCTGCCCCTGTTGGTGGACAACACCCTGGCCACGCCGTATCTTTGTCGGCCTTTGGAGCTGGGCGCTGATATCGTCATTCATTCCACCACCAAGTATCTCAGCGGCCATGGCGACGCGGCAGGCGGGGTGGTGATCGACGGGGCGCGTTTTAACTGGAGCAGTGAGCGCTTTGCCGATTTTGCCCCCTTTGTCGAGCGCAAGGGCGAGCTGGCCTATCTGGACCGGGTCTGGCGGGAGCTGCACATAAATTTCGGCACCACGGCGGCGCCGCTCCATGCGTATCTGACCATGCTGGGCCTGGACACTCTGGCCCTGCGGATGGAGCGCCATCTGGCTAATGCCGGCAAGGTCGCCGCTTTTCTCGCCTCGCGGCCCGAGGTGCGGTGGGTGCGTTATCCCGGCTTTGCCGACCATCCCCAGCATGAGGTGGCGCAAAGGCAGTTTGGGGGCTTGGGCTTTGGCGGCATGTTTACCTTTGGCCTGGCGGATCAGGCCGCCTGTTTTCGTTTCATAAAAAATCTGAAGCTGATCTATCACCTGGCAAATATCGGCGACTGCAAGAGCCTGGTTATTCATCCTTATTCCAGCCAGTACCTTGCTTTTCCCGTGGAGCTAAAGGAAAAACTCTCCATCACCCCTGACCTGGTGCGCCTCTCCGTAGGAATCGAAGCGGTGGAGGATATCATGGACGATCTTGCCCAGGCCCTGGAGAAGAGCTGAACCATGTCGGGGATCTGCGCCAATCTGGTAAGCAAGCAGTTTTTTACCTTTGCTGAGCCGCCCCACGAGTTGGTTCTCGAAAGCGGGGGCCGCCTGGGACCGGTGACCATTGCCTACGAAACCATGGGCGTTTTGGCCCCTGAGCGGGACAATGCCATTCTGGTGGTGCACGCGCTCACTGGGGATTCTCATGTGGCGGGCTGCTACACAGCAGATGACGCCAGGCCCGGCTGGTGGGAGATCATGGTCGGCCCGGGCAAGGCCATTGATACGGAACGCTATTTCGTCATCTGCGCCAACGTGCTGGGCGGTTGCATGGGCAGCACCGGGCCTTCCTCGCTCAACCCGGCAACAGGTCTGCCCTATGGCCTGGCCTTTCCCCTGGTCACCATCGGCGATATGGTGACGGTACAAAAGGCGCTGCTTGATCATCTTGGCATCTCCCGACTGCTCGCGGTGGTGGGCGGCTCGGTGGGCGGCATGCAGGTCCTGGCCTGGTGCGCCCGCTATCCGGAGATGGTGCGGGCCGCGATTCCCCTGGCCACCACGCCCCGGCATTCGGCCCAGGCCATTGCTTTTAATGAGGTGGCCCGGCAGGCGATCATGGCCGATCCCCATTGGTGTGGCGGTGATTATTACGAGGGGGCCAAGCCTGATCTCGGCCTGGCCGTGGCCCGGATGATCGGGCACATCACCTATCTTTCCAACGAATCCATGCGCCGCAAGTTTGGTCGGCAGCTACGGAGCAGGGAGGCCCTTTCTTTTCATTTTGACGCAGGCTTTGAGGTGGAGAGCTATCTGCGCTACCAGGGCAACAAGTTTGTCGAGCGTTTTGACGCCAATTCGTTTCTTTACCTGACCAAGGCGGCGGATTATTTCGACCTCGACGATTACGCGGCAGGCGGCCTGGCCGGGGCCTTCAAGGGCTCTTGCACCAGTTTTCTGGTGGTGGCCTTCACCTCGGACTGGCTTTATCCCACCGAGCAGTCACGCGCCCTGGTTCAGGCCCTCAAGCGAAACGGGCTTGATGTGAGTTTTTGCGAAATCCAGTCGGACTGGGGCCATGATGCCTTTCTCTTGCCCAATGAGCGGTTGCATACCCTGATGGCCGCTTTCCTCGACCGGATCTTCCGGGAGACCAAAGCCGGGAATTGAAGGAGAGCGCATGCGTTTTGATCTACAGATAATCGCCTCCTGGATCGAACCTGGTTCGCGGGTGCTTGACCTTGGCTGCGGGGAAGGGGAGCTGCTCCAGTATCTCAAGGAGCAGAAAGGGGTGAAGGCCACCGGCATCGAAAAGCATGAGGCCGAGGTGGCCGCCTGCATCGGCAAGGGGCTTTCCGTGCTTCAGGGAGATTTCAATCTGGAGGTCGCGGATTATCCGCCGGACAGCTTTGACTACATCATTATCAGTCAAACCCTGCAACAGGTCTACGAGCCGGTCGCTCTCATCAACACCCTGCTGGCCGTGGGCAAAAAGGTTATTGTCAGCTTTCCCAATTTCAGCTACTGGCGGATTCGCCTGCAACTGCTCTTTGCGGGCTACGCGCCGAGAAGCACGGAGCTGCCCTACGAATGGTACGACACGCCCAACATCCGGGTGATCACCCTGAGGGATTTTCGCAACTTTGCCAGGGAAAAGGAGATTGCCATTCTTAAAGAAGTGGCGATCAATACCCATCGGCAACAACAAACGGGCAATATCGTCCGCTTCCTCCCCAACCTGCGGGCCACCTACGGCATCTTTCTGATCGGGAGCGGCGCTCGGCATGAAGAGGTTTGAAGATCAGGAGTTTAAGGGACAACAGCCCAAGGGGGTTCTTACCCCATTGCGAGCAAGCAGATTTGCCTTGCCAAGAGCCCCGGATTGTTATACCTTGCCAGTCAAGAAAAAATCCCTATCAGCGGAGGCAAACACTCCTGCGACACTTGACGCCCAGACCTCTATCCTCAGCCGTTTCGCCGCAGACTCGTAAAACCCCATGAAATATGTATTTGGCCCGGTTAATTCCCGCCGTTTAGGAATTTCACAAGGCATTGATCTTGTTCCCCCCAAGATATGCAACTTCAACTGCATCTATTGTGAGATCGGTGCCACCACCACCCTGACCTGTACCCGCAAGGAGTATATTCCGCTGCCCGCACTTTTAGCGGAAATCGACACCGTCCTTGCTGATCGGGAACTCCTGGCTCATCTTGATGTCTTCACCATCACCGCCAGCGGGGAGCCCACCCTGCACAGCGGCATCGGCCAGGTGATCCGCTATCTCAAGGGAAAGTCTGACAAGCCGGTGGTGGTTCTGACCAACGGCTCTCTGCTCTACCTCCCGGAAGTACGCCATGACCTGCTGGAGGCGGATATTGTCATCCCCTCTCTTGATTCGGCCAGGGAGGAAAGCTACCGGCGTATCAATCGCCCAGCCGCCTGCTCGCCTCTGGCCGAGTTGATCGAAGGACTCATTACCTTCCGCCAGGAATTTTCCGGAAAATTCTGGCTGGAAATCCTCCTGGTCAGCAAGATTAATGACAGCCCAGAGGATATTGCTGCCCTGGTTGCGGCGGTGCAAAAGATCAGGCCGGACAAGGTGCAGCTCAACACCGTGGCCCGGCCACCTCTGGAAAGTTTTGCCAAACCGTTAACCCAGGTGGAACTGGAAGCCGTTGCCCGCCAGCTTCCAGGGCCGGTGGAGATTCTGGTTGATTTCACCACCCGGGAGCGGGAAAAATTTCGCAATCTTTCCGAAGACGAAATTATTGAAATGCTGAAAAGAAGACCCTGCACAAGTAACGATGTCAGTGAGGCCCTTAATTTGGACCCGGACACCACGCAGATCATACTGCAACAATTGGCCGCCAGCGGCCGCATCATAGAGACGAATCACCATGACAAACGATACTACCAAACCAACAGATGAACGGCCAAACGGCCAGGCTCCCGCAAACAACGGGGAAGAGCGCTCCATTCTCGCCCGGGTGAGCAAATGGTTGAAGAAACCAGGCAAACAGGGGGAAGAAGGCCAGTCCGCTTCCCAGGCCTCCGGCCAGACAGCCTCGGCTTCCAGCCGGACAGATTCCGCGCCGGTCTCCGGCGGAGCCGCCAATCCTGAGGGCGAGGCAGCCTCCCCCGCGAGTGGCAGACCTCGCCGCCGGAAAAGGCCGCCCCGGAGACGCTCAAAAGCCGCCAAGCCGGAAGGTCAGCAGGCGGAAGCAGGCCTCGAAACAGAACAACCCCTTCCGGCGCCGGTTGAAGCAGCTGAGAAACAGAGGCCCGTCGCGCCGACCAGCCCGGCGCGCCAGCGCCAGCCCCGGCCACCTCGACCGCTCCGGACTCCCAGGCCGCCTCGAAAAGAGGCAGAACAGGGCCAGGAAGAGAGCAAGGAAGCCGTCAAACCATTAGAAATCAGACAGCCGACCAAGGGGGATACCTCCTTAAAGCTGTTGATCAACACCGATGAGCCGGAAGAGTGCCGTCTTGTTCTTCTGGAAGGCGGCAGGGTGGAATCCTTTTATGTGGAAACCGTCAGCCAGGCGCAGACCAAGGGCAACATCTACAAGGGCAGGGTCACTGCGGTGGAGGCCAACATGCAGGCCGCCTTTGTTGATTATGGCTCGGAGAAAAACGGCTTTCTGCCTTTCGGCGACATCCATCCAGAATATTACGCTTCGGAAGTTGCGGCAGACACCCACTGGAAGGATCTCCCCATCCAGAAGGTGCTCACCAAGGGCCAAGAGGTGTTGGTTGAGGTGGTCAAGGAGGCCACCGGCAATAAGGGCGCGACTCTCACCACCTTTCTCTCCCTGCCGGGCCGCTACCTGGTGTTGATGCCCGGCAGCGACAGCGCCGGGATTTCCAGAAAGATCGAATCCGAGGCGGAACGCAGCAAGCTGCGGGAGATGATCGAAAGCGTCAGCATCCCCGAAGGCATCGGCTACATCGTGCGTACCGCCAGTCAGGAGATCACCAAGACCGCGCTGGCCCAGGATGTCCGTTACCTGCTCAATCTCTGGAAGGAGATCAAGAAAAAAGGCCAGACCGAGAAGGCCCCGGCCCTGTTGCATAAGGAACAGAATATCGTCTCCCGTTTCCTGCGCGATCATTTTACGGCCGAGATTACCGAGATCCTGGTGGACGCGGAAGAGGCCCTGGCCCAGGTCAATAATTTTCTCGAACTGCTGCCCGCCGCCCAGCGCAAATCGACAACCGCCAAGCTGCACAAGGGAACTCAACCCCTGTTCCATCAATACCATGTGGAGCGTCAGATCGAGCAGATCTACCAGCCCACCGTGCCTCTGCCCTCTGGCGGCTCTATCGTTATCAATCCCACCGAGGCCCTGGTCGCTATTGATGTTAATTCCGGCCGCACCGGCAAGGACAAGAGCTTTGAAGACGCCATTTTTCTTGCCAACATGGAAGCGGCCGAGGAATTGTCCCGTCAGCTTCGGCTCCGCGATCTGGGCGGTCTTATAGTCGTTGATTTCATCGACATGCGCGATTCCAAACATATTCGCGAGGTGGAAAAAAAGGTGCGCGACTGCATGAAGCGCGACAAGGCCAAGGTGGATTTTTCCAAGATCTCCAAGTTCGGCCTCATGCAGATCTCCCGGCAGAAGATGGCCGCCCCGGTCTCAGTGGGCAGCTATCGCCTCTGCCCCCATTGTCAGGGACGCGGCATGGTTCGCTCCGTGGAAACCCAGGCTCTGGTACATTTCCGGCATATTCAGACCGGGGTGGCCAGAAAGGAGATTAAAAGGGTGGTCTGCCGTCTGCCCATGGAGGTGGCCCAGTACATCCTGAACAAAAAACGTCAGGATCTGATCGAGCTGGAACAGGAGCATCAGGTAGAAATCAGCATTACCCCTGATCCGGCCATGCCGCCCACCGAGAGCAAGATCGAGTTTCTTAAGGAATGAGGCGTTACAGGTAAACGGCATAAGGAGCCGTAACGAAACAGGCAAGGAAGCACAAGATATTTCGGAACGGCCCCTAAGCTTCACCGTTTGAGGTCAGGGTTGCGGCGCAATCATGGGGGAGGGGGTGACTACAGTCCCTCCCTTTTTTATCAGGGTAATTTCAACCCGTCTGTTCTTCCCGCGATTTTGCGGGGTATCATTGGCGAACAGCGGGTGAAATTCTGCCAAGCCCTGGGTGGTTAGCCGCTGGGGGGCGACATCGCGCGCAAGAAGATATTCCGCCACTGCCACCGCACGGGCCGCAGACAGATGCCAGTTGGAGCGGAAAGGCCCCTTGTGGATGGGGATATCGTCGGTGTGGCCGGAGATCACCACATCGTAGTCTTTTTCTTCCAGAATCAGAGCGGCGACCCGATCAAGAATCGCCAGGCCGTCGGTGGCCAGGGTGGACTCCCCGCTGCTGAACGAAAGATTCTCCTCCAGCACCAGGGTAAAGCTCGGGCCGGCGGAGGAAATATAAAAACCGTTTCCCAGCATGCCCTCCAGATGACGCTGCACGGCCTGGGAAAACTCCGGATTCTCGGTTTTTCGGGCTGCGGCAACCGGAGCGTTATCCGCAATCTGGCTCTTTCCCGCTGTCCTGGCCTCTGTCGCTTCTTCCTGCTGATTAACGTACAAGACAATAAAAAAGATCAGCAGGATAATCATCACATCGATGATTCCCCAGTAGTTGGCGTCTCCATCTGGATCCTCGAAGGGGAACCTGTTCAAGTATGATTTCATTGCGCCTCTTGACTATGATCTGAATACGGTTTTTCTTGAGGCTGCGGCAGTAGAGGGATAAAATACTCAGTCACCTCGCCTGCGCCCATGTAAGATTCCAGCTTGTAGTAGAGATGACAGGATGACTCCCGGTTTGCCAGGCCCAGTACTCCCTCGGTAATGAGAGGGAAGGAGTTGATCTCGTCTCTGATCAGCGCGATATACTTCTTGTGGAGTGGCAGGAACAGGAAATTAGCAAACAGCAGCCCGTAAAGGGTGGAAAAAAGAGCCACCGAGACACCGGGGCCGATACTGGCCTTGTCATTGAGGTTCGCCAGCACGCTGATCAGGCCGGCCACCGTGCCGATGAAACCGAAGGACTGTGGCAGTTTGGTAAGGCTGCTCAGGATTCCAGCCAGTGTTTCCTTCTGGGAAAGGTGGAAGGAATAATTCTTCTCCAGAATGCGCTGGATCTCTTCAGGGGTATAACCATCGATCACCATGTCCACCCCTTTGCGCAGAAAGGGATTCGTGATCTTTTTCCCCGCCTCTGCCAGTTCCTGGGGGCCGGCCCCCTGCCATACTCTGGCTAGCTGGCGGATCTGGACGAGCAACTCTCTGTCCTGGCTCTTCCTCTGCTGGCGGCGCATGGCAAGGAGCTCTTCCCAGAGTTTGTGCAGATCCCTGTGGGGATGGGAGAGCATCACGGAGAAAAGCGGGCCGAACAGCACCAGAGCCACCCCCTCCAGAATGTAAAAAGGGTTTGCCGCCCCCAGAAGGGCATTTTGCCCTTTCAGAAACAACAAGGTGCTCAGCACCACTATCGCGATCTTGATCATCAGTTACCTCCTGCCTGCGGTTGCCGGGCAATTCGGGAAATCCCAGGCCATGACAGACAACAAAAAAGTCAGACGGAAAGAGACGGAGTCTTCCCTGTAACTTACGATACCAGATTTATGGACTGAAGCAAGCAGGTTTGCAGCAAACCGGTCTTCAATTATTTTCCTGTATTCAACGGCGTCTTGAAAAATATTGACAACCTCCTGGCAACGGTTTAAAGCAGGTAAATGCTTAGCCATGTTTAGACAATATTGGACAGAAATGGATAAAATATTTATTTCCATAAGGGGTGTCGCGGAAAAGCTGGGTGTTTCCGAGAAAACCATCTATCGGATGGTGAGCGACAACCAGATTCCCTTTGCCGTAAAAATCGGCGGCCAATGGCGCTTCAAGGCCGATGAGGTGGTGGACTGGATTGACAGCCAGAGGCCGGGAGCCGCGGCGCCCCGCAAGAAGACGGATTACCGGATCTCCCTGGTCGAGGCCCTGGAAAACGGGGCGGTGCTTTACCGCATCCACGGCGGCAACCGCGATGAGATCATTGACGAGCTGCTGGCGGCCCATCCTTATTCCGCGAACTTTGACGCCAGGAGGATCAAGATTTCCTTGCTGTCACGGGAATCAGTGGCCTCCTCTTCCATGGACGGCATTGCCTGGATGTGGCCTGACCCGGCCTTGCCGGTCTATCTGGAAAAGAGCATGGTGATCCTTGCCTTTCTCGAAAATCCGGTGGATTTCAGGGCATTGGACAGCCGCAGAACCGAACTGCTTTTTCTGGTGCTACCCGCCAACAACACTGAACTGGCCATTCTCGAACGTAAATTGTGGCGGCTTTCCATGTCTGCGGTCTTCCTGAAGGGGATCAGAGAACAGCTGACCCGCAAGAAACTGCTAGAGTTCATTGCCGTGCAGGAAGCGCTGTTTTTTAAGCAGGGGCCCAGCGCATGACTCTCCTTTTCGCTGCGTTTTTTCTCTTCATTCTTGGCGCGCTGCTGGCCGTTTTGCCGGGGCGCAACGCCGCCAGAGCGGCCACTCTCCTCGGCAGCGGCAGCGCTGTTCTTGGGTGTCTTTTTGGTCTGGCCTCAGCAGGGCAAAGTCTGCTTGAGCAAGTGGCGGTAACCTTTCTTCTGCCCTGGGCCATGCCGGGTGGGGCGTTCTCCCTGCGGCTGGACGGACTGTCCGCCTTTTTTCTGCTCCCGCTCTTTATTGTTGGTCTGGCCGGGGCCCTCTACGGGGCCGAATACATGAAGGGAGGCAGAAAACGGCGCCGGCCCGGACTGCACTGGACCTGGTACAACCTGCTCCTTCTTTCCCTGACCCTGGTGGTGACCGCAGCCAATGGGCTGCTTTTTCTTTTTGCCTGGGAGTGCATGTCGCTCACCTCTTTTTTTCTGGTTATCAGTGAGTACGATCTGGCGGAAGCGGTGGAGGCCGGCTGGACCTATCTGCTCGCCACCCATCTTGGCGTAGCCTTTCTTTTTGCCTTTTTTCTTTCAGTCCAGGCGCTTTCCGGCAGCCTGGAATTTACCTCCTTTCAGGTGCTCGGCCAGCTTTCGGCTCCGACCGCCTCGCTATTTTTTCTTCTTCTGCTGATCGGTTTCGGCAGCAAGGCAGGCATCTTTCCTTTTCATGTCTGGTTGCCCGATGCGCATCCGGCCGCGCCCAGTCATGTTTCTGCGCTCATGAGCGGGGTCATGGTCAAGACCGCCATTTACGGGCTTCTCCGCCTGTCCGCCTTTTTGCCCGCCGGTCCGGCCTGGTGGGGCGGGCTGTTGATGGCAATCGGCATTATCGGGGCCCTGTTCGGCATTGCCATGGCCGCCCTGCAACGGGATGTGAAAAGGAGCCTGGCCTATTCCACCGTGGAAAATATCGGTATCATCCTGCTGGCCTTTGGTTTCTGGATGCAGAGCCGGGCCGCCGGACATCATCTTGCTGCGGCCTTTGCCCTGGCCGGGGGGCTGATCCACCTGCTCAACCACGCCCTGTTCAAGAGCCTGCTCTTTCTTGGGGCCGGTTCGCTGATGCACGGCAGCGGCAGCCGGGATCTTAACCGGATGGGCGGCCTCATGCGCCGCATGCCCGTCACCGGCCTGCTCATCGTCTGCGGCGGTCTGGCTATCAGCGCGCTGCCGCCTTTTAATGGCCTGATCGGTGAATGGTTTATCTATCGCGCCTTGCTTGAGAGCGGCACCGCCCTTTCCGGTCTGGCCGGATTTTTTCCCCTGGTGTTTATCGGTCTGCTTGCCCTGGTGGGAGGGATGGTGCTTATCGTCATGACCAGGATCCTCGGCATCGCTCTGGCCGGGGAGCCGCGCAGTCCGGAGGCCGCAAGGGCGCATGAGTCAGGCTGGCCCATGGGGAGCGCCATGGCCGTCCTGGCCCTGCTCTGTCTGGCTGGCGGCCTTATGCCGGTTTTTCTGTTGCAGATGGCGGGCCGGGCTGTGGCCCTGCTTGATCCGGCTGCGGCAACCATACTGGCCGGTGCGGCTCTTGCCCCTTGGTGGCTGGGGATCATGGCGGTTTTGTTGCTTGGCTGTATCCTGGTCGCCTATGGCTTTCTTCGCTGGCGGCAGAGCCGTGGCCTTGTTTCAGTTGCTGCCACCTGGGGCTGCGGCTTTGCCTTTCCGTCGAGCCGGATGTCCTACAGCGCCGAGAGTTATAGCGAGCTTCCCCAGAGCGCCATGTTCTGCCGCTGTCTGAGTCCCTCTAACGAAGATGGTCGAACCATTGGCTTTTTCCCGGAGGCCAAAAGCTTTTTCTTTTCGGCGCCGGATCCGGTGCTGGCACGATTGTTCAAGCCTTTCTTCCGATGGGCCGCTGACGTTTGCAGCGGCTTTCGCGGCTTGCAGGCAGGTCAGCTCCATGTCTATCTGCTCTATATCTTCAGCGCCACTATCCTGCTGCTCTTCTGGGTGGGGCTGCATTGAAGGAATGAAGAAGGCAAAGCGAAAAGTGAAAAATGGAGGGAACCCCAAAAACCGGGACTGTCACTGGTTTTTGCCGAGGTAATACTTTTTGTCGCTGAACTAAAGATCCAGAAATCCGTGGCTGTTCCGGTTTTTGGGGTGGCTGACGGCCCGGTAAAATGGGGGCAGCCCCCGAAACTGCTGGGGACAGACCTCCTTTTGCCTGTATTGTTTGGATACGACGCGAGATTTGGTCGCCTATCCTGTGATCAGTTACCGGATTTTGCAAGGGATTCGGTTGATTTTTCATTCTGCATTTTTCATTCTACCTTGCCTTAAAGAGAGAACCGTGATGCTCGAACTGTTCCTGCACCTTTTCCTGCTGCTGGCTCTTTCCCCTCTCTTGCCAGGGGTGATCGGCAAAACCAAGGCCCTTTTCGCCGGGCGAACCGGCCCTCCGTTTTTGCAGGCCTATTATGATCTCTGGAAGCTGTTCGGCAAGGGGCTGGTTATCAGCCGCACCACCACCTGGGTTTTCCGGGCGGGGCCGGTGCTTGCTCTTGCCGTGCCGGTGCTGGCCGCGCTCATGGTTCCCTTTGGCGCCATAAGCGCGCCGCTTTCCTTTACTGGCGACCTGATCTTTTTTGTCTATCTTTTCGGGCTGGGCCGGTTTTTCACGGCTGCGGCGGCTCTGGACACCGGTTCCTCCTTCGAGGGCATGGGCGCGGCTCGCGAGGTTACCTTTGCCTGCCTGGCCGAGCCGACGGTTTTTTTCTCCTTCATTGTTTTAGCCCGGCTTTCCGGCTCCCTTTCCCTGGCCACCATGTTTGGCCCGGCTCTGAATGCGGCCTGGCAGAGCGCCGGGCCCTCTCTGATTCTGGTTGTGGCCTGTCTGTTTGTCGTGGTTCTGGTGGAAAATTGCCGCATCCCCTTTGACGATCCCAATACCCATCTGGAACTGACCATGATTCACGAGGTGATGGTGCTTGATCACAGCGGCCCTGATTTCGGCATGATTCTCTATGGCGCGGCCATGAAGCTCTTTGTTCTGGGGGCGCTGGTTGTCCGCCTTGTCTTTCCTGGCGCAACCGGGAATCTGCTGCTCGACACCCTGCTGTTCGCCGGCGGGATGCTGCTGCTGGCGGTGGTCATCGGAGTGGTTGAATCAACCATGGCACGTTTGCGGTTGTTGCGGGTGCCACAACTGCTGGTCGGAACCATGCTGCTTTCCTTTTTCTCGCTGATCCTGCTTTTGAGGTAACTAATGGACAATTATAATCCAGCCAATCTTCTCCTGTTGCTGGTCATCCTTTTTAACTTCTTTCTCCTGGGGAGCAGCCGCCTGAATGCCTGCATCCGGAGCGTGGCTATCCAGGGCGGCATCCTCTCGTTGTTGCCTCTTTTTCTCCATGGCTTCTCCGGCCATTCTCTAATTCTGGCCGGCGGGGCTTTTCTGCTCAAGGGGCTGGCCATACCTTTTCTGCTGCTCAGGGCCATCCGCCAGGTGCATATCCGCCGGGAAATGGAGCCGTTGCTCGGTTATGTGCCGACCCTGCTGCTCGGTACCCTGGCCACCGGGTTTCTCATGCTCATCACCCGGCGCAAGGCCATTACCCAGGCCCTGGGCTACCTGATTTTTGAAAACGGGGTTTTTATCTTCGGCATGCTTCTGGCCGAGGCCATGCCCCTGATGGTGGAGGCAGGGGTACTCCTCGATCTGCTGGTCGCGGTTTTTGTCATGGGGATTGTCATGCACCAGATCAACCGGGAATTTTCTACCATGAACACCGATCAGCTTTCTTCTTTGAGGGAGTAACATGATAGCCGCGCTTCTTCTTTTGCCATGCCTTGGCGGCCTTGCCGCCTTCTGTCTTCCTTCGGATCGCTTCCGTCCGCTGTTGTTGCCGGTTTGCGGTCTGGGGCATCTGGTGCTGACCTTCCTTGTTATCCAGGGCGGGCAGGGGACACCGTTGTCCCTGGCCGGGAACTGGATTGCCGTTGATCCGTTAAGCCGTCTTATCCTGCTCATCGTCAGTCTGCTTTTTTGCGGGTGCTCGTTTTATGCCGTTGGCTACCTGCGTTACCGCATTGCCTGGGGGAATAGAATCTTTGTCAGTTGCCTGCTTATTTTTCTTGCCGCCATGAGCCTGGCGGCGGTGGCCCGGCACCTCGGCCTTCTCTGGGTGGCGGTGGAAGCGACCACCGTGGCCAGCGCCCCGCTGATCTATTACAACCGCAACCGCTTTTCTATCGAGGCGACCTGGAAATACCTGATTCTCTGTTCCGTCGGTATTGCCCTGGCTATGCTCGGCATTCTGTTTGTTGCCTATGCCGCTCTGGCTGGAGGTGCGCAGGTCAGTCTCCAGTTTGACGATATCCTGCGCGGCGCCGCCAGCTACTCCACCCCGTGGCTCCGGGCCGGGTTTGTCTTTTTGCTGGTCGGTTTTGGCACCAAGGCCGGCTTTGCTCCCCTGCATACCTGGAAACCGGACGCCTATGGCGAGGCGCCGGGGGTGGTTGGAGCGCTCCTGGCCGGGGGGCTCACCAGCCTGGCCTTTCTGGCCTTACTGCGCACCCTGCAGATCATGGAGGCCGCAGGCGACGGGGCCGTGGCCCGCGAGGCCTTTCTGGCCATGGGCCTTGTCTCCCTTGGTTTTGCCGCAGTGTTCGTTATCAGGCAGCCAGATTTTAAACGGCTTCTTGCTTATTCCAGTGTCGAACACATGGGGATTCTCGCCATCGGCGTTGCCATTGGCGGAGTCGCCACTTTCGGAGCCATGCTGCATCTGATGAACAATGCCCTGACCAAGGGGGTACTCTTTTTGTCCGCCGGCAACATTCATCGCCGTTTCGCCAGCAAGCGGGTCGGCGAGGTGCAGGGCGCCATCACCCTGGTGCCGGTTTCCGCCAGTCTTTTTCTCCTGGGCTTTCTGGCGATTACCGGCTCGCCGCCCTTTGCCCCCTTTATCAGCGAGTTTACCATCCTCCGGGGCATCTTCAATGGTGGCCACTATCTGACCGGCGGCCTGTTTCTTTTTTTTCTGGCGGTTATCTTCATTGGCATGGGCAGTACCGTGCTTTCGGTGGTTTTCGGTACGCCGACGGAGCGGAAAGGAGACCCTGATTACCGGGAGACCATGGTGACCACCGGCACCCCGCTGGTTCTGCTGCTTATCATTCTTTTCCTGGGGATCTATCTGCCCGAACCGGCCAGAAAGCTTTTTGCCGAAGCAGCCGACCTGCTGGAGGTAAGGCCATGAACGATCTTAATCCGCAACTGCTGAAAAACGGTGAGGCCGTCGGCCTAGAGTCGGTGCAGATCCTTGACTTTGATGAGTTCAGCCTCGGCCTGCTGGCCGAGGTTCGCAAGCAGGGTAGGGTGGCGGCCTGTTTTGCCGTGCCCGTGACCGGAGAGGGAGGAGAGCTGGAGCTTTTCGCTCTGGTCGCCCGGGATCGCAATGCCTGTGTCGCCGTGTACCGTACCCGCATCGGCGAGCGGTTTTCCTCCCTGACCCCGAACTGTCCGCAGATGCATCTCTTTGAAAGGGAGATTGCCGAGCAGTACGGGGTTGTGCCCCAAGGGCATCCCTGGCTCAAGCCACTCCGCTTCCACCGCAGTTGGCGAACCGGGGTCGATGCCTGGGGCCGGCCAACGGATCAGCATCCCCGTATCGGCGAGATGGAGTTTTACCGGGTGGATGGGGAAGGGGTGCACGAGGTGGCGGTTGGGCCGGTGCATGCCGGAATCATCGAGCCGGGGCATTTCCGTTTCCAGTGTCATGGCGAGAAGGTGATGCATCTTGAGATCTCGCTTGGCTACCAGCACCGGGATATCGAACGGATGCTGCAAGGCGGGCCCCATCCCGCTACCATGTCGCAGATGGAAACCATTGCCGGCGACACCAGCATTGGCCATGGCCTGGCCTACTGTCAGGTGATTGAGGCCTTGAGCGGCTGCGAGGTTCCGGCCAGGGCCCAGTCCATCCGCGCTCTGGCCCTTGAGCTGGAACGGCTGGCCAACCATCTGGGCGATATCGGCGCTCTGGCCGGAGATGTCGGTTTTCTGCCCACCTTCTCCTATTGTGGCCGTCTGCGCGGCGACTATCTCAACCTGACCGCAGCTCTGTGCGGCAGTCGTTTTGGCCGGGGGCTGGTGCGGCCAGGCGGGGTGCTCTTTGATCTTGATCCGGCCCTGGCTGGAGAAATGCTGGCCCGGCTCAAGGCCGTCCAGGGCAATACCCTGGGCGCCATGGAGCTCTTTTTTGACTCGCCTTCGGTTTCAGGCCGGTTTGAAGGCAGGGGCCGTCTCTCTCGTTCGGTGGCCGAGGATCTCGGTCTGGTCGGGGTTGCCGCCAAGGCCTGCGCCGTGCCCCGCGACAGTCGTTTTTTTCACCCAACCGGGGTCTACCGGCATCTGTTTGATGACCTGATTACCGAGGAAACCGGGGATGCCATGGCCCGCGCCCGGATGCGCAGCCGGGAGATCAGCGTCTCTATCGAGCTGATTCGCCGGATTTTGAATGATCTGCCGGATGATCCGGTCAGGGCGCCGATCGGGCCGCTCAAGGGTGAGGCCCTGGCAATCGGCATGGTGGAAGGCTGGCGGGGGGAGGTGTTTCATGCCGGTCTCACCGATGGCGCTGGCCGTTTGCGGCGCTACAAGATAGTTGACCCGTCTTTCCATAATTGGATGGGCCTGGCCATGGCGATGCGCGACGAGCAGATCTCCGATTTTCCCTTGTGCAACAAGAGCTTTAACCTGTCGTACTGCGGGTTTGATCTGTAAATTAAAGGAACAAAAGCATGCTGCAGATAATACGGGAACGGTGGCGTCAGGGATTTAAGACGGGGAAATTCCCCAAGGAGGAGCCGATCCTGCCGCCGCGCTTTCGGGGCCTGCCCAATTTCAGTGAAGATTGTCCGTCCGGCTGCGGCAAGGCCTGTGAGACGCGGTGTCCGTTTTCGGCCTGCAGGCAGGTGGATGGTCGGCTGGTTCTTGATCTGGGCCGCTGCCTGTTCTGCGCCGATTGTCCGGCCTGTCCCCATGGCCGGATCACCTTTGGCCGTGATTATCGCCTTGCCGTTCGCAAGCGTGAGGATCTGCTCTACAGCGGCGGGGAGTATCCCCTGGCTCAGCCGCTTGAGCCAGCGCGGCTGAAGCTCTTTGGCCGCTCTCTCAAACTGCGCCAGGTTTCCGCAGGCGGCTGCAACGGTTGCGAGGCGGATTGCAACGTGCTTGGCACCCTGGTTTTCGACCTGGGCCGCTTCGGCATCCAGTTTGTCGCCTCCCCCCGCCACGCGGACGGTCTCCTGCTGACCGGGCCGGTCACGGAAAACATGCGCGGCGCGGTGCTGGACACCTATGAGGCAATGCCTGCGCCGAAAATCGTCATCGCGACCGGGGCCTGCGGCATCAACGGCGGGCCGTTTCTGCACAGCAGCGAGGTGAGCCGGGGGGATGATCCCGTTTTGCCGGTGGATCTCTATATCCCTGGCTGCCCGCCGCATCCCTATACCATTCTGGATGGGCTGTTACGCCTGCTTGGCCGAAGATAAGAGAGGAACTGACCTTGGTCGAGTTTTACCTTGCCGCCGTAAGCCTGATTTTCTGTTCCGGGCTGCCTGCCCTGGCCTGGGGCCGGTGGGCAAAGGGCGGTGAAAGGCTTTCCGTTGCCCTCTTGCTGACCGGCGTGGCCCTTGGTTTTGCCGCCTCGCTGGCCGGGGCCTGGCAAACTCCTTCACCTCTGCTGGCTGCGGCCTGGGCTCTCCCCGGTGGCAGTTTTCTGGTTGAACTTGACGCTCTGGCGGCCATCTTCCTTCTGCCTGGTCTGCTTATTCTCGGTCTGGGCTCTGTTTACGGGTTTGGCTACTTCTCCCAGGCCCGGCACGGGGTGGCAGCAGGCAGGCTTCGTTTCTTTTACGGCCTGCTGGGCGCGGCCATTGTTCTTTTGCCGGTCAGTCGTAACGGCCTTCTCTTTCTCATGGCCTGGGAGGTCATGGCTATCGCCAGCTTTTTTCTGATCCTTACCGAGCAGAAGGAAGAAGAGGCCCGCCGGGCGGCATACGTCTATCTCGCCGTCACCCACACCGGCACCCTGGCCCTGTTTGCCATGTTCATTCTTCTAGCCGGGCCCAGCGGCAGTTTTGCTTTTCCCCAGGCCGCCACCCTTGACGGCGCCACTTTTAAGGCCGGGGCGATTTTTCTTTTGGCCCTGTTCGGCTTCGGCCTCAAGGCCGGGGTCATGCCCCTGCATATCTGGCTGCCCGGGGCGCATGCCGCCGCGCCCAGCCATGTTTCCGCCCTGATGAGTGGGGTGGTGATCAAGATGGGGATCTACGGCCTGATCCGGGTGGCTGGATTTTACACCGCTCAGCCGGCCTGGTGGGGTGGGAGTATTCTTGTTCTCGGGGTGGTTTCGGCCATCATGGGGGTGGTCTTTGCCCTGGCCCAGCATGATATAAAACGGCTGTTGGCCTATCACAGCGTGGAGAATATCGGCATCATCCTGATTGGCCTGGGCTGCGCCCTGCTGGGAAAGGCCTTCCACAGCCCCGCCCTGGTTGTTCTCGGTCTGGCCGGGGCTCTGCTCCATGTAATCAACCACGGCCTTTTCAAGTCCCTGCTCTTTTTCGGGGCCGGTGCGGTGATCCAGGCAACCGGCAGCAAGGAGATAGACTGCTACGGCGGCTTGTCGCGCTTGATGCCGCGCACCGCCTTCTTCTTTCTCGGCGGGGCGGTGGCTATTTGCGGTCTGCCGCCGTTTAACGGCTTTGTCAGCGAATGGCTCATCTATCTGGGCCTGCTCCACAGCCAGGCCGAAAGCGCTCCCTTCTTGCTTTCCCTGACGGTGCTGGCCGCCCCGGCCCTGGCCATGACCGGCGCCCTGGCTGGGGCCTGTTTTGTCAAGGTCTTCGGCGTCACCTTTTTAGGCAAGGCGCGGCGGCAATTTTCGCCGCTGCCCAGCGAGGCGCCAGGCAGCATGCTTTTGCCCATGGCCGGGCTTTTTTTCTGCTGCCTGATAATCGGCCTGGCGCCCTGGCTGATTGTTCCCCTGCTGCAACGGGCTGTTGCAGCCTGGTTGGGCAGGGCGGCTGCGTCCCTGGCCCTGTCCGTAAACCAGGAGAATATGCTGATCGGCAGTCTGGCCCCGGTGTATGGCCTCAGCCTCTGCGCCTTTCTGCTGCTGGCTCTTTCTTTGCTTTTCTTTCTCCGGCAGCAGTCTTCCCCCGTGTCTGAGCGTGAAAAACGACCGGCGACCTGGGGCTGCGGCTGGCAGGAGGGCACAGCCCGCATGCAATATACGGCGGTTTCCTTTGCGGAGATGCTGACCGGTCTTTTCCGCTGGGGGTTGTGGAGCAATATCGTTGGCGGACGGGCCATCGGTTTTTTCCCCGCCGTATCCAGTCTTGTCGCTCACACTCCAGATCTGATTCTGGACCGGCTGATCCATCCGCTCTGCCGGGTCTTATCCAGCGCAGCCTTTGTGACCAGGGCCTTTCTGCATCAGGGCTGGATCGGTATTTACCTGCTTTATTCGGCTCTGACCCTATGCCTGCTGCTCTTGTGGCTGAGCGGCTGATGGTTGGAGATCAGTTAGCGGAAGATGAACCGGTTGTTGTCGTAGCCCCGGCCTCGTCCAAAATAACCATAAGGCATCGGGCGGTATCTGCTTTCCTGCCAGCGATGTCTTTCCCAGGGCGGATAGTGAACTCCTCTGGCCTGCGGATAATAATGGTCGCGGTTGATAATCACCGTCTGGCTCACTACCCGGCCGCTGTTCTGGAGAACCCAGGCGCCGTTTTCGTAACAGGCAGTTGAGTAGACCCGTTCCGGTCTGCCGTCCACCTCGGCCAGTACCTCCACCTCCTGGCAATTGGCGTTATTTATCGCTTCGTACTGCTGGACAACTGCGGGTTGCGGGGAGTATCCCTGGCCCGTCCGAGTCTGTTCCTTGTCCATTTCGTTGCCGACCATATAGCCCAGCACCCCGCCGATGGCGGTGCCCAGCAGGGTTCCTTTGGTGTTGCGGCCAATGGCCTGGCCAAGAAGAGCCCCTCCGGCTGCGCCGCCCCAGGCCCCGTTCTGGGCGGCGTCTCCGGCCTGGACGTTCTGACTGACAAGCAATATCCCCACCCAGGCCACCAGCAGGTTTTTTTTCAACATGGTCGTCCCTCCTTGATTTTTTTTTTGCAGCCAAAATCCTCGTTCCTCGTTTTCAAGGTATGGGGAAAAAGAGGAAAGCGCCAGCCGACATGGGGCGTAGGCAGGGCAATGTCGCCCCGATGTCTGGTCTCAGCGCGGGTAATCGGGTGATTTCTGGAGGCCAAGTCCGCAGTTGTTGAAATCGCAACAAGCCGCGTGTCTGTCAATTGTCGGCTGTAAAGCCGAGATCACAACGGTTCTTGCTTCGTAACTCAGTGTTGTTCGGTTAATATCTTGCAAGAAGTTTGGGGTGTGGGTGAAGAGGCAAGCTGGTGTCGGAAAGGGACTATTTTTCTACAAAAATCGCTCCAGCAATTTTCTAACCGGACAACGCTGAGTCCAGCATAATTGCCTCTTTTCTTCGGGCATGATAGAAGAGGATGGTAGACTTTCACCATAAGGAACATCTTCATGCGCCGTCAGATCCTGCTGTCCATCACCATCCGTTTTCTTATCTATTTCACCCACTGGCTGGTGCTGGCCTATCTGCCCCTGCTCCTCAAGGGCTACGGCCTGAGCGATTTGCAGATCGGCATGGCCATCGGTCTTTTTTCCCTCTCCTCTATGGCGCTGATGCTGCCGCTCGGGATGTTCTCCGATTTTTTCTCTCCCAGGCGAACCATGCTCTGCGGCGCCCTGCTTTACGCAGGCTATTTTGCCGCCCTTCTTTCTGCCCGCTCCTTTGCCTGGATTCTGGGCGCGGTCTGTGTCGGAGGGCTTGGGAGCGCGGCCCTGGTGGTGGTGAGCGAGTCTCTTTATCTCAAGCATTTCGGGCAGATCCAGCGAAGCCGCCGGGTGGCGACCTACCAGTTGAGCGCCTATCTTGGTTTCGGCCTTGGCCCCCTGGTTGGCGGTCTGCTGGTGCAGACCTCACCTGAGCTGATCTTTGTTTTTGCCATGGCCGGGGCCGGGGCCATTTTTCTCTTCTCCCTGCTGCTGCTTGATTACGAGCCGATAGTCTTTTCCTTTAAGGATTACAGCGGGGATGTGTTCCGGCTCAAGCCCCTGCTGTTGATCGCCTGTCTTTTTGTGCTGAGCACCCATTTCGGGGTGGAACAGACCTCGTATTCCCTGCTGCTTAAGGAAAAATTCGGCCTGCTTCCCCGGCAGATCGGCCTGGTCTTTGCCTGCATGGGCTTGTGGATGGCCATGGCCGTTCCCCTGGTCGGCAGGTATCATGATAAAAGGCGATCGGTGTTTCTCTTTTTTCTTGGCGGCATGGCCTTTTCCTCGCTGTTCCAGATGCTGACCCCGCTGGCGGTTGACATCTGGAGCCTGGTGATCATCCGGCTCCTGCACACCCTGGGTGATACGGTGGCCATGCTGGAGCTGGGGGTGCTGGTGGCGTTGCTTTTTCCCTCTGCCCGGCTGGGAGGCAACTCAGGCCTGCTCTACGGGGTGCGCACCCTGGCCACCTTTCTTGCCGCAGTGACGGCTGGGAGCCTGAACCGGGAGTGGGGCTACGGCGCCTCCTTTTTTGCAAGCGGCCTGTTTGTCCTTTGTTTTGTGGTTGGCTGCGTCGCCTTTATCGGTTTCAGTGCAGCGCGGCGGCAGGAGGTGGGCTGGCAGGGAGGTGGAGACTGAGCAGGCGGCGATTCTGTACAAAAAATGCAGAGACGTGGGGAGTTGCCAGAAAAAATATTTTGATAGGACGCTATTTGTCCCAGTTGATGAGATACGATGCTCGTGAAAAGATCGGTCAATGCCTGCGTGGCGTATTTATGTAAGGTATTTTGACATTTCCTCAAGCGCGACTTTTATAAGGCATTTGCTGGATAGATAGACTAATTTGCTTGTGATCCATACAGGGGCTGGGAAATTGCTTGTAATTTTTTGCATATGGATTTCTAAGCAAAAACAATACCTGAATCAATTCTGGTAGCGCTCATCATGGAAAATCAATTCTTCGAAAAACCCGTCCTCAACTCTCCCTATGCACAGCCAGCGCAACATTGGGAACTTGATGACCAGGGCCAACCCACGCAAAAAATTATCGGAAGCCGTCGCCGGGCCGAATTTATCACCCCGATCCCAAAACCCAGAAAGCGCAAAGGGGCAACCGATCAGCTCAAGCTGATCTTCGGCGAAGACAAGGGGCTGTCCACCGCCGAGCAGCAGTACGACACCACCTCAACTATCAATAGCCTGCGGCACCAGGTGGAGCAGTGGCGCAGCCTGGCCAATCCGAACCACTGGCAGGTCACCCCGGAAACCGCCCGCCTGCTCCAACATTGGCGGCAGCACAAATTCAATGGCATCCGACCTTTCTTCTGCCAGATCGAGGCGGTGGAAACCGCCATCTGGCTGACCGAGGTCGCCCCTAATGCCGGAAAAATCGGCAAGGGCTTCCTGGAACATCTTGCCAACGCCAACCACGATGCCAACCCGGAAATCATGCGCCTGGCCCTGAAACTGGCCACCGGAGCAGGCAAGACCACGGTCATGGCCATGCTGATTGCCTGGCAGACCATCAATGCGGTGCGGCGGCCCACCAGCAAAAAATTCAGCCGTGGTTTCCTCATCGTCACCCCCGGTATCACCATCCGCGACCGACTGCGGGTGCTCCATCCCAATGACCCGGACAGCTATTACCAGAGCCGGGAGCTGGTGCCGGGTGATCTGCTGGGCGAGGTGGAACGGGCCAAGATCGTGATCACCAACTACCACGCCTTCAAACTCCGTGAACGGATGGAGCTTTCCAAGGGCGGTCGCCTGTTGCTGCAAGGCAGGGGCGGCGAGGAGCTCAACACCATGGAAAGCGAAGGCCAGATGATCCAACGGGTGATGCCCGAGCTGATGGGCCTCAAAAACATCCTGGTCTTAAACGACGAAGCCCACCACTGCTATCGGGAAAAGCCGGAAAAAGAAGAGGACAGCGAACTCAAAGGCGACGAAAAGAAAGAGGCGGAGAAAAACAACGAGGCGGCCCGTCTCTGGATCTCCGGCCTGGAAGCGGTCAACCGTAAACTCGGAGTCAGCCGGGTGGTCGATCTGTCCGCCACCCCGTTTCTTCTGCGCGGCTCAGGCTATGCGGAAGGCACCCTCTTTCCCTGGACCATGAGCGACTTCTCCCTGATGGACGCCATCGAATGCGGCATCGTCAAACTGCCACGGGTGCCGGTGGCCGACAACATCCCCGGCGGAGAGATGCCCAAGTTCCGCAACCTCTGGGAACACATCCGCAGCCGAATGCCTAAAAAAGGCCGGGGCACGGCCAAGAATCTCGACCCCCTCAGCCTGCCGGTGGAACTGCAAACCGCCCTGCAAGCCCTTTACGGGCATTATGAAAAGACGTTTCATCTATGGGAAGAGGCCGGGGTGAAGGTCTCGCCCTGTTTCATCGTGGTCTGCCAGAACACCTCCATCTCCAAGTTGGTTTACGATTACATCTCCGGCTTTCACCGCGAAAACGATGACGGCACCTCAACCCTGGAAAACGGCCGCCTGTCCCTGTTCCGCAACTTCGACGAACACGGCAATCAACTCGGTCGCCCCCGCACCCTGCTGATCGACAGCGAACAGTTGGAATCAGGCGAGGCCCTGGACAATAATTTTCACGAGATGGCTGCCGATGAAATCGACCGTTTCCGCCGGGAGATTATCGAGCGCACTGGCGACCGCCGCCAGGCCGAGAACATTACCGACCAGGATTTGCTGCGGGAGGTCATGAACACCGTCGGCAAGCCGGGCCGCCTTGGCGACTCCATTCGTTGCGTGGTTTCGGTATCCATGCTCACCGAAGGCTGGGATGCCAATACCGTCACCCATGTGCTCGGGGTGCGGGCCTTCGGCACTCAGCTTCTTTGCGAGCAGGTGATTGGCCGCGCTCTGCGTCGTCAGTCCTACGACCTCAACGAAGAGGGGTTGTTCAATGTCGAATATGCCGACATCCTGGGGATACCCTTCGACTTTACCGCCAAGCCGGTGGTGGCCCCGCCGCAACCACCCCGCGAGACCATCCAGGTCAAGGCGATCCGACCCGAGCGCGATCACCTGGAAATCAGCTTCCCCCGGGTGGCCGGTTATCGGGTCGAACTGCCCGAGGAACGGCTCACCGCCGAATTCAATGACGACTCAGTATTGGAACTGACCCCGGATCTGGTCGGCCCCTCCATCACCAAAAACGCCGGGATCATCGGGGCGGACGTCGATCTCAGCCTGGAACATCTGGAAGACACCCGCCGCTCCACCCTCCTTTTTCATCTCACCCAACGCCTGCTTTACACCAAATGGCGTGACCCAGGCGAAGAACCCAAGCTACACCTCTTCGGTCAGCTCAAGCGGATTACTAAGCAGTGGCTCGATACTTGCCTGGTCTGTAAAGGCGGCACTTATCCGGCCCAGCTCATGTATCAGGAACTGGCAGACATGGCCTGCGAGCGGATCACCGCCGGGATTACCAGGGCGGAACACGGCAAACGGCCCATCAAGGCGGTGCTCGATCCTTACAACCCCACCGGCTCCACCAACCACGTCAACTTCAACACCTCCAAAAAAGACCGCTGGCAGACCGATGCCCGCCGCTGTCATATCAACTGGGTGGTTCTCGACAGCGACTGGGAGGGCGAATTCTGCCGGGTGGCCGAGGCTCATCCAAAAGTTAATGCATACGTCAAAAACCACAGCCTTGGCTTGGAAGTCCCTTATCGTTACGGCTCAGAAATGCGCCGTTATATCCCGGATTTCATCGTCCTGGTGGACGATGGCCATGGAGACGACGACCCACTCCACCTCATCGTCGAAATCAAAGGCTACCGCCGCGAGGACGCCAAGGAAAAAAAGAGCACCATGGAGACCTACTGGGTGCCGGGGGTGAACAACCTCAAGCACTACGGCCGCTGGGCTTTTGCCGAATTCACCGAAGTATACCAAATTGAATCCTACTTCGAGGCCAGAGTCACCGCCGAGTTCAACAAAATGATCGAAAATATCCTATGCCAGCAACCCGCTTAAAAATATTTATCAGCAGCGTTCAGAAGGAATTCGCGCAGGAACGCCGGGACCTCAAGGCGTTCCTGCTTGGCGACGCGGTGCTTCGTCGCTTTGTCTCCGAGGTTTTTCTTTTCGAGGAGATTCCGGCCAGGGATCAGCGGGCCGACGAGGTATATCTGGAAGAGGTGGAACGGTGCGACATCTACCTGGGCATCTTCGGGTATCAGTACGGATTTGAGGATGGCTATGGCATTTCGCCCACTGAGCGAGAGTATGACCACGCCAGCCGACTTGGAAAACCTCGCTTCATCTACGTCTGGGGTTCCGAGGAAAAACGACGTCATCCAAAAATGCGGCATTTGGTCGATAAGGCTGGTGCCGAATTAATCCGTCGGCGCATAGAAGATGGCAGCGCCTTGACAGCAGAGGTCTACGCCAGCCTCGTGGATCATTTTGACAAGATTGGCGCTCTGCGGGTGCTTCCTTTCGACACAGCAGCCTGCGACCGCGCCACTCTGAAAGACATATCCCGTAAGCGGGTAGAATGGTTTCTCGATACCGCACGTCGTGAACGGGGCTTTCCCCTCAAGTCCAACACCGGCACCCAGGCGTTGCTTACCCACCTCAATCTGCTTGACGATGGCAAACCGACCAATGCCGCCATGCTCCTCTTCGGCAGCAACCCGCAAAAAGTTCATCGGACCGCGGAAACCAAATGCATGCACTGCCATGGCACGGAATACCGCCGCCCTTTTGCCTCCATGCAGGTCTATGGTGGGGACATTTTCGAGCAGGCGGACCAGGCACGCGACTTCGTCCTGGCCAAGATCGACCGCGCCATCGGCACTCGCTCAACCAGCATCACCGCCCCCGCCACCTATGAACTCCCGCCGGATGCCGTGGGAGAAGCCATTGTCAATGCCATCGCCCACCGGGATTATCACAGCAACGCCTCTGTCGAAGTGCGGCTTTTTGCCGACCGGCTTGAAGTCTGGAATCCCGGTTCGCTGCCAGGCACGCTGACCCTTGACAACCTGCGTCATGATCATCCGTCGGTACCTTACAATCCCCTGCTGGCGGAATCGCTCTATCTGGCCCGCTACATCGAGCGGGTCGGTTCCGGCACCCAGACCATGATTGAACTCGCCCGCGAAGGCGGCCTACCAGAACCGCAATTCGAACAGCGCGGCGGCTTTTTCGTCACCACCCTCTGGCGTGACTGGCTGACGGATAAGGTGATGAGCAGCCTGAAGCTCAATGACCGGCAAATTGCGGGACTTGACTGTCTCCGTTCAGAGGGCCAACTAACCAGCGGGCGCTATCAGGAATTGACAGGAGTGAGCCGACAGACAGCAACACGTGATTTGGACGATATGGCAACGAAAGGCATTATAATGCGCCATGGTGAGCGACGCGGCACCTATTACCTTAAGGCAAAAAAAATGCCTCATTTATGACCCATATGCCCCACGGCGGCAACTTTAGGAATGCCCCGAAAATGCCCCAAATGCCTCAAGGTCAAACCAGACAAACAGGACATCGATCGTAACAGGATAAAATAAGATGGCAAAGGCACCAAGCAAACTGACCGTCGAAACCCTCAAGCACGACGAGGCAACCCGCAAAAACATCCCCACCGCCGAATACCAGTCGGTGATGCGCCAGGATGAGCAAAGCCCTGTCCGGGTGGCCTACCAGCGCCGCAACCGTGACCTTGATCCGCAACTGGTCTGGCGCGGCAAGGACGAGCAGGACTGGTCCGATCTGGTGGTGCATGCCCCACCGCTCTATATCCAGGAGAAGGTCCACCCCAAGGTTTTGATTGACGATCTGCTGCGGCAGACCGAGCAGGCCAAGGCCGGAAAGCCCGGCCATCAACTGGATCTTTTTGCCGATTTCAACGGCCTGCCGGATGACAACGCCAAGACCGAGTTTTACCAGCACGATGGCAAGTGGCAGAATCGCATGATCCTCGGCGACAGCTTGCAGGTGATGGCCAGCCTGGC
>MGTC01000057.1:0-9674 GCA_001799255.1 Deltaproteobacteria bacterium RIFOXYD12_FULL_55_16
ATGATCCCAGGGGCTGAAAGCAGGCTGGCCAAGGGGAAACCGAACAGGAGAGTAACGGCCAGGATTACCGCCAGCACCGTGTAGCGGATCAGCGGGCCTGAGCCAAGGGTAAACAATCTGAGCCTGCTGCCCAGCGGATCGAACAGCTCGGAAAGGGTATTCTGGGGGCAGACCCAACTGCAGAAGACCCGGCCCAGAACCAGGGCTATCCCCGCCGGGATAAGAGCCGAGGCCAGAAGGAGCCGGTCAATGGTCAGGATGGCGAGCAGCGGCTGAATGGCGATGAGCGGATCGGTAAGCAAAAGCGGGCCGAGGCTCACGGAATAAAAACTGCCGCTGACCGCGCTGATTCCCCGGCTGTTCAGGAACGGTGTCGCCACCATGGCGGCAAGCGAAAGGATCTGGACCGTTTTGCGGAGCGGGGCAATCTTCATCCTGCCACCCCAGGAGTTACGGCGATGGCGGCGGGGTCGGCTGGACAGACATGCTCGCAGATCCCGCAGCCCACGCATTTTTTCTCATTGACCACCGGCCTAAGCTCGCTGTCCATGGTGATCGCCTCATTGAAGAGCGGGCAGTGGTCGTAACAGCTTCGGCAGAAGGTGCCCTGCCAGTTAAGGCACGTTTTTTTATTAAGTCGCGCGGTTCCCATCCGCACCTGTTCGCGCTTTTTTACCCTGCCATCCAGAGCGCCGGACGGACAGCCCGGCACGCATTTCAGGCAGAGATAGCAGGGAGTTTGCCTGGCCAGGATAACCGGGGTTCCCATGACCGCTAAGCCGTCGAGCAGACCGGCGAGGCGAATTGCCCGGTAAGGGCAGGCTAAAGCGCATTTGCCACAGCGGATGCAGCGGCCAAGGAACTCCGCTTCCGGCACCGCTCCTGGTGGCCTGAGGAAAGATTTACGTGTTTTACTCATCTGAGGGGCATCTTTATTTAGAAGTCAGAATTTAGAATTCAGAATTCAGAAGTCAGGAGTCAGCGGCAACCTGTTGCCAGGGCGTAGTTACGCAGTATTCTGAATTCTGAATACCAACCAGTTAAATCACTCCTCCTGCCCCGCATAAACCGGATAGACCCCAATCACCTGGGCCACCGCAGCCAACCGCTGCATGCCTTCACTCAAAGCTGCTATCGAATCGGCTTCAATCACGGTGACGATCTGATTTTCCTTGCTGCCATGCACCTCCGTGTTCGGCAATTGGGCCAGTTGAGCCAGCACTACCTCGACCGCCCCTGCTTCCGTTGCCACCACCACGCTCGCAATCGCCATTTTTTCACCTTTTTTGTTAAAAGTCCCCTCCCCCTTGGCGGGGGAGGGCCAGGGTGGGGGGGAAGTTGCAAGCACCTCAGGGCGTTGCACCCTCACCCACCCCCCAACCTCCTCCCATCAAGGGAGGGGGAGTTTGCAAGACTATACTTTTTAACTATCCAGCTTGACGCCAGAAAGAACCGTAACCACGCCGTAACTGTTCAGCAGTGCCGCAGCTGCGAGGAAGAGGTAGGCGAAGTGTGCTATTGCACATGAGCCTGCCGATGACAACGCAGATGTGGTGCTGCTGGGCAGTTACTACACTTTTTCCAGCTTAACCGCGCATATCTTGAATTCCGGCTGCTTCGACATGGCGTCGAAGGCATCGGTGGTCAGCGCGTTGATCATCCGCTCCGGGTAATGCATGGGCACAAAGACCAGCCCATCCCGTGGCACATCCACCACCTTGGCCTCAAGAACAATACTGCCTCGGCGGGAAGTCACCTTTACCTTCTCCTTGTTTTTGACCCCGATTTTGGCCGCGTCCCGGGGGTTGATCTCCACATAGGCGTCTGGAGCGGAACGCCTGAGCTCCGGCACCTTGAGGGTCATGGTCCCGGTGTGCCAATGCTCGATCTGACGGCCAGTGGTCAGAGCGAAAGGATACTCGGCGTCGGGCGGCTCGGCCGGGCCCTTGTGGGGCCTGAGCCAGATGGTCACCCGGTTGTTGTCCGCCTTGGCGCTGTAAAAGAGGACGCCTTCGGCCTTGGGATCCTGCTGCTTGACCAGCACGTCATACTCCGAGGTATAGCGGCGGACTGTGCCGGGATGATCTTCGCTGGGACAGGGCCACTGGAGACCGTGGGCCTTTTTCATCCTGGCCCTGGTCATGCCCATGAAGTCGTAGGCGGTGCCCTTGGAGCAGAGGCGGATCTCGTTCCAGACCTCCTCGGAGGTTTTGTAAGGGAAGAGCTTTTTTGCCTCCTCCTGTCGGCCCATGGCGGCAAACAACCGGCGGGCAAAGTCGATCATCACCATCAGGTCGGGACGCGCCTCGCCCGGCGGCTCGATGGCCTTTTCCACATACTGGTAGCGCCGTTCCGACTGGCCGTAGGTGCCGTCTTTTTCTACCCAGAGGGCGGCGGGCAGCACCAGATCGGCCAGCTCCGAGGTCTTGGTCGGGTGATAGGCCTCAGAAACCACCAGGAAGGTGTCGTCGCTGGCCATGCCTTTGCGGTAGGGTTCAACATTGGGCAGGCTCTGGCCGGGATTGGTGCAGGCCACCCAGAGACAGCGGGTGGTGCCGTTGTTGACCGAACGGAACATCTCCATGGCGGTAAGCCCCGGCTTGGGCTGAATCCTGCCAGCGGGCAGGCCCCAGAACTGCTCCATCTCCGCCCGATCCTTTTCATTGGCAACCAGTCGGCCATAAGGCAGCAGGTGGCTTAAAAGACCGCCGTCACGCACCCCGCCGCAGGCATTGGGCTGGCCGGTGAGGGAAAACGAGGTGGCGCCGGGCCGGCAGATCTGGCCGGTCAGCAGATGCAGGTTGTGAACCAGATTGTTGACCCAGACTCCGCGAGTCCGCTGGTTCAGGCCCATGCACCAGAAGCTCATGGTCGCCTTGGAGTTTGCGAACCAGCGGGCCGCCTTGACGATCTCCGCCGCCGGGCAACCGGAAATCTTCTCCGCCGCCTCGGGGGTATAATCGTCAAGGAACTTGACATACTCGTCCCAAGCCACCTTGCTGATTTTGGGAGGCGGCCCCGGGTCGGTCATGGTTTTAAAGATCGTGTGCTTGTCGACAAAGGCCTTGTTATAGAGCTTTTCCTTGACGATCACCTGGGCCATGGCGTTTAAAATCGCCAGATCGGTGCCGGGGGTGAAACTCAGGTGCAAATCAGCGATCCGGGCAGATAAGGTCTTGCGCGGATCGGCCATGATGATCTTGACCTCCTTGCCCTTCTGCTTGCGCTCGTTGACCAGCCTGAAGATTACCGGATGGGCCTCGGCCATGTTGGAGCCGATGATGAAGAAGCACTCGGCATGATTGATGTCGTCATAGGCGCCCATGGGCTCGTCCTTGCCAAAGGTCGAGACGTAACCGACTGCGGCGGAGGCCATGCAGAGCCTGGGGTTGCCGTCGATGTTGTTGGTGCCCAGCCCCCCTTTGAACAGCTTGTTGATGAAGTAGGATTCCTCGGTGTAGGCCTGACCCGAACCGTAGAAGGCCACGCCGTTGGGGCCGTTCTTGCGGATCGCGTCATGGAATTTATCGACCATGACCCCCATGGCCTCGTCCCAGGAGACGCGGACAAGTTTGCCGCCTTTGCGCAGCAGGGGGTACTGGAGACGATCAGGCGCATAGAGGATGGCAGGCAGGAAATTGCCCTTGAGGCAGAGAAAGCCCTTGTTCCAGTTGTCCTTGTCGCCCTTCACCGCCACAACCTTGCCGCCCTTGACCCCGGTGTAAACGCCACAGCCAGCGCCGCAGTAGCGGCAGACGCCCTTCACCCATTTGTCCGGCTCCCCGGCCGCAGCCGCTGCGCCTCTTGGCAGGGGCAATTCAAGGCCAATAGCCGAAGCAGCGGCCAGGGCCGCCGAATATTTTATCAGTTCTCTTCTGGTCATCTGCATGGCTATTTGCCTCCCTTGGCGTGATACGGTTTGGCCGACTCAGCCTGTACCGTCAGGGCGTGCCGGTCATGGCAGAAAAAGCAGCTCTTTTCCGTTTTTCCTTTGGCCTTCATGGCCTGGGCGACCTGGTCGGCATGGCAGCCGCGACAGGCTTCAATTCTGGGGCTGGGGAAGAAATTCCGGTCTGTGGCGCCGTGGCAGACAATACACTTGACTCCCATCAAGCCGTGCTTGCCGTTAAACCAGGGCTTTTCCTGATCGCTATGACACTCTACGCACTCCTGATTTTCCTGGGTGGCCGGATGTTTCTTTTCCGCCCCCAGCACTGCCTGTGGCTGCATCAACAGACACAGGCCTAGCAATATGAAGCTGAGTTGAGCAGCTTGCCTGCTCAAACAAAACTTATGCCCTTTGGGGATGAGCAATCTGTTCATGGTTTCTCCTTGTTATCGAGTCAGGAAGAAAAATGGCCGAGGCGTTGCCGCCCCGGCCATTCAGGTTATGGCTCTGTTTTACTCATCCTGTGCTTACTTCGCCGCCGCAGGCTTCGGCGCCATGGCCTCGGTGAGCAGCTTGATGCCGGCCTGGGACTCGTCCATGGATTTGGCCAGCGACTCCTTGGCCATTTCCGGGTTATGGAAGCCGTCGGAGTTTTCCGCCGTCCAGTACTCCCAGAGGATGTGCGCCTTCAAGTGCTGATCCTGGGCCTTCTTGATGGTTGCTTCCTCCACCCCGGCCTTCTTCGCCTCGACGATCTTGTCGATCAGAGCGGAGAGCCAGTATTCGGCCTTGCGCATCTTGCCCTTGATGTGGGCCTTGATCGAGTCGATCGAGTACTTGGCCTGTTCCTCGGTCCATTGCGGATGACACTTGAGGCAGGTCTCCTTGAGCATTACCCTGGGGGTGACGGCGAAATGCGAGGTGTAGACCTTGCCCGCCTTGTTTTTCATCTTCGGGGTGTGGCAGGCATCGCAGCCGACCCCGGCCTTGGCGTGCTTGGAGTTGTAGTAGGACTCGGACTCGGGATGCTGGGCCTTCCAGAGCAGGCCGCCGGTGATGGCATGCTTGAAGTCGAGAAAGTTGATCTTGTTCACATAATGATCGTAGAGACCAAAAACATCCTTGTACGGGAAATGATTGGTGCGCCGGTCGTCCATCTTGACCGGCTGGCCGGTCTTGGTGTCGGTGCCGGGGTTGCAGTTGTACTCCACATGGCACTGGCCGCACTGGAGCCGGGAATCATACTTGTCGAGCAGGGCGATCTTGCGGGTAAAACCGCGCGTCCCCATGTCGATAACCTTGATTCCGGTGCGTTTGGGATCCTTGTGCCAGAGGGTGTCGCCGTCCGGCCGGGTGAGGGCGTCGATCAGGCCGTCGCGCACGATGCGGGGCTTGGCGGCGTGCGGATCATGACAGGTGAAACAGCTCAGGCCATGCTCGACATCCTTGGCCACTTCCACCACATTGGACTGCCGGGACCACTTGGCGCCCTCAACCTTGTCGCCCATGTAGGCCCAGTTGAGGATCTGATCCTGGGTCTTGCACTGGAGACAGACCGGATTGGCCGCTGCGGCGGTCTGAGGCCGGAAAGCCTTGTGTTCCTTGGTTTCCGGGTGAGTGTCAACCAGAACGTCCCAGGTCTTGCCCTTTTCAAAGATATAGTTCCAGCCGTTCTTGGGCTGGAATCTGCCGCCAAAGGAACGATCCACCGCCAGCTGATCGGTGAGCATATTGACATGACTGCGGGTAAGGTTGTGTTCCTTGGTGAAGCCATGCCCGGCCATCAGCTTGTCCCAGTAGGGATTGGGCGAACGGTTGGTGAGCTGGGACTTCTCGTCCCTGGCCGGACGATGGAAGGTTTCCTTCATGAAGCTCTCGTACTGATCCTTGTGGCAGGCGCCGCAGGTTTCCCAGGACATCCGGGTTACCGGCCGGGTTTCCTTGCCGGGGTTGGCGAGATGCCTGGCCAGTCCGTCATGGCAGCTGACACAGTTTACCTTGCTGTGCTTGCCCATGAGGTGAAGCTCTTTCACCGTGCCATGGCATTCGTAGCAGGCGGCGGCATTCACATTTTTTTCCTGAACGGCTTTTACCGCTCCGTCCTTCTTCGCCTGGGCATCTGCCTTCGGGGCGAAGACCACGGCCATCGGCACCAGAACAAACAGGGCCGCAACCGTCACCAAAGTTTTCTTGTGCATTTTTCCTCCTCCATTCTTATTTGCTGCCGGACACTCAGGCACCGCAAACGCGCCCTTGTCCTTGCGACCCCGTCCTCTTGACCCGGAATCTCCCATGCCAGACAGGTTACAGCAAAAACAGGTAAAGGTGCTGTTAATGACGGTAAAGATTCGGTAAAGATGCGCTCTGCCCGGCAGCGCTGGACGTTTACCCAGGAAAGCCCGGGAAGGAAAAAAGGATGGAGAGCAGGGGGATGGCAGAGTTTTGGCTCAGGTCAGCAAGGGGGCGGGCGGAAAAATAATTTTTCAGGAAAAAATCCGCCAGAACAGGGGCATGCCGGAAACAAGGGAATTTATATGATTATAAAGAAGCTGAAATGAGATAATAGGAGCAATCTGGAGCTATGAAGAGAAAAGTCTAATGTTTAGTGGTTAATGAAATGGTATTTCCTTCTCGTGAACCTGGTGTAACCTTATGGAATTTTGCACTTTTTAAGGCTATCTGCAAAAGGAATGAAATATCCGGTTCTTAGCGGCTGGACAAGCGACTTTCGCCTGTTTGTCCGGGGTTGTGGGTTGTTGAAAACCTGGGCGGCGGCAGGGGGAAAATTCCTTGAGATCGCTTTTGACAGGGAGCATGGTTTTCCTTTAAAAAAACGGACAGAGATTATCTCAGCGGTCTCATTTCGCTTTAATTGCTTATTTTTTCGTGACTGAACCAGGGGAAAAAGATGCTTTGGCAGAGAGTTAAGACTGTTTTGTCGCAAAAATTTTCCGAGCATGATTTCAAGCTGTGGATCGAACCCCTGCAATGCGTGCATGGCGATGCGCAGAACATCCAGCTGGCCGGGCCGGATCCGTATTTCTGCTCCTGGATCAGAAACAACTATCTGAGCGATATTCAGGCGGCCTTGCAGGAAGTCGGCTTTACCGGCGGGGCAGTCAACCTTTCGGTGGGCCAGACCATGAAGGCGCAGCCGCTTCTGCTCCTCGAAGCGGAAAAGAAACAGAGCCAGCTCCGGCTGCCCAGCATGCCGGTGGCGCGCTCCACGATCCGAACCCTGCATCCGCGCTATACCTTTGCCGAGTTCATGGTCGGGGAAAGCAATGCTCTGGCCCATTCGGCCTGCGAGGCCATAGCCAATGGCGATGCCACCTTGAGCCCCTGTCTGTTTATCGAAGCAGGGACTGGCCTTGGCAAAAGCCATCTGACCCATGCGGTGGCTCATCATATCACCAGTCATTCCCCGGGAACCAGGCTGCATTACGTCACCTCCCAGCAGCTTACCTCCGAAATGGTGCGCAACATCAAAAACAACACCATGGAGCATTTCAAGGAAAAATATCATAATCAGTGCGATGTGCTGCTAATGGAGGATGTGCAGTCTCTGGCCGGCAGAACCAAGACCCAGGCCGAGCTGGCCGAGGCCCTAGATATCCTGATGGATTGCGGAAAAAGGATTATTTTCACCGGAGCGGTTTCCCCGCGCAAGATTCCGGATATTGATGACGGCGTGCGCTCCCGGCTTTCTTCCGGGCTGATCACCACCATCAACCCGCCCGACCGGCAGACCCGGTGTCTGATTATCGAGCGCAAGGCCCGTAACAACAAGCTCTCGCTTTCCGGGGAGATCATCGAGTTTCTGGCCGACCGGATCCAGGGCGATATCCGGCGGGTGGAAAGCGCCATTATCGGCCTGAAGGCCAAGGCCTCCCTGCACAAGAGTGTGCCGAACCTGGAGATGGTCAAGGAGATTGTCGCCGGGATCATCGGGCAGCGGCAGGAGTTGTCCACCGTGCTGATCCGTAATTTCGTGGCCGGACAGTTCAATGTCTCCATCGAAGACATGCAGTCAAAGGCGAGAAAGAAAGTGATCGCCTTTCCCCGGCAGGTTTCCATGTACCTGGCCAGGAAACTCACCGAGGAGGCGCTCTCCGAGATCGGCAAGGCTTTTAATCGGGATCATTCAACGGTGGTGCATTCCATCCGGGTTATCAGCGAGGCCATTGTCCGCAGCGGCAGCATCCGGGGGCAGGTGGATCATCTGGTAGAGCGCTTGAAAAATCAGGGCTGAAAGAAATTCCCCCAACCAGAACGCAAAGGCGCGGAGACAAGGTGCTGAAATAAAAGGATTGCACCCAGAGGGTATAAGTTTGTTGAAATCGTAAAAAGCCACGATTACAACGGGTATTAATGTGTAAGTGTTTGATTTCGTGTGGTGGGCCTGTTAACTTTTCAGGTTGTTACGAGTGCATCAAATTTCGTTTGCACCCTGAAGGGCATAAAATCCGGCAAGCTGCTCAACTCAACTTTAAAACTTTGCGACTTTGCGCCTCTGCGTTAAACAGTTAGTTGTTATGAGTTCATCAAAAATAAACCGGCCTGACTTCTGGCTCTTGCCGTTTGCCGCCAACCTGGTGCAGGATCCTGTCGGCTACCGTCCTGGCCGTTTTCATCATGTCGTTCATACCGATCCCTTCCCAGCCAAAGCCACAGAGATGCAAGCCGTCCAGGCGCTGTTCCAGAGCATCCTTCCAGGCCAGCAGCGCGGGGTAGCCCATTTCCAGCTGGGGGATGGCGTTGTTGCCGTGCAGTACCCGGCTGAAAGTGGGGGGCTCTGGCAGAGGGATCAGTTGCTTAAGATCGTCATAGGTGCGCCTGACCAGCTCCTCATCGGAGAGCTGGAGCCGTTCCGGATGCCGGCGGCCTCCGACCAGGGCCTCCATCAGCACCGCACCCTGGGGCGCGCGGCCGGGAAACATCTGGGTGGAAAAAAGGGCGCCCATGGCAAAGCGGTTTTCCCGTTCCGGGGCTAGATAACCGAAACCAAAGGGTACCTGCGCCTTGTCCGTAAAGCCCAGGGCCACGGTGGCGATGCTTGCCGTGGGGATGGCGGCCAGGGGCGGGGCATGAGCGGCCAGCAGCTCCAGGGTGCGGTTGACCGGCAAAGCGATAATAACGGTGTTTGCCCGGTAGGTTTTGCTCTCGGTGCTTATCTCCCAGGTATCGTTTTCGCGGGTGATGGCCTGCACCGGGCTGTGATAAAGGATGTTCGGCCCGGCGGCCAGGGTGGTGATGAGCTGTTCCATGCCCAAGGGAAAGCTGGTCATGGCTGGCAGGATCTTTCCCCCTGCCCCGCCCTTTTTTTTGAGCAGCCCCTTGAGGACGGAGCCCGCTTCTTTTTCCAGGGCCCGCACTCCCGGCATTACGGCATCAATGCTGAGGCGCTCATAATCTCCGGCAAAGGTGCCGGTGAGCGCGGCATCCACCAGGGGCAGAATCTCGGGGCCGAAGCGGTATGCCGCCCACTGCCCGACGCTTTGCTCTTCATCCCGTGGCTTTTTGAAAAGATCGCCCAGCAGCCGCAATTTTCCCCAGGGGGATAACAGCGGGGTTGCCAGCAGGGCGGCGGGTTTTTGCGGGAGCTGCACCAGTCGCCCCTCATGGCAGACATAACGGACAAAGTTGCCTAAAGGGGCTTTCTGGGCAACTTTGTCCAGGCCGGTTTCGCGGAGCAGATCGCGGCTCGCCTGGTTGTTGTCCAGAAAGCCGTGCGGCCCCCATTCGGCCAGGTAGCCTTGTTCCTTGAAGGAGCGCACCGCCCCGC
>MGTC01000057.1:9694-35841 GCA_001799255.1 Deltaproteobacteria bacterium RIFOXYD12_FULL_55_16
CCCGCCAGGGCGATTATCCTGTTCAAGAATGAGGATATCCAGGGTCGGCGCGCTTTTGCTCAGGAAATGAGCGGCGCTTAAGCCGGAAAGGCCTGCGCCGACAATGATTATTTCGTGTGTTTCAGGCATGGTCGTCTATCCAGGGATAAGGAGGATGGCAATAATATTATTTTACCTGGCGTCAGGTCAGGTTTCTCTCTTCAGGCTTGTCATTATATATGGTATAAAGAATTCTACTCGATTTTGTCCGTGGCTGGGATTAAAAAAGTGCAACTGCAAAGCCGGGATCTGCGAAAAAGAGCCCGGCCTGGTCATCAATGGTGCCAAGAGAAAGAATGCAGCCCCCAGATTCCCGACCCGCAAAGGTTCTCATCCTTTATTACTCGTTCAGCGCCCAGACCAGCGGTCTTGTGCATCGGCTTGGCGCCGGTCTTGAGGCGCAGGGGGTACAGCTGGCCTGTGAGCGCCTCCAGCCTCTTGCCCCGCGCAAATTTCCCATCGGCACGGTGTCGGCCACCCTGTTCATGATGTTCATCACCTTTTTGCGGGTGAGGTTTCCCATCCAACCGCTGTCTCCTCTCTGCTGGGAACGCTATGATCTGCTTGTTCTGGCTGGGCCCACCTGGTCTTATAATCCCAGCGGCCCGGTACTCTCCTTGCTTGACCGTGACGGGAAAAGGCTTTTTTCCGGCCAGCAGGTTCTGCCGCTGATTTCCTGCCGGGGCTACTGGCGGATGCATTGGCTGAGTCTGCGTTGGCAGCTTGAGCGTTGCGGGGCCAAGGTGGTCAACAGGATGATTTTTGTCCACCCCAACAAGGAGCCCTGGCGGACCATCGGGGTATTTCTGAAACTTGCCGGCCGGGTGCCGGAACGGAGCAAATGGCTTGGCCACCACTATCCTCGTTACGGGCACAGCCGGGAGCAGCAGGATCAGGCCTTTGCCTGTGGCGAGGCCATTGGTCAGGCCCTTAAGCAGGGGAGTTCCCTGGCGGAGCTTTCCCTGGTCTCCGGGAAGGGCGGAGCCTGATCTGCGCAGGCGGATCTCAGATTGATTTTTGCAAGAGGCTTGCCGATGTTCAGCTTTTTCATGAATGGCCCAAAATTTGTTGCCGAACAGGACAATGTGCGTTATAAGTCCCATCTCATTAATGCGCCCGTAGCTCAGCTGGATAGAGTGTCGGACTACGAATCCGCAGGTCGCACGTTCGAATCGTGCCGGGCGCACCAGAAATAGCAAGGGCTTACGACTAATATCGTAAGCCCTTTTTTCGTTCAACTGTTATCAGCCGTTCAATGACTTTTCCGCACGCTAATGCGTAAAAGTCTTGACTATTCTGCAAAGTAAGGCACAATAGTTAGCATGAATCGCCTCCAGCTTCCCCTTATAAAAAAAGACCTGGATCGTAAACTGGTCTTTATTACCGGCCCCCGCCAAGTTGGTAAGACCTGGCTTGCCTTGGCCCTGCTCAAAGATGCGGTTAACGGGGTCTACCTTAATTATGACAACCTGGAAGACCGGGCTATAATCAGCAAGGCTGCCTGGCTGCCCAGCACGGAACTTCTGGTGCTGGACGAACTGCACAAGATGGCGGAATGGAAAAATTACCTGAAGGGTATCTTCGACACCAGGCCGCCACAGCTTAAAATCTTGGTAACCGGCAGCGCCAGGCTGGACACCTTCCGCAGCAGCGGCGATTCTCTGGCGGGCCGCTATTTCCGTCACCGGCTCAACCCCCTTTCCGTAGACGAAATTCCCGCTGCTTCGGAAGCCACTCTTGACACGCTCATGATTCGAGGCGGCTTTCCCGAACCGTTTTTGGCCGAAACCGACCAGGATGCTGACCGCTGGCGGATGCAGTATGTTGATGGCCTCATCCGCACCGACATTCTGGATTTTGAACGTATTCACGATCTAAAGGCTGTCCAGCTCACCTTGGAACTACTCCGCCGCCGGGCAGGTTCGCCGATCTCCATTACCTCCCTGGCGCAGGATGTGGCCTGTTCGCCCAACACCATCAAGAAATACCTGGAAATATTCGAGGCCCTTTTTATCGTCTTCCGGGTGACCCCCTTTCACCAGAACATCGCCAGGTCGTTGCTTAAAGAGCCCAAGCTCTATTTTTACGATACCGGCATGGTCAAGGGCGACAACGGTATCCGCTTTGAAAATATGATGGCCGTAAGCCTGCTCAAACATGTAAACGCCATTGAGGATTACCAGGGCAAGCGGGCCACGCTGCACTATCTGCGCACCAAGGAAAAGAAAGAGGTGGATTTTGCCCTGGCGGTGGAGGATCAGCCGACTACCCTCATCGAGGTCAAGCTCAGTGACAGCGAACTAAGCCCTGCGCTCAAGTATTTTCATGAAAAGTACAATCTGCCAGCGGTGCAAGTGGTGCGTCACCTCCGCCAGGAGAGGATGGCTGGCGATATCCCAATCCGCCGGGCGCTGGCTTTTTTGCGGGAGTTAAGGTGATTTTGTAAATTATCGATGCGACCGCCCTATGTTGTAGCCAAGCGTTCACTATCTGACCGCAGGAGATTTGCCCGAGCAGGACAGCTCGGCTGAGTAAGAGGCCCGAGGCTGTCTGCGCAAACTGCTGATATTTACCGTAAAACAAAACAGGCCGCGAGGGGTGACAGAATCAGGTCGTATTCTTCGCCTTGCGAACGAGATTGCCGTTGATAGTTGGGAAAATTCCATCGCTCACGTTGTGTTTTTTAATTTGTGCTGAAGGGGCAGTGGTCTGATAAGGTAAACTTGACCGCGTGGAGTTGCCAGGTTTTCTATCCGACTCAATGGCGCGGTCAAGTTGCCCTTGTCGTTTTGTGAGAAATTGTGAGAAAAAGATTCTGACAGATGTAAAATTAAGGAATTTTATTGGCATGGTCGACGACAAACAGTTACACGGCAAATATCTATAGGATCACCCCATGACCCTACCAGAAAAAACAGCAGTGATCGGCGCCGGCAGCTGGGGCACAGCCCTGGCCATTCTGCTTGCTAACAAAGGGTTCGAGGTGGATCTTTGCGGGCATCGTCCTGAGCAGGTGGAAGCGCTTCGTTCCGCCAGGGAGAACACCACCTACCTTCCTGGCTTTCCGTTGCCCGACAAGGTGCGGCCCACCGCTGATCTGCTTGAGGCGGTTTCCGGCAAGCCGGTGGTGGTCATGGTGGTTCCCTCCCATGTCTACCGGGAGGTGTTTACCCGGCTGGCGCCCCATCTGGCTCCAGACGCCGCGATTATCTCCGCCACCAAGGGGATCGAAAACGAGACCCTGCTCACCATGAACCAGGTGATGGCTGAGGTGCTGGCCAGGGAAAATCCTGGTTTCAAAGGGCAACTGGGGGTGCTGGCCGGGCCGAGTTTCGCCAGGGAGGTGGCCGCCGGAATCCCCACGGCGGTGACTGTGGCCGCCAACACTATCGAGGGGGCCAGGTTTTTTCAGAATATTTTTCACACCGAACGCTTTCGGGTCTATGCTGGCACCGATGTGATCGGCCTGGAGCTGGGCGGGGCGCTCAAGAACATCGTGGCCATTGCCGCAGGGATCTGCGATGGCCTGGGCTATGGCACCAATACCCGCGCCGCCCTCATCACCAGGGGGCTTGCCGAGATCACCCGGCTGGGGGTGGCCATGGGCGCCAAACCCCGCACCTTTTCTGGCCTGGCAGGCATGGGCGATCTGGTTCTCACCTGTACCGGTGATCTGAGCCGGAACCGGCAGGTTGGCCTTAAACTTGGGCAGGGAAAGACCCTGGCCCAGATCCTGGCCGAGATGGAGATGGTGGCCGAGGGGATAAAAACCACCCGTTCGGCCAGGGCTCTCGCTCTAAAAATAGGGGTTGAGATGCCCATTTTAGAAGAGGTTCATGCCATGCTCTACGAGGATAAGCCGTGCGGCGAGGCGGTTCAGTCCCTGCTTGGCCGGGATCAGAAAGAGGAAATCGAGGAGGCTGAACTGGCCGCCTCAGAATTTTGCATCCCCATAAAGTCAGTAAATCATAACTGTCATCCGAGCGGCTTGTATGTGGCCATTCTTTTTTCCATCCACTATGTGCTCAAGGCGGAACAATTGCTCAGGCAGAGGGGGATTTCTCTGGATGTGGTGCCGGTGCCCCGTGAAATCAGCGGGGATTGCGGCATGGCCATAACCTTTGCCTCGACGCAATTAGCGGAGGTGCAGGCGATTCTGGACGCAGCCAACATCGTTTTGGCCAAAATTTTTCACAAAGAAGCGGAAGGGGTTTTTCATGAAATACAGTGGAAGAAACAATGAGCAGACCTAAACTGACCAGCACTGTTAAAGCCGCTGGTTGAGCCGCCAAACTGAGTCCGGGGGACCTGGACCAGATTTTGTGCGGCCTTGAGCTGCCCACCGATCCGAACTTGATCGCGGGCGCGGCAACGGGCGAGGATGCCGGGGTGTATCGTCTCAACGATGATACCGCTCTCATCCAGACGGTGGATTTTTTCACGCCCATTGTTGACGATCCCTACCAGTTCGGCCAGGTGGCGGCAGCCAACGCGCTCTCCGACGTTTACGCCATGGGCGGAAAACCGCTGCTGGCCATGAACCTGGTGGCCTTTCCCATCAAGGAGCTGAATCGCTCCGTCTTGCAGGAGATTCTGCGCGGCGGGCTCGACAAGATCAAGGAGGCCGGGGCCTTGCTGGTGGGTGGGCATTCCATCGAAGACGCCGAGCTGAAATACGGGCTGTCCGTTACCGGAGTGGTTCATCCCCAGCGGGTGGTTCTCAATTCCGGGGCCAAGGTGGGCGACCGGCTGCTGCTCACCAAGCCTCTGGGCACCGGGATTCTCTCTACCGCCCTTAAAGGCGGCCTGGCCGGAAAAGGCACCGAGGCCATGCTTATCAAGGTTATGGCCACCCTGAACCGGGAGGCGGCCCAGCTCATGCAGGCCGTGGGCGTCCACGCCTGCACCGACATCACCGGCTTCGGGCTGGTTGGGCATCTGTATGAAATGGCCCTTGCTTCGGGGGTGGCTATCCGCATCGAGGCGCAGGCAGTGCCGGTGATGCCCGAGACCCTGCAATATGCGGCCATGGGCATCATCCCGGAAGGCGCTTACAAAAATAAGGCCTTCTATGCGCCGCATCTGAAAAGCGCTTTAGCTGAACTGGATCCCAGGGAGATGGTTCTTTTCGATCCGCAAACCTCGGGCGGCCTGCTGATTGCCGCCTCCGCCGAAGGGATTAACGCCCTTGCCGAGGGGCTGGGCAAGGGGGATTATTCGCTGGATTTCGGGATCATTGGCGAGGTGGTGGCGGGCAGGCCAGGAACGATTGAGATTGTCGCATAATGGGACTGTTTCTTAACTGCTTGTCATTATGTGTAAAATCGTGAAAAAGCTTGAGTGTTCCTCCTGATCCATGCTATAGAGCGGAGACGGAATCGGTTGTTTTCACGTTTATGGGGGGGCCGGAACCGTGCGACACTACCAGAAGATGTGTGAAGAGGGGCCGCGCACCGGTCCCTTAATTTTTTTGCACTTCTCCTGATGGGCCAATCGTTGGCCGGGGCGCTATCCGCCAATTCTGTGCGTTGGGTTTTTTGATAGCGGTTTGTTATGCATGCACATGAGGGAGGATGGATCAATGAATATGTATATCGGCAATCTTGCTTTTGGAGTCACCGAAGAAGAGCTGAAAGAACTTTTTGCCGCCTATGGCGAGGTCGCCAGCATCAGCCTGGTCAAGGATCGGTTTTCCGGGCAGTCCAAGGGTTTTGGTTTTATCGAGATGCCCAACAACTCCGAGGCGGACAAGGCGATCAAGGCCCTGAACAAAACCATGCTCAAGGGCCGGGATCTCAAGGTTAATCAGGCTGAGGTCAAGAAAAAAGACAAGAAGCGTCGCCGGCCAAGTTATTGAGTTGGTTACGGAAACGCTGAAAGGCGAGAGGTTATGAAAGCAGGTTGAGCCAATTTGGCGCAACCTGCTTTTTTTTGTGATCCGTCGGGGAGCCTGGCCTGAGCCCGGTTACAAAAGCACGGCCCTGAGGGGCAAGGGAGAGAGGGATGGCTACCAGAATCACGGCCCTGCTTGAGGCGATGAAGAAGCTTGAACAGGAGCTGCTGCTTGAGATCGAGAAAAAAGAGGCGGAGTTTTATTACACGGTCATCGGCAAAAAGGTGCGCTTCGAAGCAGAGGTCAGAAAACGGCACCGAAACCTGGCCCAGCGTCTTTCGCGCTATCTCTCCGAGGCCGCCCTGCTCAATATCCTTACCGCGCCGCTCATCTGGCTCATCCTGATTCCGGCTCTGCTGCTGGATCTTACGGTCACGGTTTTTCAGGCCGTCTGCTTCCGGGTTTACGGCATCCCCAGGGTTAAAAGGCAGCGCTATATCGTTATCGACCATCAGGCTCTGGCCTATCTGAACTTCATCGAAAAGCTCAACTGCCTCTACTGTGGCTATTTTAACGGGCTGATCGCCTATGTGCAGGAGGTGGCGGCCCGCACCGAGCAGTACTGGTGTCCGATCAAACACGCCCGGCGGTTGGCGGCCATGCACAGCCGCTATGGAAAATTTTTTGAGTACGGCGATGCCGAGGGCTACCGCCGCCATCTTGAGGAGACCCGTCGTGATTTTGCCGATCTGGAGAACAAGGCGCGGGGTTAATCGGGATTGTTGAGGTAAGGCGACAGCTTCGGCGGTCTCTATTTATGATGAACTTGTAACAACTAATTGTTTAACGCAGAGGCGCAAAGTCGCAAAGATTTAATCCTTTTATTGCAAGATGTTGTCTTTGCACCTCTGCGTTTTGGCGTTATGTTTTCTAGTTGTTACGAGTCCATCATTTATGATCCGTAACACGTTTAAGAAAAGCCGCCAGCCGGGCCGGGTCGCACAGCTCCTCCTCGTTAGCGATGGGCAGGTCGGGAAAGCGCTCCTGGCAGGCGCGGACAAAGAGGCCGGGGCTGAAGGCGGCCTCCCCCTCGCCATGCACTGCCACCCGGGCGCCGCAGGAGGGGGAACGGCTCTTGAGGATCAGGCCCTGAAGGCCCTCCTTGGCGAAGGCCTCCAGTCGTTGGGCTGCCCAGGCCAGCATTGGCGCGGTAAGGTCGCGGCGGGAGGTAATGGTCAGCAACCTCGGGCCTTCGGGATCTCCCTCAAGGCGCATAGGCTCGCGGGGGATGCCCAGGCCGCATTCCACCTCCGGGCAGAGCGGCAGCAGGGTGACGAACTGGCGCAGGGCCTCAATCAGCTGGGGCTGGTGCCGGTGGCCACCATCGTAACGGGTATTTTTGCCGAAGAGGCAGGCGCTGATGCCGATGGTGATTGGGCTGTTCATGCAGGTATTGTAGCAGGAAAAACACCAGGGGGAACAAAAGATGTCTCAGGGGTTCAGGCTTGGCGACTTTACCATCCACTGGCTGCAAGGCGGGGAGTTCGAGGTTGACGGCGGCTCCATGTTCGGGGTGGTGCCCAAGATCCTCTGGGCGCAGAAATGCGCCAGCACCCCGGACAACCATCTGCGGCTGGCAAATTCGCCCATGCTGGTGCAAACCCCCCAGGGCAGGGTGCTTATCGACACGGGCCTTGGCAACAAGCTGACGGAAAAGCAGCAGGCCATCTTCCGGGTGCGGCGACCGTGGGCTCTCCTGGCTGACCTGGCCCGGCTTGGGCTTTCCCGCGAGTCGATCAGCCAGGTCATCCTTACCCATGCTGATTTTGACCATGCCGCTGGGATCACCATGCAAAACGGCACCGGCGGCCTGGAACTGACCTTCCCTTTGGCCACCCATTACCTTCAGCGTCAGGAGTGGGAGGACGTGCTGGCTCCCAACCGACGCTCGGCCAGCGCCTACTGGCCGGAGAATTTCGCTGGTCTGGTCGAGGGGAAAAACCTGCGTCTGATCGAGGGCGAAGGCGAGGTGGCGCCGGGCATACGCCTGGCGCGCACCGGTGGTCACACCAGGGGGCATCAGGCGGTCTGGCTCGAATCAGCAGGAGAGACTGCCCTGCATCTGGGCGATCTCCTGCCCATGCCTGCTTTCGCCAATCCGCTTTGGATCACGGCCTATGATAATTTTCCCCTGGATTCAATCGCCGCCAAGGAGCAGTTTCTGCAGCAGGCGAGTCGCGCGGATGCCTGGCTGCTCTTCTATCATGACCCTGAGATTCTGGCCTGCAAGTTCGCTGGGGATGGCGCGATGCGGGAAGCCTTTTGCGCGGCAGCTGCCCGGTAATCGTTTTCCGGTTTTGCGGCTGGCGCAGACAAATACGGTTTACCTTTGCGAAAAAATGTGGCACAATTTTTTAGATTTTCCTGTTGCTCCCGCAAAAAAAGAAGGGCAGACAGCTCTTCTTTCAACAGGGTATCGGATAGTGGGGTTGCAGGAACATGGCTGAAAAACTAAAAATCCTGATGGTCGAAGATGAAGCGGTAACCAGGCAGCTTCTCCAGGCAGCCTTTCAGGACGGGGAACAGTTTGAAATCCGGCTGGCCAGCGATGGAGAACAGGCCCTGGTCGCCTTCAAGGAATGGCGGCCTGATATCGTCTTGATGGACATCATGATGCCGAACATGAATGGCTTTACCACCTTGCAGACCATCCGGCAGACCCTGCGCGACACAACCACCACGGTAATCATGGCCAGTTCGGTCAGCGACCGGCAGGAGATCATGGCCTGCGCCGAGCTCGGTATCCAGGGCTATGTGCTCAAGCCCTTTCAGGTAAAGACCCTGGCCGCAACCGTAGTCGGGTATCACCTTAAAGCTAAAAAAGGCCAATAGGCCTTCTTCTTTATAGCGGCAGGATCTGCACCTCTTCCCTCACCGGGTGGGCTCCCTGAAAAAACAGGCCCTTGCGCCCGTCAATGCTGATAAGCTCGCCGAAACGGATCTCGTGGCCGTTGATCTCGCAGCGCTCTTCCGCCTCGTATACCTTCAGGGCGCTACAGCCCACCACACAGGTTTTTTCCAGGCGGACGGTGACCACCGCCGCGTGGGAGGTCTGACCGCCGCGCGCAGTGAGCAGGCCTTCGGCCATGGCGATTTCCCTGATATCCTCCGGCACGGTGTCTTGCCGGATCAGGATGAGCGGGGTGGTCGGGTCTTCCTCCTTAAGCTGCCTGATATTGTCGGCGGTAAACACGGCGCGTCCAGAGAGGGCGCTGCCGGAAACGCCGATGCCAAAGCCAAGCAGGGCTTTTTCCAGAGTCTGGCCTTCTGCAAAGACCGTGAATTTTTCCCGTTTCTTGATGGTGATCATGTCCCTGGTCTGAAGGAGAAAGAGATCCGCCTCTTCCGGGCCTTCAAAGGTGAACTCCATCTCCTGGGGGTTCCAGCGCTTTTCATAGACCAGCTCTCTGGCCATGGCGAGCAGCCGGGCATAGACCCTGGGAAACCTTCTTTCCAGGCTGTTTTCCTCGGAGCGGCCATCCAGTTGGGCCTGTTCCACCGAAATGGGTTGGGTCTTGACCAGGCCGCTTACGATGTCCTCGCCCTGGTCGCCGATGGCATAATCGCCCCACAGGGCCACCCGGCTCACCTTGCGGTAGGGGTGGGCGGTGAAAAGTACGCCGCTGCCTGATTCCGGCCCCAGATTGCCGTAGACCATGGCCTGGATGATGACCGCTGTGCCCCAGGCCTCGGAGACATCCATCAGGCTGCGGTATTCCTTGGTTTTCTGGGCATACCACGAGTTGAGCACCAGTTCCACCGCCCCGGTGAGCTGCTGCCATGGCTCGGCGGGGATAGTGATCCCCAGCTGGCGGATCTTTTCCTGGTATTCAAGGGCCAGCTCTCGCATCTGGGCAGCGGAAAAATCCTTTTTCACCGTGATGCCGTAACGCGTTTTGGCCTCGTTCATCAGGCCTTGAAAAACCTCGCGCTCCATGTCCTGGGCCATGGCCCAGGACTGAAGAAAACGCCGGTAATTGTCCCAGGCCAGATAGTCGATCTGGCAGGATGAGGGGTAGCCTTCGCCAGAAGACTCGGCAAAGCCTATGCTTAGTTCTTCGTTCAGCCCCACGTTGTGGATGGTGGCCATCATTCCTGGCATGGAGATGGCCGCGCCGCTGCGCACGGAAAGAAGCAGGGGGGCGGCGGGATCACCGAAACGGCGGCCAGTCTTTTTTTCCAGCTCGGCCAGGGCTTTTTTGATCTGGGTCATGAACTCGTCATGGGCCTTGTGAAAGCCCTTGATTACCGGCCAGCAGCGGAAGATCTCGGTGGTGATGATAAAGCCGGGCGGCACAGGTTTGTGGTCGGTGGCCAGGACGGTCAGGTTGAAGCCTTTGTTGCCCAGCAGAATCAGGTTGTCGGTGTGATGGTTTTTCAAGTGCAGACTGCTCAACGCCCGATCCGGGTTATAGGTCATCAGGAGGTCAAGATCCTCCTCGCTCAAGATCTCCTTTTGATGCTCAAGGGTCTGGTAGATGCGGGTGATGAAATTGTCCAGATGCTGGAGACCGAAGGTGGTGGCGATCAGATCCCGCATGAAGGTTTCGGAAAGCCGCAGGGTATTGCCGGGCAGATCGGCCGGGTCCCAAAGCGAGCGGTGCTTGGGCAGCAGGTTCGTTTCGCCGATCTGGGGGATGATGATGGAGAGGTTGTTTTCGTGGATATTGGTGTAATAGGTGTAGATGATGTCCTTCACCCCCTCGGTAAAGCCCCGGAAGATGTCGAGATACTGGGTGTAGGAGAAGCGCTTGATGTTAAAGGAGCTGGTCAAGAGCGAGATGTAGGTCTCCAGCCGCCGACTGGTGATGCCGTCGATTTTCAAGGCCCGCAGGTAGAGACGCAGGCATTTTAAAATGCGGATAAAGGTGGCCCTGGTGATAAAGGAGAGGTTGACGGTCTCGGGCAGCTTTTCCAGATAAACATTGGCCAGGTTTTCCAGGCGGAAGGTGAGGCCGAGGGCGTCGAATTTCTTTTCCCGGTAGCGGCCATAGACCGAGGGAATGTCCACGGCGATGTGGCGTTTGTAGTAGATATCCTCCCTGGCCTCAAAGGCCTCCGGGCTCTGGATGGTTTCCTTGAGCTGCTCCAGGGAGTCGAGCAGGGCCTCCAGGCACTGGAAAGGGTCGCAGATCTCCAGATCGGCCAGCAGCAGCGCCATTTCCGGAAAGCCGCTGTTGGCGGCCAGGTGCAGCTGGTGGCGGATCTCCTCCACCCCCAGGTTGTATTTCTGGTGGCAGAGCCGGTACATCTCGATGAGCAGGATAAAGCGGCGCACCTCTTCGGGTTTCAGCCCCTGCTGGGCGGCGAGCCAGATGTCGCGGCGGTGGTCGTCCCAGGTCAGCAGCTCCTCGATCCGGGTGACGGGGCCATCTTGATCCAGCACCTTAAGCAGCAGGAGGTGGAGGTCGTCCACCAACGGCCCCTGGGTTGTCACTTCCCGGAGAACCTCCTCGGGCAGATAGCCTTCCAGGGCTGATTTGTCCAGGGTTTGCCAGAAACGAAAGATCGCCTCGATGAACTCGACAATCAGGTTGCTCGATTCCACATGGCTCTGTTTGCGCAGAAAATGGATGAGCCGATCCTGACGCCTGTGCATCTCGTCGAGTTCGGTGGACACATCGCGGAGCCGCCCTTCCGCGCCGATTTCATTAAAGAAAACCGGCATCAGCTTGGCAAACTGCATGGCCAGATTGTAGATGGGTTCGATCGGGTGATTCAAGAGCTGGGTGATGTCACGCTGAAAAAGATCCGTATCCTTGACGCAGGTGCCCGAGAGCTTGAGATTGATGATCAGGGCGGAAAACAGGGTGGAGCACCATTTGGGCTCCTGCATGATCAGGCTGAGCCAGACCCGGATGTTGTCCAGGTGGGCCGGATTGGTAATGGGCTGCCAGTCGTCGTTTAGGCCCTGGAAATTGGCGTACTGAAAGCCGAAGCGCACCGTTTCAAAGAGGAAGGTTTCCACCAGTCGGCTGTTGCCGCGCTGGAAAACTTCAGAGCCCAAAACCTGGATGCATTGTAGCGAGGTGTGCGGATATTTTTTGACATTGGCCTTGAGGAGCGCCAGGGTGGCGAGCAGGAAGCGCTCGATTTCTTCAAAGGTCTGCTGACGGATGAGCTGAACCAGGCCTCGGTTGATCTCGCGCAGGGTCTCCTCGTGGATCAGGGCCAGGCCCGCAGTGTCCATGATCCGGAAGAGGAAAAGCAATTTGCGGTTTTCGGCAAAGCGATCCACGGCCAGGGAGTCGCTGGCGATCTCCTCCCCAAGCCGATCCGGCGCCTGTTTGTAGAGGCGGACGAGATCCATGTGGTTGGGCAGGGCGAGCATGGCGGCCAAGGCGCTCGGAGCGACCGGCTCGATTCGGCTGACTGTGGCCAGATGCTCATTCAGCCTCTGGTGGGAGATGGCGCCAAACAAGGAGCTGGCGTGCCAGCCCATACAGAGATGCCCGCATTGTTCGGTAAACCAGGCCAGCGGATCTTCTTCGCCCAGCCAGTACTGGTAATTGAGGGTCAGGGCTCTTTGCAGGAGCCTGGCGGCGCTGGTCTCACCGTGGCAGTTTGGCGCGGCCAGGCAGAGTTCGTGCAGTCTGGTCAGGATCTTGCCCAAAGGATGGTGGCCCTGCACCAGAAAGAGCAGGATTTCGTCATCCAGTTCGTGCAACCGGTCGAAACACTCGGCCAGGGCGGTCTGGTGACGCGGCAGGCTGTCGGCGCTGAGCAGGGCGGCCTGCCTGTCCAGGTAGGCCAACAGGCCTTCCATGGCCGTGGCCAGCAGGGTCTCGTTTTTGCGGGCATCCTCCACCGCTTGCAGAAAGATCCCGCAGAAGAGAGTGAAGGCCTCCGGCCCCTGCTCATGCCGGAAATAATGGTCGATATTCTTAAGGACAAAGGAGCGGAGCCGGGGCAGGATCATCTTCCAGTTGCGGAACGGATGGCTGACCTCGTACAGCAGGGCCTCGATATTCTTGCTTATCCCCTTGTAGTTGTCAACGATCTCAAGGAGCGGCAGCAGCGCCGCAGCGATGGTCACCGAATCGACCGCAGTTTCAAGGAGATTGGCCTTGAGCGCATCTGATTCCAGTTCCGGCAGGGGGTGGTCAGTGGTCATATCTTTGCCGAGGCCTTAAGGCCAGAAATATTCTTGACATCTAGATCGTGAGTTCAGATAACGGCATTATACTATAGCCGCGAGCTGTTTTGGCATTATAATGCAAAGGCATTTTTGAAAAAAGGAGAAGCAATGGCGGAAGAGCGAAGCATACTGCGGGCCAGGATTCTGGCCGTTCGCGATAGCCTGTCTGCGGAAGAGCGGCAGCAAAAAAGCCGCAGCCTTACCAGCCGCCTGCTGGCCCTGCCGGAGTTTGCCGCCGCTCGCAGTGTTTTTGCCTATGTCAGCTTCAGAAGCGAGGTGGAGACCCTGCCCCTTATCGCGCACTGCCTGAAAAAGGGCGTGAAAGTAAGCGCGCCTCTGACCCTGCCCGGGGAACACCGGCTGCTGGCCTATGCCCTTACTGATCCGGGGCAGGATCTTGCTCCGGGTTATTGCGGCATTTTAGAACCACGGCAAACCCTGCCCCTGGTTGACCCCTGCTCCATCGAGGTGGTGGTGCTGCCGGGCAGTGTTTTTGACTGCCGGGGCGGGCGGCTGGGATACGGCGGCGGCTTTTATGACCGCTTCTTGCAGGCTGCGGCCCCGCTGGCCCTGCGGATCGGCCTGGCCTTTGATCTCCAGGTTGTTGAGGCCGTGCCTCTGCAAAGCCACGATCAACAACTTGATTATCTTGTCACCGAAACCAGGGTTATTCATCTGGAGAGAAAAACGCCATGCCTAGAAAAACTGCAGTTTTGAAGGATCAGCTCTTTTTGGAGCATGACCCTGGCTACGGCCATCCCGAAAGCCCGGCCCGGCTGGCCGCCATTTACCGCGCCCTGGAAATGAGGCCTTCTTCCGGCGGGCTGTTTTTTCCGGATTTTACCCCGGCCCGCCACGAGGATCTGCTTTTAAACCATGGCGCGGCTTATGTTGCGCGGGTGGCGGCGACCGCCGGGCAAACCTTTGCCAGCCTCGATCCCGACACCTGCACCTCGCCGCATTCCTACGAGGCCGCCTGTCTGGCCGCTGGCGCGGTGATTGCGGGGATCAAGCTGGTTGCCTCTGGCCAGGCCGATAACGCCGCCGCCCTGGTCCGGCCTCCGGGCCACCATGCTGAGGCCGATAACTCCGGCGGTTTCTGTCTGTTCAACAATATCGCGATCGGCGCCCGCTACGGGCTGAAACATCTCGGCATGGAGCGGATCTTCATTCTCGACTGGGATCTGCACCACGGCAATGGCACCCAGCACTCCTTTTACGACACTGATCAGGTTTTCTACTGCTCCACTCACCAGTACCCGCATTATCCGGGAACCGGCAGTCTCCAGGAAACCGGCAGGGGCAAGGGCGAGGGCTACACCCTCAATGTGCCGCTGCCCGGCGGTCAGGGTGATCAGGACTTTGCCCGGATCATGCACGAACTGGTTGCCCCGGTTGCCCGCCAGTACAGGCCCGACTGCATCATGGTTTCCGCCGGGTACGACACCCATGTTCTGGATCCCCTGGGCGGCATGGCCGTTACCACCGCCGGTTTTGCCTGGCTGAGCAGAAGCATGGTCGCGCTGGCGGAGGAGCTTTGTGCCGGGCGGCTGGTGCTGGTGCTGGAAGGGGGTTATTATCTGCAAGGCCTTGCCGAGGGCGTGCTGGCCAGTCTTTTAGAAATGAGCGGCGAGGAAGGCGCGGAGCTTGCCGCACCCTCTGCCCTGCCCCAGGCAAAAAGGCCTCTGCCCGCCCTGGATGCGGCCCTGACTGGGGCAAAAAAATACTGGACTTTTTAAGAAAAAGCCGGTGTTATAGACAAGATATGTTTAGACTTTTCGTAATCACCCATGTTTTTCGGGGAACTGTTTATCATGGCAGAAATCAAGATTCTCATTGCTGACGACGATGCCCTGGTTCGGGAGGCCGTTTTCAAGATCCTTACCATGTTTGGCTACACGGTAGTGACCTGCGCCACCGGTGAAGAGGCCCTGGCCGCTCTGAGCGGGGATTTCGCTCTCATCATCCTCGATATCAACATGCCCGGCCTGGACGGCTTTGAAACCCTCAAACTTATCAACGCCAGGGATTATGGGATCCCGGTAATCTTTCTTACCGGCGCGGGCTCCATGGAGTACGCGGTCAAGGCCATCAACCTGGGGGCCTACGACTTCATTCCCAAGCCCATCGAAGATCTGGATATCTTTAACATCAAGGTCAAACGGGCCATTGAAAAACGAAGATATGTCCTGCAGGAGAAAGCCTACAAGGAAAACCTCGAAAATGAGGTGCGCAGCAAGACCAGAGAACTGGCGGAAAAAAATCGCCTGCTGGAAGAATACAACGACGATCTGGAAGTCTCCACCTTAAACACCATGCTCACCCTGCAGACCGCCCTGGAAGAAAAGGACATGTACACCGCAGGCCACACCAACCGGGTCACCTTTTATGCCATGAGCATCGGGCAGGCCTTCCGTCTGGGCGAGGGAGAGACGACCGTGCTGGAACGGGCCTGCAAGGTTCACGACCTCGGCAAGCTGGTGATTGATGTCAATTACATCCGCAAACCCGGGCCACTCTCCGATGAAGAATGGCTGCTGATGAAAAAACACCCGGAGATCGGGGCCAATATCATTAAGCACCTGGCCTTCATGCAGCGGGAGATTTTCCTCGTCCGCCATCATCACGAGCGCATGGACGGCAGGGGCTATCCCGATGGCCTGGGCGGAGATGAGCTGGATCTGTTGACCAGAATTATCACGGTGGCAGACAGCTATGACGCCATGACCTCCATGCGCAGCTACAAGCAGAACATGAAGGAACCGGAGGCTATCGCCGAGTTGCGCCGCTGCGCCAGGAGCCAGTTTGACCCTGAGGTGGTGCAGGTCTTTGCCGAGGTTCTTGAGCGCCGGATAAAAACAGGCGCAGGCTGACTCGCAGAGATTGACTTGCCCAGCTGAATACGTTAAAAATCAAGGCATGAAAATCACCCCTGAAGAAGTACGACATGTAGCCAGGCTGGCCAGGCTTTCGCTGTCAGAGGCCGAGGTGGAGAAAACCACCCTGCAGCTGGATGACATTCTGAGCTATGTGGAAAAACTGGGCGAGCTGGATACCACCGGTGTTTTGCCCATGACCCATGCCCTGGATATCCGCAATGCCTTTCGCGCAGACGAGACCAGTGCTTCCCTGCCCCAGCGGGAGGCGCTGGCCAACGGCCCCGCGCATAACGGCGAGGCCTTCACGGTGCCCAGGGTAATCTGATGAAACGTAACCGTTCAGCAGCACCGCATCTGCTTTGTCATCGACCTGATCCGCATACTATATGTATAGCGGACAGGCCTCTTTCGCGCATCTACGGCACTGCTGAACGGTTACAACTCCGGGGCAACCGGAAATTTTGCGACCCTGGTGACCGATCTTAATGGAACTTCACGCCTTAACCATTCATGCCTTGCAAAAGCTGCTTTCCTCCGGGGAGATCTCCTCTCTGGAGCTGACCCGGGCAGTCCTCGACCGGATCGATGCGGTGGAGCCCAGGGTCAACGCCTATATTACCCTGGATCGTAACGGAGCCCTGGCCCAGGCTGGGGCTGCGGATGACAGGCGCAGGCGGGGCGAGGGAGGGAGTCTCTGCGGCATCCCTCTATCCATCAAGGATGTTCTTTGCACCAAGGGCTTGCGCACCACCGCCGGCTCCAGAATCCTCGAACCCTTTATCCCGCCCTACGATGCCACGGTGGTGGAAAAGCTACGGGCTGCCGGCGCGGTAATTCTTGGCAAGGTGAGCATGGATGAGTTCGCCATGGGCTCTGCCAACGAAAACTGCGCCTACGGGGTGCCAAAAAATCCCTGGGCTCTTACCCATGTCTGTGGCGGTTCCAGCGGCGGCTCGGCAGCCTCGGTGGCGGCTGACGAATGCATCGCCTCGCTGGGTTCGGACACCGGCGGCTCCATCCGTCAGCCTGCCTCCCACTGCGGGATCGTAGGGATCAAACCCACCTATGGCCGGGTCTCCCGCTTCGGCCTGCTGGCTTACGCCTCCTCCCTGGATCAGGTCGGGCCGCTGGCCAAGGATGTGCGCGACGCCGCCATCATGCTTAACGCTATCAGCGGTTACGACCCCCGGGATTCCACCTCGGTCAACCAGCCGGTGCCGGATTACACCGCCGCCCTGGCCACGGATTGTACCGGCCTCACCATTGGCATCCCCAAGGAATACTTTGGCGCAGGGCTTGACCCGGAGGTGGAACAGGCGGTGCGCAAGGGGATCTCTCTGCTTGCCAAGGCCGGGGCCAAAATCGTGGAAATCTCTCTGCCCCACACCGAATACGGGGTGGCGGCCTATTACATCATCGCTCCGGCCGAGGCCAGCTCCAATCTGGCCCGTTACGACGGGGTCAGGTACGGCTTTCGCGACCATGACCAGCATGAACTTCTGGAGATGTACCGCCAAAGCCGCTCCAAGGGTTTCGGCGAGGAGGTGAAACGGCGGATCATCATCGGCACCTACGCTCTTTCCTCTGGCTACTACGATGCCTATTACAAAAAGGCCTCCCAGGTTCGCGCCCTGATCGCGCAGGATTACGCCAGAGCCTTTGCCCAGTGCGACCTGCTGGTCTCTCCGGTCACCCCGGCCCCGGCCTGGAAGATCGGGGCAAAGGTTGACGACCCGCTGAGCGTCTATCTCTCCGATATCCTTACCATCTGCACCAACCTGGCCGGTCTGCCCGGCATGTCGGTGCCCTGCGGGATAAGCACGGCTGGCCTGCCCATTGGTCTCCAGCTTCAGGCTGATCATTTTGCCGAGGAAAAAATCTTTCGCGCCGCTTATGCTCTGGAGCAACGTTTAGAGCTGGCCGGAAACAAGCCGAAATTGTAGTAATAACTGCCCAGCAGCACTACATCTAAAGTAATAAAAAATATTTTTCACCACGAAGATCACGAAGATCACGAAGTTTAAAACGTAGTAAAGATTTTCTTCGTGTTCTCTGTGCTCTTCGTGGTGTATCTTTTTATGGCTGGGTTTGTCCGGTTAGAACGTTGAGTAGTTACGGCTTTTTCGTGGGGGGAGGGTCATGCCTTTTTATACCGCTCAGGAGGCGGCCAGATTTTTTCTGAATCCGCTCCTCCCGGTATTTTTTATCGGGCTGATCCTGTTGGGCCGGAAACAGCGGACACGCCTCGGCCTGTTTCTGCTTCTGGCCTACCTCTATGGCGTCAGTATCCCTTATACCTCCAGGGTCATCATGGCCAGGTGGTCGGTTGCGGACACGGTGAATCGGCAAAACACCTATGACGCTGCGGTGGTGCCAGGGGGGATGGTTGACTATAAATGGTATGTGCGACATGCGGCGGAGAATGACAAAGAGATCTTCGGCTATATCTCCGGCTACCAGCAGCTGGGACAGAGTTCAGCGCGGATCCTTGCGGGGGTCGCAGCGATAAAAAGCGGCCTGGCTGACACCTTGCTCCTCAGCAAGGTAAGCATCAGGGGCGTAAACGAGACCCGGATCCTTCTGGATTTCCTGGAAAGGCAAGGGGTTGAACCTCAAAAGATCGCGGTGCATGGCAAGGTCAGGCATACCCTGGCCGAGGCAAAAAGCGTCAAGGCCTACTGCGAAAACCATGGCCTTAAAAGCCTTCTGCTCATTACCTCGGCCAACCACATGCGGCGGGCGGCGGCTCTTTTTCGCCATCAGGGGCTGAATCCGGATCTGCTCTCTGTTTCCAGAGACAATACCCCCATAACCTGGGAGAGTTTTATCCCCTCCGAGGATGGCCTGGAAGACACCTATATGATGTTCAATGAGATCGCGGGCTACCTGGCCTATCTGCTCCAGGGCAATCTGTAACCCCTGCCCTATTCTTCCTCGCCGATTTTTTTGCTATAGCCGCATTCCTTGTTGGGGCAGTGCAACTGCAGGCCGCTCTTTTTTGTTTCCCGCTCGAGAAGATAGGCCGACCCACATTGCGGACACGGTTCATTGACCGGCCTGTCCCAGAGGGCAAAGGTGCATTTTGGATAGCGGTTGCAGCTGTAAAAGGCCTTGCCGCGCTTGGAGATCTTCTGGATGAGTTCTCCGGTGCAGGCCTCTTCCGGACAGGGAACCCCGGTGCCGGTGGCGCGGATATTTTTGCAGGCCGGATAGCCAGAGCAGGCCAAAAACCTGCCATAGCGGCCATTCTTGAAGACCATGGGCTTGCCGCATTTTTCACAGAGCTCGCCTGATTCGGCGGCCTGCTCTCTCTCAACGGGCACGATTTTGCCCTCGTCATTTCTGGTGAAATCCTGGGTGTGCTTGCACTCCGGATATTTTTCGCAGGCCAGGAAATCGCCGTTTTTCCCCCACTTGATGACCATTTTTCCGTCACAGAGCGGACAGGGCAGTTCGGTGGGAATGGCCGTTTTCTTGACCGATTTCATCTCCTCCCTGGCCGCCTCCAGCGTCTTGCTGAACGGCCCGTAAAAATCCCGCAGAACCTTCAGCCACTGACTGTTGCCAGCCTCGACCTCATCCAGTTTTTCCTCCATGGAGGCGGTAAATTCTATGTCGAGAATGTCAGGGAAATGGGCGACAAGCAGTTCGTTGACCAGCTTGCCCAGATCGGTAGGCATGAATTTGCGCTGCACCAGGAGGGCATATTCCTTCTCCTGAATCGTGGACAGGATGGCGGCATAGGTGCTGGGACGGCCCACCCCGTTTTCCTCCAGGGCCTTAACCAGGGTCGCCTCCGTATACCGGGGCAGCGGCTGAGTGAAATGCTGCTTTGGCTCGATAGCCAGGAGGGCGACGAGATCGCCCTTTTTCAGATCCGGCAGGGCGGCATTTTCGCCTTCCGCGCCAGCCCCATTCGCAGCAGCGCCTTCATCCACCGCCTCTTCGTACAGGGCCATGAAGCCCTGAAAACGCATGATGGAGCCCACGGTCTTGAAAACAAAGTCCTTGGTCGCCACCAGGGTGATGGTGGTCTGATCATACTCGGCCGGAGTCATCTGGCAGGCGACAAAGCGTTTCCAGATCAGGGAGTAGAGGGCAAGCATGTCTTTTTCCAGAAAGGGGGCGAGTTTTTCCGGGGTGTTGCGCACATCGGTGGGGCGGATGGCTTCGTGGGCGTCCTGGGCCGATTTGCTGGTCTTGAAGATATTCGGCTGGGCGGGAAGAAATTGTTTCCCAAAGGCGGCGGTAATATACTCGCGGGCCTCGGCCAGGGCCTCGTTGCCGATCCGGGTAGAGTCAGTCCGCATGTAGGTGATCAGGCCGGTGGGGCCATCGGCGCCCAATTCGATGCCCTCATAGAGCCGCTGGGCCAGGGTCATGGTTTTTTTCGCGGAGAAACGGAGCTTGCGGTTGGCGTCCATCTGCATGGTGCTGGTGATGAAGGGCGGGCTGGGGTGGCGTTTTTTCTTTTTCTTCTCCAGGCTTTCCACCAGAAAAGAAGCGTCCCGCACTGCGTCGACAATGGCCTGCGCCTCGGCGGCGGTTTTGATCTTGTTTTTTTTGTGATCGATCTTTTTGCCGTATGCCTGGTCGAGCTGGGCGACAAAGGGCGGCGGCGTTTTTCCTTCCAGGCTGGCGTGAATGCTCCAGTACTCTTCTGAAACAAAGGCCTCGATGGCCTGCTCCCGCTCACAGACCATGCGAACCGCAACGGACTGCACCCGGCCCGCGCTCAAGCCACGGCGAACCTTGTCCCACAATAGCGGAGAGATCTGGTAGCCCACGAGACGATCCAGAATCCGGCGGGTCTGCTGGGCCTCGAAGCGCTGCTGGTTGACCTCGCTTGCCTGATCGATGGCGGCGAGGATGGCTTTTTTGGTGAGTTCATGAAAGAGGACCCGGCGGATGGGCTTGCGAGTGGCTTGTAAAAATTCGGCGATATGGTGGGCAATGGCCTCCCCCTCGCGATCCGGATCAGGGGCCAGATAGATCTGGTCTGCCTTTTCTGCCGCGCTTTTCAGGTCGCTGATGATTTTCCCCTTGCCCCGGATCGTGACGTATTGGGGGGCAAAATCATGGGCAATATCAACGCCCAGGGTTTTAACCGGCAGATCGATGATATGGCCAACCGAGGCCTTAACGGTAAAGTTTTTGCCCAGATATTTCTGCAAGGTCCGGGCCTTGGCCGGAGACTCAACGATGATAAGCGATTGTAACATAGTGGCCTATTTAAGAAGTCAGAATTCAGGATTCAGAATATGGTGTGAATACATTCTCCTGACTTCTAACTTCTGACTCCTGAATTCTGAATTCTGACTCCTGACTTCTGACTTCTGACTTCTGACTTCTGATAGGGGCCTTATACACTGGACGAAGATGGTTCTGCAAGCCTTTGGTAATGATTACCCGGCAAAGAGGCCACCAGACCCCGGAGTTCGAGGTGGAGCAGAATCTCGCTTATCCGGTGGGCAGGCAGCCCAGCCGCCTGGATAAGCGCTTCGATGTTTCTGGGGTAGACCTCAAGCAGGGAGAAGACCCTCTCCTCTTCCGGGGGCAGCGGCGGGGCCTGCGGCCTTGCTGCCGGAGGAGCGGCCTGGGTGGTTAGGGCCAGCTCCTCAAGGATGTCGGCGGCGTTATGCACCAGCTTTGCGCCTTCCTGGATCAGGCGGTGGCAGCCCTCGCTTTTCGGGGAATCGATCCGGCCAGGGATGGCAAAAACATCCCGCCCCTGCTCCAGCGCCTGGTGGGCGGTAATCAGAGTGCCGGAACGGTGAGCGGCTTCCACGACCACCACCCCCAGGGACAGGCCGCTGATAATCCGGTTTCTGGCGGGGAAACGAAAACCGTCCGGCAGGGTTCCCAGAGGGTTTTCGCTGATTATCGCGCCGTGCGCGGCTATCTGTTCATGGAGTTTTTTGTTCTGCGCGGGATAGATAATATCCAGGCCGCAGCCCATGACGGCAACGGTCTTGCCGCCTGCCGCCAGCGCCCCCCGATGGGCGGCGGTGTCTATTCCCAGGGCAAAGCCGCTGATGATGACCAGATGGTGGCGGGCCAGTTCCGCAGCCAGCCGCCCAGCCACCTGCAACCCGTACGAGGAGGCGGCCCGCGCCCCGACCATGGCGATTCCCGGCGCGCTGAGAAGTTGCGGCGCACCCAGAACATGGAGAAACGGCGGCGGGTCGCTTATTTCCTTGAGCAGGGGAGGAAAGAGCGGCTCATCCCAGCAGAGGATGGTTGTCCCGGCTTTTTCCGCCAGGCGCAGCTCTCTTTCCGCAGCCGCTGCGGCAACCGTTTTCTGGTCGCACAGGGCGGCAAGGCTGTCTTTGCGTAGAAACTGACATTCCTCAAGGGCCTTGCGAGTCGCCGCGAGAATCTGCCGGGCGGAGCCAAACCGCTCGACAAGTTTTTTAAGGGTGGCGGGGCCAAGCCCAGGGGTAAAGGCAAGGGAGAGCCACTGCTGTCTGGTGTCCATAGGAGCAAGACCGGGTAATTACTCAGGTTGTTTAGTGACAGCCCCTAATCATTATAAAAGGCAAAAAGCAGATTACGCCGGGTAGGGTGTTTGAGTTTTTTCAGCGCCTTGGCTTCGATCTGACGAATTCGCTCCCTGGTTACGGCGAAGTTGTCGCCAACCTCCTCCAAGGTCAGATCAATCGAGGTATCAAGGCCAAAGCGCATGCGCAGAACCAGCTCCTCCCTCGGGGAGAGGGTATGCAGGACATCGCGGAGGTTTTCCCGCAGGCTTTCCGTGGCAGTGGCCTCGTCTGGCGACAGGGAATCCACATCTTCGATAAAATCGGAAAGATAACTGTCTTCGTTGCTGCCGATGGGGGTATCCAGGGACAGGGGTTCCTTGGCTATCTTCAGGATATTCTTGACCTTGTTTAAATCAACATCGAGCCGTTCGGCCATTTCCTCGGGGGTTGGCTCACGGCCTGTTTCCCGCAGAAAATCCTTGCTGCCCTTGATAAGGCGGTTGATGGTGTCGATCATGTGCACGGGGATGCGGATGGTGCGGCCCTGATCGGCAATGGCCCTGGTAACCGCCTGCCTGATCCACCAGGTGGCATAGGTGCTGAACTTGTAGCCCCGGCGGTATTCAAATTTTTCCACGGCCTTCATCAGGCCGATATTGCCTTCCTGAATAAGATCGAGCAGCTGCAGCCCGCGATTGGCATACTTTTTCGCCACGCTGACCACAAGGCGCAGATTGGCCTGCACCAGGGCGTTTTTTGATTCGCGGCTGATTCTTTCCCCGGCGGTGATTTCAGCCAACAGGCTGGCCAGGGATTCAGGGTCGATGCCATGAGTTTTGACGCAGCCTTGCTGAAAAAGGCTGTAGCGGACCTTGTCCTCCCTGATCTGGGCGGGCGGGACAAGTTTGGCGCCCTGCTCGCGCAGCCGACAGATGATGGCGGAGAGATGCTTGGTGCTGAAGCGATCGTACTCAAAAAGTTTGGCGATTGCCTTGCCGTTACGTTTGATCCTGATTCTGATCTTCTGGGCTTCGGCCTTGGTGATAGCGGGATCCATCAGGTCGAGACGAAAGGCGGAAAGTTCCTCGTTAAGCCGGTGCGCTTCGCTGATCTGCCAGAGCAGGCGCTCCTTTATTTCTTCATTGGCCTGTTTGTCTGTTTCATCCAGGCCACGGAGAATATCGGTTATGGTTCGTTTTCCGGCGAGCATCCTGTCTGCCATTTCACGCAGATAGTCAATGGCCAGTGGCGTAGTGAGGAGGGTATCCTGGATAAGTTTTTCCTCGTCTTCAATTTTTTTGGCGAGTTCAGTTTCCGCGTCCGAAGAAAGCAGGCCGACAGAGCCCATTTCCTGGAGATACGCCTTGACCGGATCCAGCTGGTTCCCAGAAAGATCACGAGCCTTTGAGATCAAGCCGCCGTCCGGGCTGTCGTCATCCTGGTCGATTGGCGGCAGGCTGTCTTCCAGGTCAACTTCACTGTCCAGATCCAGATCAAAAATAGCGGTCAGATTGCTTGGCCGTTCAACCGACCAGATGCCTTCTTCTTCCTCTCCGCTTTCAAGCAGGGCTTCTTCAGTCAGCAGGACGTGGGCCAGTTCCTTGTCTGTGGTTAGTGCTTGTTTGGAGTCCTTTTCTTGCCTTGCCATAACTTGTTCACCCTCAATAAGTTAATTCGCCCCACAACCTTGATGGGCTCGCAACAACTCACTTTTTAGCGCCGAAGCTCTAAGAATGCAGCGCCTTGTTCATCTGTACTTTTTGCATGGCCAGTTCCATTTCCAGCTGGGTATTTTGAGTCTGCCTGGCCTCACTGCCTCGTTGGGTGAGTCGTTCCTGTTTTGCTTTCAGGCTGGCCGAGGTGAGCCAATTCAGCTTCTCCTGGGCCATCTGATTCCTCATCTCTTCGGAATGGGAGGGCAGGGAGTTAAGCACTTTAGAAATAAAAGAGCGTTCCGGGCCAGGGGCAATTTTCAAAAGCTGTTCCGCCCCCCGAGAAAGGTCAGCCTGTGTTTTAAACAGCTGGAGAAGGGCCAAGCCGAAAGGATTCACGATAATCTCTTCGAGTCCGGCGGCCAGAAAGGCAGGCAGATATTCCGGATAGATCACCAGGAATTCAAGCAGCTGCCGTTGTTTGAAAGGAAGCGGCGCCTTGCTTGTTCCTTGTGAGGCAAGGGGATTCACGGCTTGGTTGCTGGGGGTGGTGATGACCCCGGCAAGAAGCTGCGCCGAAGTAAGGTCAAGTTTTTTGGCGAAATGCGAAACAAAAAGGGTGCGCTGAAGATGTTGATCGCCAATGGCCTTGATCAGTTCGCGCAGCTCTGCAACAATTTTGGTTTTACCGGCCACACTTAAGCCATATTGGGCCACAAGCCGGTCAAAGACAAACTCCGGCAGGGGCAAGGCGCTTTCCAGGTGCTTGTGTAAGCCGTCCCGGCCAAACTCCCGGATAAAGGTGTCCGGGTCATGGGCTTCAGGCAGCACGGCGATCCGGGCCGTTACCTGTTCGCTTAAAAAGAGCGGGATCGAGCGCATGGCAGCCTTGATTCCGGCTTGATCGCCGTCAAAAAGCAGGATCACCTCATCGGTGTAGCCCTTGAGGGAGCGGATATGGGCCTGGGTCAGGGCGGTGCCTAAAGGGGCGACTACATTGCGCACGCCATGCACGACCAGGGACAACAGGTCGAAGTTGCCTTCCACCACCAGGCAGTTTCTGGCCTGGCGGATGTGTTCCCGGTTTTGATAGAGACCGAACAGGGTTCGGCTTTTGTCAAAAACCGGGGATTCCGGCGAGTTCATGTACTTGGGCTGGCCGTCGTCCAGAATACGGCCGCCAAAGGCGATGATCCGGCCAGTAAGCCCGGTAATGGGAAACATAACCCGGTTGCGGAAACGGTCGTAAAAGCCGCCGTTGTCTCTGGCCACGATCAGACCGGCCTCCCTGGCCGCCTCGGGGGTAATGTTCTGCCTGGGCAGGGCGTTGACGAGAAAATTCCAGCTGTCCGGGGCAAAGCCGAGCCGGAATTCCTGGGTGATTTCCTCAGGGATGCCTCGGAGGGCAAGATACTCGCGGGCCTTTTGCGCGCCGGGATCGGTAAGCAGAAGTTGCTGGAAAAGTTCGGCCGCCTTTTCGTTGGCGGCCTGCAAGGCCTCCCGCTTGCGGGATTTTTCCAGCTCCTGCGGATTGAGCGGCTTTTCCGGCAGGGCGATCTGGTATTTGCGGGCAAGTTCCTTCAGCGCCTCGGCAAAGCTCAGCCGGTGAAAATTCATCATGAAGCTGAAGACATCCCCCCCCTCGCCGCAACCAAAGCAGTGGTATGTTTTGCGCTCGGGGTTGACCGTGAAGGAAGGGGTTTTTTCGGCATGAAAGGGGCAGAGCCCCTTGAGGTTGGTTCCGGCGCGCTTGAGGGCGACATGTTCGCCGATGATCTCGGCGATGTCGGCGGCGTCCTTGATGAGCTGGACTGTATCTTCCCCCTGATATACAGCCATACCGTCAAAAAGACTCCATCAGCAAAAGGAAAGGTATTCACGAGACGCGACAACTGTTGTATGATGACAGGCACCTTTCTGTGTAATCAATCTGCGGGGGGTGTCAAGAAAAAACATAGAGAAGTCAACTTTTTAGGGGCTGTTAATGAATAAAATATGCTTTTTGGTTTATTCATTTACAGCCCCTTATGCCGCTCAGGTCATTTTCAAATCGAGGTTGTTATG
>MGTC01000057.1:35871-40130 GCA_001799255.1 Deltaproteobacteria bacterium RIFOXYD12_FULL_55_16
GTTTATTCATTTACAGCCCCTTATGCCGCTCAGGTCATTTTTAAATCAAGATTATTGCGAACAACGGCGCAGGGGCTGTTAAGTCCACATCTTCTGGAGAGGCTATTGCATGAAGAACCGCTATGATGAAAAAGAGGCCCAGGCCTTTATCGGGGCCTGTCCCCAGTGTCCGCCGGAACTTGCCCTCAGGGTTTATACCTCGCGCCTGCTTGGCGCGGAAGAAGATCTGGTTCTGCATGGCGGCGGCAATACCTCGGTAAAGTGCCTCATCGCCAATCTGGTCGGGGAAGAGCAGGAGATTCTTTATATCAAGGGCAGCGGCTGGGATCTGGGCAGCATCGAGCCCCAGGGTTTCCCCGGCCTTGATCTGGTCTGGCTGCGCAAGCTGCGGCAGGTAGAGGGCTTGGATGACGCGGAGATGGTCAATCAGTTTCGCACCCATCTCCTTGACGCCGCCTCGCCCAACCCCTCCATCGAAACCCTGGTGCATGCCTTTTTGCCGCATAAGTTCATCGATCATACCCATGCCGACGCCATTGTCACCCTGACCAACCGGGCCGAGGCTAAAAGGCATCTGCATGAGGCCCTGGGCGCCAATATCGCCATTCTGCCCTTTATCATGCCGGGTGCGCCCCTAGCCGCAGCCATAGCCGAGCTTTATGAAAGCCGGCCCGGCATCGACTGTATCATTCTGGAAAACCATGGCATCTTCACCTTTGGCGATGAGGCGAAAACAGCCTACGATAAGATGATCGATTATGTGAGCCGGGCCGAGGCGTACTTAGCCAAGGCCGAGCGCAATGCCGGCGCAAGGCCAGATCTCGTTGTCGCTCAAGAGCCGGTGCAGGCCTCGCTGGCGCTGCCCATCCTGCGGGGGGCTTTGAGTTTTGTCGACTCTGGCCGCCGCCGCACCATGCAGCTGGCTGTCCGGCGGAGTCAGGAACTTCTGGCCGCCCTCACCCGGACGGACGCCCGAGAGCTTTTCGTCAACGGGGTGCTTACCCCGGATCATGTGATCCGCACCAAGAATTACCCCCTGTGGCTTGAGGTGGCGGGGCTGGACGAGGACAAAACCCTGGCGGCGGTGAAGAGCGCCATTGCCCGATACCAGGAGGAGTACGAGCAGTACTTCGCGACCCAGGTGGCGGCGAAAAAGGTCAACCGCGCCAGGCTTGATTCTCTGCCCCGGGTTGTGCTGGCGCCGGGCCTGGGCCTGATCGCGGCCGGTTTCACCCCGCAGGACGCCGGGATTGCCGCAGATATCGCCGAGCATACCATCCTGGCCAAGTTGCGGGGCGCGGTTCTTGACCCGTATCAGGAGCTTGGCCCGGAGGCAATCTTTGACATGGAATACTGGGCTCTGGAGCAGGCCAAGCTGGGCAAGGCAAAGCCCAGGCCTCTTGAGGGCCGTACCGCTCTGGTAACCGGCGGGGGCGGGGCCATTGCCATGGGGATCGGCCGCAAGCTGCTGGAGGCCGGAGCCAGGGTCTTTATGACTGACATCAATCAGGAGCGGCTGGCAACAGTCTGCGACAAGTTGGCCAACACCTTTGGCCGCCTGGTTTCCCCGCTGCTCATGGACGTGACCAGCGAAGAATCGGTGCAGGTCGGCATGGAGCAGCTGATCAGGCAGAGCGGCGGCCTTGACATCCTGGTGCCCAACGCTGGCATCGCCCATGTGGCAAAGCTTGCCGATCTAAGCGAGGCGGCCTTCCGGCAGGTTATGGAGGTCAATTGCCTGGGGGTGTTTCAAGTAATCAAGGGAGCGATCCCGATTTTTAGACGGCAGGGCACCGGCGGCAACATCGTGATCAACAGTTCGAAAAATGTCTTCGCTCCAGGGGCCTCCTTTGGCGCTTACAGCGCTTCCAAGGCGGGGGCGCACCAGTTGGGCAAGGTTGCCGCCCTCGAACTGGCCGAGTTCGGGGTGCGGGTGAACATGATCAATGCCGATGCGATTTTCGATGACGCCGGGGTTTCTTCCGGCCTCTGGGATGTGGTGGGGCCGGAGCGGATGCGTTCACGTAATCTCGATCCGGAAGGGCTCAAGGATTATTACCGCCAGCGTAATCTCCTGAAAACCACGGTGCATGCCGATCATGTCGGCAACGCGGTGGTTTTTTTCGCCAGCGAACAGACCCCCACCACTGGCGCCACCCTGCCGGTGGATGGCGGGATCATGGAGGCCTTCCCCAGATAGAGAAAAAATACGGGGCTGGAAATGCCACGGGCCTTGGTGTATGGTTGCTCCAAAAGATGTCCACCACGTCCACCAATAATCAAAAAAACAAGGAGGCTGTTTCAACATGGCGGAAATAAAAAGCACCATGGAGATGGTGTTGGAACGGGCGGCAAGAATGGCGGCCGGGGCGGCGGACAACAATTATCTCGGCGAAGAACAGCTCAAGGAAGGCATGCGTCTTGGGGCCGCTTATATGCGGGATGAAGGGCCGCACCTGGGAGAACGGCTTGGTGCCTTGCCGCTGGCGGAGCAGGGGCCGGTGCGGAAAGGGGCGGTGCAGGCCATGCTGCGCAATATCTTTCTGGCCCGCGAGGCGGAAAAGCAGGAATTGGCCGAAAAAGCCATGCACGGCCTGGTGGAAATCGGCCAGGATGATGGCGAGCTGCTCCAGATTTTAGGCGAAATGAAAAAGATTCTCGATGGCTACCGGCAGCATGGCGAGCAGCTCAAAGCCCAGCTTGAAGCCCAGTTCAGCCAGCAGATGGCCCTGATGGAACAGAACCTGGCCAAGCAGACCGGCATGGCCATGAAGCTGCAACCCGCCCAGCATCCCAAGTTTCAGGAGGAATGGGCCCGGATTCAAGGCCAGCTCAACGAGCAGTACGGTCAGGCCTTAAAACAGCTCAAAGAGCTGGTTGAACAGCATCTGGTCGTGGAGCTGGTCTCGTAAACGTAACTATCCAGCAGCACCACATCTGCTTTGTCATCGGCCTGCTCATGTGCAATAGCACACTTCGCAGACCTCTTTCTAGCATCTGCGGCACTGCTGAACAGTTACATTTCGTGGTTTTTATCCAATTCCGGCATTAAGCTGGATAGTTACCGTAAAACAGAGGCAAGGAGAGAGGCGTGGAAGCAGAAATCTGGCTCGATGTGGCCGAGGCCGATCCCAAGGATCTGCCCGAAATTGAGAAAAGATTTAAGGACTGGTACGCAACCGGGGCGGAAGTGCGCTACAACAAGCCGTGCCTTGCCTTCCTCGCGGTACTGGACAAGCCGTTTCGCTACCAGGTTGATTTCGGCCAGGCCGATCTCATTCAGGCTATTCAAGGCTTGCATGGCAAGCTCTACCGTTTCGGGGTCAAGGTTTTTGTCCACTTCATGCATTAAGCCCCTGCCCTGCCAAGGCGCCCTTGAGCGGATCAGGCACAGCCTCAAGCGGCGGCAGCTTGAGGCCATTTTGGTGACCCAGCCGGACAACCGCAGATATCTGAGCGGCTATACCGCCAGGGATCATGCCATCAACGAAAGCGCGGGCGTCCTGCTCATCCCCTGTGCTGGCAAGCCCTGGCTGCTCACCGATTCCCGCTTTCATTTGCAGGCCCAAGAGGAGGCCGCTGATTTTGCGGTCAAGCTCTACCCGCGCGGCTTGTTCCCCCTGTTGCGCTTGCTGCTCAAGAGGCTGGGCATCAAACGGCTGGCCTTTGAGAGCCATTATTTCCTGCATTCCACCTCTCTGATCCTGGCCAGGCTGGCTGCCGAAATCAAGGTGGAGCTGGCGCCGCTTACCGGTTTTATCGAGGAGCTGCGGCTGGAAAAAGACACGGCGGAGCTGGCCATCATCGAACGGGCGGTTCTCCTTAACGAAGAGGTGTTTCAGGAGATTTACCCCACCCTGCGCCCAGGTCAGACCGAAAAAGAGGTGGCCCAGGCAATCGAAAACGCCATGCGCCTCAAGGGCGCGGAGCGGCCAAGTTTCGAGACCATCGTTGCCAGCGGGCCCAACGCGGCCCTGCCCCACGCGGTTCCCTCCGACCGGCCCCTGGCTGCGGGAGAAACCATTGTCATCGACATGGGCCTTATCCTGGACGGCTACTGTTCGGACATGACCCGAACCGTGGTGCTGGGCACCCCGGACGCCAAAACGGTCGCCCTGTTTCGTCTGGTGCGCAAGGCGCAACTGGCCGGGCTTAACAGCCTGCGGCCCGGGATCAGCGGGATGGCGGTGGACAAGATCGCCCGCAACGTAATAGAACTGGCCGGGCAGGGCGAACGCTTTGGCCACGGCCTTGGCCAT
>MGTC01000058.1:0-35181 GCA_001799255.1 Deltaproteobacteria bacterium RIFOXYD12_FULL_55_16
AGCCCTCCCCGGAAATGGCCAGATCAAGGGGGGCGTCAGTTTTTTGCACCACGCCCTGCTGATGCACGGTGTTGATCCGCAGGGCCTTGCCGACCCGCTGCCGGGAGCTGTTGGCCTGATAGAGCATCTCGTCGAAGGTTACGGTTTCCTTCTTGAATCCGGGCGTATCAACGTTTGCCAGGTTGTTTGTCACCTGATTAAGCCGTTGCTCATGGTTGAGCATGGTTTCAACGCTTTCCAGTAATCCAAGCCTGTTGTGGATGAACATGACATACCTCTCCTGTGTTTGCGATTTGCTGCTGCAAGAGACGTGCCGGGTTTTTCCGGGGCTGGAAACGGAAGGGGCTGGATGGAGATAAAACTAATAACTATATGATAATATGTATTTTTTGCTGGGCTGACTGGCCAGGGCGGTGGGTGTCAAAAAAATGAATGTTTACACAGGAGGGCCGGTATATTTTTCCTAGCAGTGAAGGGCTGCGAGGCAAGGGGATTTTCGTTGCGATCAGAACAAAGATCCTGGGGCAAGCTTGCCAGGTTTCAGGCGGGGGTCATCCTGTTGTTGGCCCGGTAGATAAAGGCGAGGATTTCCGCCACCACCAGATAGGTCTCCGGGGGAATGTCCGCATTCAGGTCAAGTTTGGCCAGAATCTCAACCAGGTCGGCATCTTCCTGGAGGGGGATGCCATACTCCTCAGCCAGGGCGATGATTCTTGCCGCCAGCTCCCCTGCCCCCTTGGCAACTATCTTGGGTGCGGTGTCTCTGGTTTTGTCGTAGCGAAGGGCAACGGCCTTTTTTTTTGCTGGATTTTCTGGCATTATGAATGTTTTCTGGCTGAATGAGTATGGAGCAGGAAGGTCGATGCTTAATTATACTCCACCAGAATCAGCTTGGCTGAAAAAAATGGAATCTTGACAGCTCTTGCAATAAGGTAGAACCGTTAAGTGCCGCATGGCGCGGCAAAAGGAGAGGGAGATGCCAGAAAAACCAAAAGCCGTGGTACTCTTGAGCGGCGGCCTTGATTCTGCCACAGTTCTGGCCATGGCCATGGCCGAGGGCTATGAGTGCTGCTGCTTGAGTTTTGCCTACGGCCAGCGGCAGCAGGTGGAGCTGGAACGGGCCAAGGCCAATGTCGCCCGCCGAGGGATTGAAAAGCACCTCATCCTCCGCCTTGATCTTGACGCCATCGGCGGTTCGGCCCTGACCACGGATACCGCCGTGCCCAAAAATCGCAGCCAGACGGAGATGGACGCCTCCATTCCCATCACCTATGTACCAGGGCGCAACACCATTTTTCTCTCCTATGCCATGGCCTGGGCCGAGGTGCTGGGCGCAGGCGACGTTTTTATCGGGGTTAATGTCATGGATTACAGCGGCTATCCCGACTGCCGCCCAGAATTTCTCGCCGCCTTTGAGCGGGTGGCCAATCTGGCCACCAGAGCCGGGGTAGAAGGAGAGACCAGTTTCCGGGTCCATGCCCCGCTCCTTAAGCTGAGCAAAAAGGAGATTATCGAAAAGGGGTTTGAACTCGGGGTGGATTACGGCCTGACCCACAGCTGTTATGATCCAGATCACCGGGGCCTGGCCTGCGGCTCCTGCGACAGCTGCCTGTTGCGGCTCAAGGGCTTTGCCGAGGCCGGACGGCTTGATCCGGTGGAGTATCAGTAATATTGCTGCGAAAAAAAGGAAACTAATGGCCCTCAAAAAAATCCGAACTCTATTCTCCCTTATCCGCATTGCGGCACAGAGCAGTTGACCCCAGTCTATACATAAGTTATCATAGGTTATCAAATCTTATTAACTAATGAATATTTTGATATAATCATGGATCCGAGACATAACCCCTATGCCCCTGGCGCTGGCACCCCGCCCCCTGAACTGGCAGGACGCGACGACATCATCGAACGGGCCGCCGTAGCGTTTTATCGCATCGGCGCTGGACGGGCAGCGCGCAGTGTGATCCTGTACGGTCTGCGCGGGGTCGGCAAAACCGTTCTTCTGCAACGGATTCGCCTGGCCGCCGAGACTGAAAATTTTGTACCGGTGGTTATTGAGGCCCCAGAGGAACGCTCGTTGCCCGCTATCCTTGGCCCGGCCCTCAGGGCCGCCCTCATCCGGATGAACAGAGGTGAGGCGACCAAATCCGCCCTGCGCAAGGCGTTTGGCGCCCTGGCCAGTTTTGCCCGCGTTGCCAAGCTCAAATACGGCGATGTGGAGTTCAATATTGATTTCAGCCCCGAATTAGGCGTGGCTGATAGCGGCGACCTGGAAACCGATATTACCGATCTCTTGGTCTGCGTCGGCGAGACGGCCGCCGAGCGCAAAACCGTGGTGGTGTTGTTCATCGACGAAATACAATACATTCCAGAAGCACAACTCGCCGCCCTGATCACCGCCTTGCACCGTGCCAGCCAGAAGCAACTGCCCATCACCATGGTAGCCGCCGGTTTACCGCAGTTGCTGGGGCAGATGGGCCGGGCCAAGTCGTATGCGGAACGGCTGTTCGAGTTCATCCCCATCGGCCCGCTGGAAAACGATGCCGCCCGCCAGGCCCTGTGCGTCCCGGCCGGGCAGGAGGCGGTGACCTTTAGCGAAGAGGCCATCGTCGAAATTTTACGCCGCACCGAAGGCTATCCATATTTCATCCAGGAGTGGGGTAAACATGCCTGGAGTGAGGCAACTGCCTCGCCCATCACCCTCGACGATGTCTTGCGAGCCAACGAGGTCGCCATAGCGGAACTGGATGCAAGTTTCTTCCGGGTTCGCTTTGACCGGCTGACGCCAGCGGAAAAAAGGTATATCCGGGCCATGGCTGAATTGGGAGCAGGCCCGCACCGTTCCGGCGATATCGCCGACCTCCTGGGCAAAAAAAATTCCGCTGTCGCCCCTGTCCGCGCCCGCCTGATTGTAAAGGGTATGGTATACAGCCCGTCACATGGCGATACCGCCTTTACCGTTCCCCTGTTCGACGGCTTCATGAAACGGATCATGCCGCCACTCTTATAAACAGGACAAAAAATCGGCTGGCTACTGTTGGCCAGATAGACAAACCAAGGAGATAATACATGTCTTTTCTTGACAAACAACTGGGCGGGCTGTTCATGATCGGCCTGCCAGGGCCGGAGTTGGATGCTTCCACCCGGCATCTTATTAAAGACTGCGGGATCAATAACTTCATCCTTTTCAGGAGAAATGCCGAGAATCCGGCCCAGATCCGCAGCCTGTGCCAGGGGCTGGCCTCTGCCTGCCGCACGGCCGGGCTGCCTGCGCCGCTGATCTCCATTGATCAGGAAGGCGGCACCGTGGCGCGACTTACGACACCATTTTTCAGCGAGTTTCCCGATGCACGAGCGCTTGCGGAAGACGAGCGGGCCGAGGAGCTGTTGACCGATTATGCCCGAACCTGCGTCAGGGAGCTGCTGGCGGTGGGAATCAACCTGAACCTGGCCCCGGTGCTGGACGTGAGCCCTGCCGGGCTGGGGTTGTTCATGGAGCGGCGCTCCCTGGGCGGGGAGCCGGAACAGGTGGCTCGTTTAGGGGTGTTGCTGATTACGGCTATGCAGGAGAATGGCCTGGCTGCCTGCGCCAAGCATTTTCCTGGTCTGGGCGCGGCCACTCTGGATCCCCACAAGGTTTTACCCGTGGTAGAGCGCTCACTTACGGATCTGCGCGCCTGCGATCTGCCCCCCTTTGCCGCAGCGATCAAAGCAGGGGTGGCGGGGGTGATGACCTCGCATACCATCTATCCGCAACTTGATCCCGACCGGCCCGCCACCTTGTCGCCTCTTATTCTGGAAGGACTGCTCCGTAACGAGCTGGGCTATGACGGCCTGGTGGTCACCGACGACCTGGAGATGGGCGCGATCGAAAATGAAGGCACGGTGGCGGATGCCGCCCTTGCCGCCTTTATGGCCGGGGCGGACATGCTGCTGATCTGCCATGAGCATCCGAAGATTATCGCTGCTTATGAATTACTGAGCAAGGCTGTGGGGAGGGATATTTCCGAGGCAAGGCTGCGAAAATCCCTGACCCGGATTGCCGGGGTACGCGAGCGTTTCGCCGAGTCTTGACCAGAATTTACAGTCAAGCGAGCCTATCGCAAATAATCATCTCCCCGGCAAAGGCCGTGGGACTGAGGTTTTTGACACTCACTGAAAGTGGATCCCGGCCTGCGCCGGTATGACGAAAATTGCTTGCACTGGCCATAATCTTCCTGTAATAATAATCATTATCAACTTCAGGGGAAATAACATGTCGCCACTCAACAGTCACAGTCTCCGAATAACCAGGCAACGCCAGATCATTCTCGACGAGCTGTGCAGCCTGACCTCGCATCCCACTGCCGACGTACTCTACCAGATGGTGCGCAAGCGGTTGCCAAAAATCAGCCTGGGCACAGTCTACCGCAATCTTGAGATCATGTCCGGGTGCGGCATTATTCAGAAACTGGATATTGGCGGCTCCCAGAAGCGTTTTGACGGCGCGGCCCATGTTCATTATCATGTGCGCTGTAACCTGTGCGGCCGGGTTGACGATCTTGATCTTCCCCCGGATTTCAATGTAGAAAAGGCGGCGAGCAAGCTGACCTCCTTCAAGATTCTCCGCCATCGTCTGGAATTCACCGGTATCTGCCCCCAATGCCAACCCTGATTTTTGTAAATATTGGGAGCATCCGCCTTTTTTGCAGCTCTTGGTGAATGGCTCCTGATTTTCTCCCGCTCTCTGTTTTTTTGCCACACAGCTTGCCGGGAAACAGTTACAATACAGAATAGAAAATCAAACCCCTTTTTCAAATAACCTCAGCGCCTTCCCCGTAGGAGATTTACCCCATGAGCTCTTTAAAAGGCAGCCGCACAGAAAGAAACATTCTCACCGCCTTTGCCGGTGAATCCCAGGCTCGCAACCGGTACACCTACTTTGCCTCCCAGGCCAAAAAAGAGGGCTTTGTGCAAATCTCCGACATCTTCACTGAAACAGCCAACCAGGAAAAAGAACACGCCAAACGGCTGTTCAAGATGCTGGAAGGCGGCGAGGTGCAGATCTCCGCCAGCTTTCCGGCCGGGGTGGTCGGCAGCACCCTGGAAAACCTTGGCGAGGCGGCGGCGGGCGAAAACTATGAACATACGGTCATGTATCCGGAGTTTGCCGCAATTGCCAGGGAAGAGGGCTTCCCCGGCATAGCCGGAATATTCCTGGCCATTGCCGTGGCCGAGAAACAGCACGAAAAACGCTATCGGGGGCTTATGACCAACATTGAACATGGTCGTGTTTTTAAAAAAAACGACAAGGTGACCTGGCACTGTCGCAACTGCGGCTATCTCCACGAGGGTACGGAAGCCCCGGAGAAATGCCTGGCCTGCGACCATCCCCAGGCTCATTTTGAACTGCATGGCGAAAATTGGTGAACTCGTAACAACCTGAAAAGTTCACAGGCTCACCACGCAAAATCAATGGCTTACACATTAATACCCGTTGTGATGTCGGCACTGCTGCCGACGACTGACACGTGGCTTTTTACGATTTCACCAAAACTGGTAGGCTAATAATCCAAGGAGAAACCACCATGGCTGAAAAACTGCAAGTGTACAAATGTGAGGTGTGCGGCAATATCGTTGAGGTTCTGCATGGCGGAATCGGCCAGCTCGTCTGCTGCGGCCAGCCTATGACCCTGCTTGCCGAAAACACTGTCGATGCCTCAAAGGAAAAACATCTGCCGGTAATCGAAAAGGTGGCGGGCGGCTACCAGGTGAAGGTCGGAGCCATTGCCCATCCCATGGAGGAAAAACATTATATCGAATGGATCGAGCTGCTGGCCGACAATAAGGCCTATCGCCAGTTTCTCAAGCCCGGCGAGGCCCCGGAGGCCTTCTTCGCCGTGGACGCCACCGAGGTCAGCGCCCGCGAATTCTGCAATCTGCACGGACTCTGGAAGGCGTAAAATGCTGAGCAAAATCATGGAGAAAGCTCTCAACGAGCAGATTAACGCGGAGTTTTATTCTTCATATATGTACCTGTCCATGAGCGCCTGGTTCGATTCCCTAGGCCTGCCCGGCGCGGCTCAGTGGATGCAGGTTCAGACCCAGGAGGAGTGGTTCCATGGCATGAAGCTTTTGCGTTATGTCAAGGAACGGGGCGGCAGGGTGTCCCTGAAGGCCATCAAGCAACCCCCGGTGGAATGGCAGTCAACCCTGCACGCCTTTCAGGAGGTGCTGGCCCACGAGCAGAAGGTAACCGGGCTGATCAACGATCTGCTCAACCTGGCCGTGGAAGAAAAGGATCACGCCAGCAATATTTTTCTGCAATGGTTTGTCTCGGAGCAGGTTGAGGAGGAGGCCAATGTCGGCACGGTACTCGACAAGCTCAGGCTTATTGGCCAGGATACCACCGCCCTGTTTACCCTGGACGCGACGCTGGGGCAAAGGGTTTTCACCCCACCGCCGGCAAAGGCGGCGTAGGATTTCCCGGCAATAGACGGAAGCTGATTCAACAACCAAGCCCCTGCCGACCGGAAACGGCAGGGGCTTTACCTGTGAGGACGACATGGCTGCGACAGAAATAAAAAAAGACATCTACTGGGTTGGCGCCGTGGACTGGAACATCCGCGACTTCCATGGTTACTCCACGGACAAGGGCACCAGCTACAACGCCTATCTGGTCAAGGACGAGAAGATCGCCCTCTTTGACACCGTGAAAAAAGAACTCAAGGGCGACCTTATCCACCATCTTCATCAGGTTCTCGGTGATATAAGCAAGATCAACTATATCATCGTCAACCACGTGGAGATGGATCATTCTGGTTCCCTGCCGGAGCTGGTAGAACTTGTCAAGCCGGAGAAGATCTTCTGCTCGCCCATGGGCAAAAAGGCCCTGCTCGAGCATTTCCACCGGGAAGACTGGCCCTACGAAGTCGTGGCTACCGGAGATTTTATCAGCCTCGGCCAGCGGACGGTGCAATTTCTCGAAACCAAGATGCTGCACTGGCCGGACAGCATGTTCTCTTATATTCCCGAAGACAAGCTGCTCATCTCCAGCGACGCCTTCGGCCATCACTGGGCCACCGCGGAACGCTTCGACGACGAGGTGGACTCCCATGAACTCATGATGCACTCAGGCATGTATTATGCGAACATCCTCATGCTCTTCTCACCCCTTGTCCAGAAACTGCTGGCCCAGGTCAAGGAGCTGGGGCTGCAAATCGAGATGATCGCCCCGGATCACGGCGTGGTCTGGCGCAGCTCGCCCCAGGCCATTCTTGAGGCCTATGACCGCTGGAGCCGGGGAGAAACAAAGGACAAGGCGATCATCATCTACGACACCATGTGGCAGAGCACCGAAAAGATGGCCAAGGCCCTGCTGAACTCCTTGCAGCGCGAAGGGATCACCCATATAAAATTGCTGCATGCCCGCAAAAACCACCGCAGCGACATCATCACCGAGGTACTCGAGGCCAGGGCGGTCATTTTCGGCTCTCCAACCCTGAACAACAACATGATGCCAGCCATGGCCGACATCATTACCTACATGAAAGGGCTGCGGCCGAAAGGCAAAATCGGCGCGGCCTTCGGCTCCTTCGGCTGGAGCGGCGAGGCAGTGAAGCACCTCACCGGCCACATGACGGACATGGGTTTTGCCATCGTAGGTGAGGGGGTCAAGATTAAGAATGTGCCCACCCATGAATCGCTGGAGGCCTGCTCGGAACTTGGCCGTATAGTCGCCGAGGCCATGCGCAAGTAGCCAATAAGCGTTCAGCAGCACCACTTCTGCTTTGTCATCGGTCTGCTCAGGTGCAATAGCACACTTCGCAGGCCTCTTACTCGGCACTGCTGAACGCTTACCTTCCTGGATTTATCTTAAATTCTGGTGCCCCTGGTGAATGATTACCGTAGCCAGGCGGCTCCTTCCCGTGGCAATGCGCGACCAGGATCTTGTCCCAGAGGAAAGAACTATGGCGGTAAGCCAGAGAGGGATCAAGCAAAAAATTCTGGCGCTGCTGGAGCAGGCGGAACTTGAGGAGGTACTCACCGCCCTGGCCGGATACCCGCCGGATAAGCTGCTCAACTCTTTATTTTCCGGAATCTGCAGCGCCTCCGAGAAAACAAAATGGAACGCCGTTTCCTCCATGGGTGTGACTGTGGCCCGTCTTGCCGACCAGGACATGGAGGCGGCTCGCGTCGTCATGCGCCGCTTCATGTGGAGCCTCAACGACGAATCAGGCGGTATCGGCTGGGGCGCGCCCGAGGCCCTGGCCGAATGCCTGACCTGTCACCCAGGGCTTGCCGGGGAATACACGAAGATTTTGGTCTCCTTCATGCGGGAAGACGGCTTTTATCTTGAACTGCCAGCCCTCCAGCGCGGCCTCATCTGGGGAGTGGCAAGAGTGGCCGAGGCTCACCCTCATCTGCTTCTGGCCTGGAAGGCTCCTTATTATCTGCTCCCCTATCTCAACTCGACAGATCCGATTGTCCGGGCCCTGGCCGCCCGCGCCCTGGGTCGGCTGGGAGTCAGCGAGGCCAAAGAGGCGATAGCCAGACTCCTGCCCAAAACCTCATCCTTCATTCTATACACGGAAGGCCGTCTGATTCAGGTTTTTACAGCCGATCTGGCGCGGGAGGCCCTGGCCGTCATTGCTGCTGCGCCTTGAGCAATCGCTTCATTTATGGGAACCTTGAATAATCAAACCTCCGTCGCTCCCGCGCAGGCGGGAGCCCAGTAAAATCAACGAACTGGCTGCCCGCCTTCGCGGGGATGAGGTATTTTCCAAGGCTCCCTTATCTACCCCCACAAAAATTGCGCCTGCAACAGCATTTTTTTTCTTGACACCAGCCAGCCATTTCCGATATAAGACTAAAAATATCTTATATATCTTGCTTGCCATTGGACTGCACCCATGAGACTTACCCGCGCCGGAGAATATGGAATACGTTGCGTTCTGCACCTTGCCAGACATGGCAGGGGAACGCTGGTCAGCCGGAAGGAAATCGCGGCCCGCACCGATGTGCCAGCGCATTTTCTGGCCAAGATCGCCCAGCAGCTGGCCAGGGCCGGGATCATTGAGATCATGCAGGGAGCAAACGGCGGCTACCGCCTGCTGGCCGACCCGTCAGAGATCAGCCTGCTATCGGTTATTGAGGCGGTCATCGGGGAAATATCCCTTAACGATTGCGTGACTCGGCCCGGCTCCTGCCACAACAGCGCCACCTGCGCCATTCATCGGGTCTGGGGCAAGGCCAATCGAGAACTGCGAGACACCTTGCGCGGGACAAACTTCGCCGCCATGGCCGCAGAAGAATCATGCTGCCTGACATCTTTTCCCGAGACTGGCGCTGGCCGCCGGGACGACAGCGACGAGGCCCGCCCATGACCGCACGGCCAAAACAGCTCTATCTTTTTTACCGGGATGGCTTCCGCTCCATGGTGATGGGGCGAACTCTGTGGAAGATCATCGCCATCAAGCTGTTCATCATGTTTGCCGTGCTCAAGCTCTTTTTCTTCCCGGATTATCTGACCACCAATTTCAACACCGAGCGCGACCGGGCCGGGCATGTTCTGGAAAACCTTACCAGATACACCTCTACCCGTTGAAGTATGCAGCCTTTTTCTGGTTTTTCGTATTCTTAATCGTAACTATCCAGCTTGAAGCCGGAAAGTAAGAAAAACCACCGAACTGTAACTGTTCAGCAGTGCCGTAGATGCAGCGTGTCAATCGTCGGCAGCAGTGCCGACACAGAGGCCTGAGAGCTATAGCTGAGTTGAGCAGCTTGCCTGCTCAAACGAAACTTATACCCTTTGGGTGCATACATATGGTATGCGAACAGGCCGATAACAAAGCAGCTGCGGTGCTGCTGGACAGTTACTCTTAATCATGGCTTGAGCAAGCTCAAGCCGCCAGCAAACACAAGGAGGTTATTGTGGGAGATCCAATTTTAACCACGGTGGACTGGGCCAGGGCGCAATTCGCCCTGACCGCCATGTATCACTGGATTTTTGTGCCGTTGACCCTGGGTTTGTCCTTTCTCATTGCCTTTTTTGAGAGCATCTATGTCAAAACCGGCAACGAGGAATGGAAAAAGCTGACCAGATTCTGGATGACCCTCTTTGGCATCAACTTTGCCATCGGCATAGCCACCGGCATCATCCTGGAGTTTCAGTTCGGCACCAACTGGTCCAATTACTCCTGGATGGTGGGGGACATCTTTGGCGCGCCCCTGGCCATCGAAGGCATCTTCGCCTTCTTCATCGAGGCCACCTTCTTTGCCGTGATGTTCTTTGGCTGGCAGAGGGTTTCCAAGGGCTTCCATCTCTTTTCCACCTGGATGGTGGCGGTGGGCTCCAATCTCTCGGCGGTCTGGATTCTTGTCGCCAACGGTTGGATGCAGTTTCCGGTCGGCATGGCCTTCAATCCCGACCAGGCCCGCTTTGAAATGCAGAATTTCTGGGAGGTGGCCCTGTCCCCGGTGGCAGTGCACAAGTTCACCCACACCACCAGCTCCGCCTTTCTTCTGGCCTCCCTCTTTGTCGTGGGCATCTCCGCCCTCTTTCTCCTGCAGGAGCGGCACCAGAAGATGGCCCGGCGCAGCATGGTGGTGGCGGCAGTCTTTGGTTTTGTCGCCTCCATCTTTGTCGCCTTTACCGGAGACGAAGCCGCCTTCAGCGTGGCCCAGCGCCAGCCGATGAAGCTGGCGGCCATGGAAGGCCTGTATGTCGGACAGGAAAGGGCCCCCATCGTCGCCATGGGCCTCATCAATTCCGGCAAGCAGCCCGGCGACGATCAGCCCGCCTTTCATCAGGAGATAAAGATCCCCGGCCTGCTTTCACTCTTAGCCAATCGCGACTCCAACAGCTATGTGCCAGGGATTAACGATCTGGTCTTCGGCAATAGCGAACGCAATATTATCGGGGCCCAGCAACGCATGCTCACCGGCAGGATTGCCTTAGACGAACTGGCCCGCTACAAGTTCGCCAAAGATAAAGGGGACGAGGCCCAGGCAGCTTCCGCCCTGGCGCTTTTTGACCAGCACCAGGGAGATCTTGGCTACGGCTACCTGAGCAGCCCGAGCGAGGCCGCGCCGCCGGTGGCTATCACCTTCTACAGTTTTCACCTCATGGTGGTGCTGGGCACTCTGTTCCCGGTAATCTTCCTGCTGGTTCTCTACTTCGCCTTCAAAAATACCTTAGAGCAGCAACGCTGGCTAAACCTGGCCTGCTTTGCCTCCATCTTTTTAGGCTATGTGGCCCAACAGGCCGGCTGGGTAGTGGCCGAGGTGGGGCGGCAGCCCTGGGCCATTCAGGGCCTGCTGCCGGTGGGCGTGGCCAGCACCAACCTTGCCGCAGGCAACGTGCAGACCACCTTTTTCATCTTTCTAACCCTGTTCACCGTGCTGTTGCTGGCGGAAATCCGCATTATGATGCAGCAGATCAAGATCGGACCGGAGGTATAAGACCATGATAGAAAACCTGGATCACGCAACATTGCAGCAACTCTGGTGGCTGATCGCCTCCGTGGTTGGTTCGCTCTTTCTCTTCCTGACCTTTGTTCAGGGCGGCCAGACCCTGATCTTCACCCTGGCCGAAAGTGAAGAGGAAAAAACACTCATCATCAACGCCATGGGCCGCAAATGGGAACTGACCTTCACCACCCTGGTTCTCTTCGGCGGGGCCCTGTTCGCGGCCTTCCCGCTCTTCTACGCCACCAGCTTTGGCGGGGCTTACTGGGTGTGGATGCTCATCCTCTTCACCTTTATTCTTCAGGCGGTGAGCTACGAGTACCGCAAGAAACCAGATAACGTTCTCGGGGCGCGAACCTATGAAGTTTTCCTGTGCCTTAATGGCAGTGTCGGGATTCTCCTGATCGGCGCGGCAGTGGGCACCTTTTTCACCGGCTCCCGCTTCAGTCTGAATCTCTACAACTCCGTGACCTGGCATACCCCGTATCACGGGCTGGAAGCGGCGCTCAACCCGTTCAACCTGGCCTTGGGCCTGTTTCTGGTCTTCCTGGCCCGAACCTTGGGCGCCATGTACCTCGTCAACCACGTGGCCCATGAGCCTCTGGTTGAAAAGGCCCGCAAAGCTACCTGGATCAACCTTCTCTGGGCCTTGCCCTTCCTGCTCACCATCCTGATCAGCCTGGTAACCATGGACGGCTTTGCCGTTGATCCGGCTACGGGCGAGATCTTCATGGAGGAGGGCAAATACCTCCATAATTTGTTGGGGATGCCCGTGGTGCTGGTTCTGCTGCTGGGAGGCCTGAATCTGGTGATCTATGGCGTGGTGGCCACCGGCTTTCTTGGCAAGAACAATGGCATCTGGTTCGGCGGCCTCGGCACGGTACTGGTGGGGCTGGCGATCTTTTCCCTGGCCGGCTATCACGACACCGCCTTTTACCCGTCCGTGAGCGACCTGCAATCGAGTCTCACCATTTACAATGCCTCAAGCAGCAAGTACACCCTCACCGCCATGAGCTATGTGGCCCTGGCGGTGCCCTTTGTCCTGGCCTATGTCGCCTATGTCTGGAAGCTGATGAATGCGGAAAAACTGACCTTAAGCGAACTTACGGGTAAAGACGCGCAGGACATGTATTAAGCGTAAAAAAAAGGTAACTGTCCAGCAGCACCGCATCTGCTTTGTTATCGGCCTGTTCACATACCATATGTATAGCTCTCAGGCCTCTGTCGCGCATCTGCGGCACTGCTGAACAGTTACGGTTCGGTGGTTTTTGACCATTTCCGGCATTAAGCTGGATAGTTACAAAAAAAGGAGAAAGCCCATGAACACAATTCTACTCGTCAGCTGGCTGCTGGTGCTGGTTATCTCGTACCAGGGCGCCATCGTGGCGCTCAAAAAAACCGACCTGCTGTAAGCCGCTGTACAAAAACAACTTGTACCCAAAGGGCATAAGTTTCGTTTGAGCAGACAAGCTGCTCAACTCAGCTTTATACCTTTGGATATCGCGAACGGCATAAGGAGCCGTAACGAAATAATCGAAAATATACAGGTTATTTGTGAACGGCTCCTAATTACAACAACCCCCAGAAATACGACCGGCGCAGGATATTCTCCTGCGCCGGTCTTTTTTAGGCAAGGCGTGCCGGACAGGTTTTGCTCTGCTCAGGCGAGGTCGCCTGCCGCTTTTGGGGCCGGGTGGCGGCGCTTACGCAGCATGAAGTAGAGGATCGGCACCGCCATCCGGCTGATCAAGAGCGAGGCGATCTCCCCGAACATCAGCGAGATGGCCAGCCCCTGAAAAATCGGGTCGGCCAGGATCACCGAGGCCCCGACCACCACGGCCAGGGCGGTCAGGAGCATGGGCCGGAAGCGGATGGCTCCGGCTTCCACCACTGCTTCCTCAAGCGGCAGGCCATGGCTGAGACGCAGCTCGATAAAATCCACCAGAATAATGGAATTGCGCACCACGATCCCGGCCCCGGCCATAAAGCCGATCATGGAGGTGGCGGTGAAAAAGGCGCCGAAGGCCCAGTGGGCCGGGAGGATGCCGATCAGCGAAAAGGGAATGGCGGCCATCACCACCAGCGGCACGGTGTAATCCTTGAACCAGCCCACCATGAGCATGTAGATAAGGATCATCACCGCGCAGAAGGCCAGGCCCAGATCCCGAAAAACCTCCAGGGTGATGTGCCACTCGCCGTCCCACTTGATCGCCGGTTCCAGCTCGGAAAAGGGCTGTTTGAGATTATAGATGGCGATCTCTTTTTGGCTGCCCCCGTATTGGCGGCCATCAAGCTCGGCAAGTTTCCTGTTCAGGGCGACGATGGCGTAGGCCGGGCTTTCCGCAGCACCGGCCACATCGGCCGTGACATAGATTACCGGCTTCAGATTCTTGCGGTAAATGGGCTGGTCAATGGGCGCTTCACTGACCGTGACCAGTTCCCGCAGAGGCACCAACGACCCGGACGGGTTCAGGCCGGAGCGAAGCTGGGTATTGAGGATACTGTCTACCCTGGCCCTTTGTGCCAGGGGCAACTCCAGGACGATATTGATCTCCTCCTTGTCGTTGGGCCGGTGAAAAAGGCCAATGGACAGGCCCTTGACCGCCAGATCAACGGCCTGGGTGATCTCGCCAGCGGAAAGGCCGTTAAGAGCAGCTTTTTCCTTGTCCACCGCGATGATGGTTTTGGCGCGCTCCGCCTCGCGGTACCAGTCCACATCGACAACCCCCTCCGTGGCGATGAGGAGCTCTCTGACCCTGGCCGCCAGCTTCAGGCGCTGGGCATCGGTCTGGCCGTAGATCTCGGCCACCAGGGTTTGCAGCACTGGCGGCCCCGGCGGGACCTCGGCCACAACCACGATCGCCCCGTATTTTTCTGCGATGGCCGCAACCTTTGGCCGGATGCGTTTGGCAATCTCGTGGCTCTGGGCCTTGCGTTCACCCTTGGGCAGCAGGTTGATCTGAATATCCGCCAGATTGGCGCTGTTGCGCAGGTAGTAATGGCGCACCAGGCCGTTGAAATTGTAAGGCGAGGCAGCCCCGGCATACACCTGATAGTTGACCACCTCCGGTTCCTGGCCGACGACTGCGGCCATTTCCCTGGCCGCCCGGGTGGTCTCCTCCAGGGTAGTGCCTTCGGGCATTTTCAGGATAAGCTGGAACTCACTCTTGTTGTCAAAGGGCAGCATCTTGACCTTGACCAGCCCGAAATAGACCATGGCGCAGGAGCCGAGGAGCAGGGCGACAATGCTCAGAAAAAAAACCAGCCGCCAGCGGGCCTGGGCCAGAAGCGGATCCATGACCCGGTGATAGAGACGGGTAAAGAAATCCACCGGTGCGTGGTCATGGTCGCCTGCCTGCACTGCCGCCTCTTCTGCATCGATGGGACACGCCTGCGGGCATTTTTTCTTCAGCACCCGGATGGCGGCCCAGGGCGTAACGGTGAAGGCGATGAGCAGTGAAAAAAGCATCGCGGCGGAGGAGCCGATGGGGATTGGCCGCATGTATGGCCCCATCAACCCGCCGACAAAGGCCATGGGCAGAATGGCGGCAATCACCGCCAGGGTGGCGAGAATGGTCGGGTTGCCCACCTCGCCCACCGCCTCAATGACAATGGCGAGCATCGGCTTTTTGGTGTTTTCCGGCAGGCGGAGGTGACGAACAATGTTCTCCACCACTACAATGGCATCATCCACCAGGATGCCGATGGAAAAGATCAGGGCGAACAGGGTGATGCGGTTCAAGGTGTAGCCATACAGGTAAAAAAGCAGCAGGGTCAGGGCCAGGGTCGAGGGAATGGCAAGAATGACGATGAGCGACTCCCGCCAACCCAGGAAAAAGAGGATGAGCAGGGTCACGCCAAAGACGGCGATAGCCATGTGCAGCAGGAGCTCGTTGGATTTTTCTGCGGCGGTTTCCCCGTAATTTCTGGTCACGCTCACCGTGACCTCGCTGGGGATGAGGGCGCCCTTGAGGACTTCGACCTTGGCCAGCACCGAGGCCACCACCTGCACCGCGTTAGCCCCAGGCCGCTTGGCCAGCGAGAGGGTAACCGCCGCCTCTTCCGCCTGCCCCTTGCCTTGGCCGAAGAGGACATAGCTGGTCGGTTCTTCCGGGCCATCGACCACCCTGGCCACCTCGTCGAGATACACCGGCTTGTTGCCATAAACACCAACAACAAGGCGGCCGATTTCATGCGTCGAGGCAAGAAACTGGCCGGTTTGCAGGAGAACTTCCTGGTTCACCTGCAGGTTGCCGGAGTATGATTGCCGGTTGCCCTGTTGCAGCCGAGGGATGATCTCAGTCGCGGTCAGGCGACGGGCGGCAAGTCGCGCCGGCTCGAAAAGAACCCGCACCTGGCGCCGAGTGCCGCCGATGAGCTTGGTCTCGGCCACCTCGGGGATGTTTTTGAGCGCATCGTCAAGCTGGGCCGTAAGACGCCGGAGGGTGTAATGGTCATAGCGCGAGCTGTGCAGGGTCAGGGCGAGCACCGGCACATCGTCAATGGTATGCGGCTTGACCAGTGGCGGCGCGACCCCGCTGGGAATACGATCGAAATTTGTCTCCAGCTTCTGGTTAAGGCGGACGATGGCGTCTTCCATCTTCTCCCCCACCTGGAAGCGGGCAACGAGCAGGCACTGGCCGGGCATGGAGGTGGTATAGAGGTATTCCACCCCGGGCAGTTCGTAGAGGAGTTTCTCCATAGGGATGGCCACCCGCTCCTCCACCTCCTTGGGGGTGGCGCCGGGCATGGCGACCATGACGTCGATCATCGGCACCTTGATCTGCGGCTCTTCTTCTCTGGGCAGCATGACCACAGCCATGACCCCGAGGAGCAGGGAGGCGATGATCATGATGGGGGTCAGCCTGGATTCAACGAAAATCGAGGCGAGCCGACCGGCAAAACCCTGTTGTTTGCTGGGGGTCTGGTTCATCACTGTACGATCCGCACGGGTTGGTTATCAACAAGCCGTTCGCCTCCCTGAACCACCACCTGCTCTCCGGCATTGAGCCCGGCAAGGATATCCACCTGGCCGTCCCGGTGTTCACCACTGCGCACCAGACGCAGCTGGGCGGCGCCGTTCTGGATTACAAAAAGCCGCTCCATCTGACCAAAGCGCAACAACGCCGCCTCCGGCACCAGCAGGGTGTTGACCCCGGCGGCGCCGGGAAGGGCCACCCGGGCATACTGCCCAGGCCGCAAGGCCTTGTCGCCGTTGATTCTAATTTTAATCAAGACGGTGCGCGAGGCGGGGTCTGCCGCCGGGCTGATCTCGGTCACAGTCCCGCTCTGGGAAAACCCGGCGTCCTGGATCGTAACCGCAAGCTTATCCCCCCTGTTGATTTTTGAGGCCAGCCCCTCCGGGGCCGCCGCAACCACCTGCAATTGCCCGGTGTTTTCCAGCACCAGCAGAGGCAGGCCGGGGGTGGCCAGCTCTCCGGCATTGGCCAGCTTCTGGGAGATGATTCCGGCAAAGGGGGCGGTTATCTGGGTGTAACCGCGCATGGCCCTGGCTTCACGCAGACCAGCCTCGGCCACCTGCCAGGCATCTTCCAGGGATTTGACCGTTTCCCTGGTGGAGGCATCTTTTTCCAGCAAGCGTTTTTCGCGCTCAAAATTTCGTTGCGCCTGGGCGAGTTGCGTTTCGGCCTGCGACAGCCTAGCGCTAAGCTCTCCGGCATTGATCCTGGCCAGAAGCGCGCCTTTTTTCACCGCCAGACCAAGAGTCACCGGCATTTCCTCGATGGCCCCGGATATTCGGGCGGCAATGGTCGCTTTCTGCACGGATTCAACGGCGCCAGCGACCTCGTTTTGCCGCAGGGCAGCCTGGTCAGCCACGATGATTATCCGCACCTCCGCAGTGGGGAGGGGTTGTCTGGCCGCGCCGTTGGGGGCTGAATCCTTGCAACCGGCCATGCCAAGAAGCAGACACAGAATGAGGGTGGTGGGAAGATGTTTGTAAGGCATGGGGTTAATTTCCTGTTTCAGGCTGGGGTTTGTGTGCTGCCTCCTGGAACTGAGGCAGGCCAAGGGCGCGGCGCAGATCGGCAACGGCAATCCGCTGGGAGGTTTCCGCCACGATGCGCCGCACCATGGCGTCAGTCAGCTGGCTTTCTACTCCGGCAAGATTTGCGGCCAGCAGCTTTCCTTCCACGAAAAGAAGGCGGTTGATGCGGGCGCTTTCCTGGGCCTGGGCCACGCTTTTTTCTGTAACCTGCAAACGCTCCCTGGCTTCTTGTACGGCAAATTCAGCCTGTTTCACCTCAAGGCCTATGGCCAGCTCGGTTTTGCGCCGCCGCTCCTGCGCCTCGGCAAGCAGAGCAGAGGCGCGGGCAATCTCGGCCGTGGTCCGGCCTCCTTCGGCAAGATTAAATTGCAGCCTGATTCCGGCCTGCCAGGAGTCGCCAGAGCCATCCATTACATAGCCCTTGTCCACCTCGTATCCCGCATAGCCTTCCAAAGATGGATAATGGCCGCCCTCGGCCTGCCTGATCCTGGTCTTGGCCGCCAGGATCAGAGCCTCCATGCTTTTCAGCTCATGACGCTGGCCCTGGGTTTCGGACGGCGGAAGCTCCTGGGGGCCTCCTTGGGCGGAATCAAGAACCACCGGGCCGTCGGCAAGACCTAGCAGGCTAAGGAAAATCCTCTGGCTCAGCGCCAGGCTGTGCCGGGCCTGGCTTAGATTTTCCTGGGCCTTGGCCTGCTGCACCTCCAGATCGAGGAGATCGGCCTTGAGCAGAACCCCTTCCTGATAACGGGCCTGGGCTACGGCCAGAGAAACGCTGATCGCCGCCACTGCCGACTGCCGGGCCTTGAGCATTTCCTCCGCCTGGATGATGAGCTGGAAAGTTCTGACCACCTCAAAGGCAAGCTGGGCCTGCACTGCGGCCAGTTCCATCTGCGAGGAAACCGCCTGAGCCTCGGCGGCCTTCAGCCCGGCCAGATCGCGACCGCCATTGAAGAAACGATAGCCCAACCTTACCCCCAGGTTAAGGTTGTCGGTGCGGCCGGGATGGTTAAAGTCGATGCTTGGGTTGAAGGCCCCCTGGTTTAAGATATTGCCAAAGGAGTACATGGGATTGTTGGTCTGATCGTAGCGGGAGTTCAGATCCAGCCTGGGGTAAAACGAAGACCTCTCCAGGGTGATGGCAGCCTGGGCCGCTTCGATCCGATTTTTCCCCATCCGGCTGTCCGGGTTGTTCTTGACGGCAAAATGCACCGCCTGGCGAAGAGTCCACACCTCGGGGGTTGCCGTGGCCTCATTGATCTCGGCGGCCTGGGAAAAACCGGCCAGGAGCAGGAGGCCGAGGCTGAGGAGGCTGAGCCTGCGCCTGGAGTGCAGGAGTTGGCCGGTATTTTCAATAGGTATGATTCGTTGGCGCATGGTTCCGGAGTCTCTTGGTAAAGTCATTCTGGACAGGAGGCGAGCCTGGAGATTGCCTAGTATTTAATCATATACTTACAAACTAAATTGTTTGCCATATTTTTTGATTGAATTGGAGCAATTCGTCTCCCCGGTGCAGGCCGGGATCCAGCCTTGCTGCAACTGACCTAAAACCCTGGATTCCGGCCTGCGCCGGAATGACGAGATGTCGCTTTTTTTCAAAACCATTTCTTCTTTTTAAAATAGATCAACATGGAGCCGGCTGTTGCCGCCATCAGCAGGAGGGCGAAGGGATAGCCGAGATACCAGTTGAGTTCCGGCATATTGAAAGGGCTTTGACTGGTGTTGAAATTCATGCCGTACAGTCCGGCGATAAAGGTAAGAGGGATAAAGATCACCGCGAAGATGGTCAGCACCTTCATCACCTCATTCATCCGGTTGCTCACCGAAGAAAGGTAGATGTCGATCATGCCCGAGATGATGTCCCGGAAGGTCTCCACCGTGTCAAGCACCTGAATGGTATGGTCGTAAAGATCCTTAAGATAGACCCGGGTTGAGGCGCCCATGTACATGGTTTCATCCCGTTGCAGCCCGCTGATGACCTCCCGCAGCGGCCAGACCGATTTGCGCAGCAGGATCATCTCCCGTTTCAGGAAGTGGATGGCTTGCAGGGTTTCCTGGGCAGGTTCGACAATCAGTTCCTCTTCCAGATCCTCCACCTCCTCACCGATTTTTTCGAGGACGGAAAAGAAGTTGTCCACCACCCTGTCAAGCAGGGAATACAACAGGTAATCGACTCCCATTTGTCGGCTGCGGCCCTTGTTGTTCTCAAGCCGGGCCAGCACCTCGTCAAAAATATCGTCGTTCTTTTCATGAAAGGTGAGCAGGTAGCTGGAGCCAAGCACGAAGCTGATCTGCTCCATGCTCATCTCCCTGGTGGTATTGTCATAGTTGATCAGGTTGATAACCAGGAACAGGTAGTCTTCATAGTGATCAATTTTTGGACGCTGGCCGGTATGGAGAATATCTTCGATAGTCAGGGGATGCAGGCCAAAACTGAGGCAGAACCTGTCTACGACCTCGGCGTCGTGCAGGCCGCTGACCCTGATCCAGGTGTTGCCGGGGTTTTCTTTTAGCAGACGAAAATCGTCAAGCCGGAGCGGGGTGCTGCGAGAAAGGGTTTCGGCATCGTAAGCGACCATGTCCAGGCCAAAATTTTCCGTGACCTTTTCGCCGATGAACACGGGGCTGCCCGGAGGAAGCCCGGCTTTTCGCGAGGTGGTTTTAACAAGTTTCAGCATCTCTGGTTCCCGCTAATGGAGGATGATTTCTTGGAGACTGGCGGCGCAGGGATAATATCTATTTTTCGGAATAGGATATCATACCCGCTGTTTTTCCGTGAACCCCTATTGTTTATTGGCTATAAATATCCGGGCTGGCGTTTTTTGGGCTTGCCGGGGCGAGATTGGCGACAGCCTGGTATTTATGGTCATAGATCTTAAAATTATCCATGAACACGGGATGTTATAGTCTTTTATCTTCTCTATCCCTATACATTTACATTGCATTCTGAAATAGGCGCTGGTATGTTTTTGCGTCTTTAAATCCCTTTATAGCCGAGTTGAGCAGCTTGTCTGCGCAAACGAAACTTATGCCCTTTGGGTATATCCTTACTGTCAACACCAGGCGGCCTGTGCCGCCGGTTACCGGAGAATCTGTAATGAGTATTCGAGAAGACGCGATCAGTGGCAGATGTACCCCTCTTTTTGAAACCTGCGCCGCCAATGAGAACATTACGGTTCAGGCCCTGATGCAGGGGGTGGCCGAAGGGACGATCTGCATCCCCAAGAACAAAAACCATCGGTTCGAGCGGATCATAGGGGTGGGCAAGGGGCTGTCCACCAAGGTCAACGCCAATATCGGCTCTTCCAAGGATTATCCCGAGGTGAGCCAGGAGCTGCAGAAGCTCTGCGTCTGCCTTAAGGCCGGGGCTGACACGGTGATGGATCTTTCCATGGGCGGGGAAATTCACGCTATCCGCCGGGAGATTCTGCAAAACTGCCCTATTCCCCTGGGCACCGTGCCTATCTATCAGTCCATTGCCGAGGTGGTGGAGAAGCAGAAACTTAAGATCGGCGAGGTCACGGTGGATCACATGTTCAAGGTGATCGAACAGCAGGCCCTGGATGGAGTTGACTTCATGACTATCCATTCCGGCATCACCCGAAGCACCATGGAGCGGGTTCGCAACCATAAGCGGCTCATGGGCGTGGTCAGCCGGGGCGGCTCCTTCACCATCGAGTGGATGAGCTATAACGATAAAGAAAACCCCATGTACGAACATTTCGACGACCTGCTGGCCATCCTTAAGGAGCACGAGGTCACCCTGAGCCTGGGTGACGGCATCCGGCCCGGCTGTCTGGCCGATGCCACAGACCGGGGTCAGGTGCAGGAGCTGATCCATCTGGGCGAGCTGACCCAGCGGGCCTGGGAGGCCGGGGTGCAGGTGATGGTCGAAGGGCCGGGTCACATGCCGCTCAACCAGATTCAGGCCAATATCCTGTTGCAGAAGCAACTCTGCCACGGGGCGCCCTTTTATGTCCTGGGCCCTCTGGTCACGGACATCGCGCCAGGTTACGATCACATTACCGGCGCCATCGGCGGGGCTATTGCCGGGGCGGCAGGCGCTGATTTTCTTTGCTATGTCACCCCGGCCGAGCATCTCAAGCTGCCCAGCGCCGAGGATGTGCACGAGGGAGTCATGGCCTCCCGGATCGCCGCCCATGCGGCGGACATTGCCAAGGGCTTGCCCGGCGCTATCGACAAGGACATCGCCATGGCCAAGTGCCGCAACAATCTGGATTGGAAAGGCCAGATTGAGCTGTCCATCGATCCGGCCAAGGCCCGGCGTTTCCGAGAGGAGGGGAGTTCCTACAAGGGCGATGCCTGCAGCATGTGCGGCTCCTACTGCGCGATCAAGGTATATAAGCAGGCTACCGCGCCCGACCGGTTGCGGAAATGATCCGCGTACTGTAACAGGAGAGAGGTTTGCCGTAATTTCGTAATCACCACCGAGGAGGACGCAGCCTATGACCGAATTCCTGGGGCAGATTGTCGATTTTTTTAACAGCACCAATGTGCCGCAACAGCTCCGCGAGATAGACGCCAGGGGCCTTTTCACCAATCCCTGGTTCCTGGCCCCGTTTATCGCCTTTATCTTTTACAACCTCTACAAGCAGGCGCTGAACACCCTGGTTATGACCTCCCTTGGCTTCGGCCTCTGGTTCTTCAGCGGGAGCAGCTATATGGAGGGACTGGTGGTGAACGGCTTTCTCCAGTTGGACAAGGTGCTGCCCGTGGCCGGGGTCTTCATCGGGGCCCTGGCCATTGCCGTGTATTTCCTCTTCATGCGCTCCGACTGATGGGGGCGCAACAACCGTGAGCAACCGGATCCAGGAAATCCACCCCCGTCTTTTTGAGCATTTTGGCCCCCAGCACTGGTGGCCAGGGGAAACCCCCTTTGAGATCATGCTCGGCGCGGTTTTGACCCAGAACACCAGTTGGCGCAATGTTAGCATGGTTATCGAGGCGTTGCGCCAGGAGGGGCTGCTCTCCTTTGCGGCGCTGGAAGCCCTGCCCCTGGAGGTGTTGGCTGAAAAAATCCGGCCTTCCGGGTATTACAACCAGAAGGCCAGGCGACTGCAGGGGCTTTTTGCGGCCATCCGGGAAGACAGCGGCAGTCTGGAGGATTTTTTCAAGCAGGACACCCACACCCTTCGGGAAAAGCTGCTGGCCATCAAGGGGATTGGCCCGGAAACCGCTGATTCCATCATCCTCTATGCTGCGGACAGGCCGGTATTTGTGGTGGATGCCTATACCTACCGCATCCTGCTCCGCCATGATCTCATAGCCGAAGACGCCGGTTACGAGGAGATTCAGGAGTTGTTTCTGGGCAGGCTGCCCGCCGAGGCCCAACTTTTTAATGAATACCACGCCCTGTTGGTTCGCCTTGGCAAGGAATACTGCAAAAAAAACAACCCGCTTTGCGATGGCTGTCCTTTGCAGGGGCTTTAGGCGTGCCCACTGTTTTGCCCAGACGAAACGCCCAGGTTATTTTTTATAACAGCTTGAGCGCGGCCAGCCAGGCCCTGGTTTCCTCCTCGATATTGTCGGCGCAGGTCAGAGCCGTGACCACGGCCAGGCGTCTGGCTCCCATGGCGGTCAGCTCCGGGAGGTGTTCTTTTTTAATCCCGCCCATGACCGTGAAGGGCAGAGCGCTTCGAGCGCTGAATCTTGGGATGGCCGCAGGGCCGAGGAAGGTAGAGAGGCCGTCCTTGGTCTGGGTGGTGTAGATTGGCCCGATGTTGAAGTAGGAGGCTCCGCGTCTCTCGGCAGTGGCGGCCTGCTCTTCGGTGTTGCAGGACACGCCGATGATAAGCTCCGGAGCAAAAGCGCGAACCTCTGCCGCCGGAAGATCGCTGTTGCCGAGATGGACCCCGTCGGCGCCGGTGACAAGGGCAAGATCCACCCGGTCATTGACAATGAACAGGGCGCCTGCCGCCAGGGTTTTCTGACGAAAGATCCTGGCCTTCTCAAAAAGGCGCAGGCTGTCGGAGTCCTTGTCCCGCAGCTGGACAATTTTCGCCCCTCCAGCCAGCACCCCGTCCAGCCAGACAAGATCGTCGCGGCCTCTGGCCAACCGTTCGCAGGAAACAGGGTACAGGCTGACTTCCTCAATGAATTTTCTGAGCCGCTGCTGATACAAATCGGTTTTTCCTTGCATTGCCACGGCTCTCCTTATGAGCAGCGAAATCCTGATTCTTAAAGCTGAGTTGAGCAGCTTGTCTGCTCAAACAAAATTTGATGAACTCGTAACAACCTGAAAAGTTCACAGGCCCACCACACGAAATCAAACACTTACCCATTAATACCAGTTGTGATGTCGGCACTGCTGCCGACGACTGACACGTGGCTTTTTACAATTTCAACAAACTTATGCCCTCTGGGGGTAATAATTGTTCACGGTTCTTACTGGTTGAAAAAAAAAGGTATCTAAGTATATTAAGCCGTTGTAATAAAATAATCATGCTATTTAAGCAGGGCAGCAGCGAAGGGCATTTATGGAAAATGTGGTTGCAGGTCAAGAAACAGCAGAGTTGAAGATTGGCGGCAAGGCCTACCAGCTGCCGATCATTGTCGGCAGCGAGGGGGAGAAGGCCCTCGATATCCGGGCCTTGCGCGCCCAGTCCGGCTACATCACCCTGGACAGCGGCTTCATGAACACCGGTTCCTGTTGCAGCAGCATCACCTTTCTCGATGGAGAACAGGGCATCCTCAGCTATCGCGGCTATGCCATCGAGGATCTTGCCGAACATTGCACCTTTGTCGAGGTCGCCTATCTTCTGGATCACGGCAGTCTGCCCACCCAGGCGGAACTGAGCAAATTCAGCGAGCTGCTGGGCAAGTATGCCATGGTTCACGAGGACATGATCCGCTTTTTCGACGGCTATCCGCCCAACAGTCCGCCCATGGCCATTCTTTCCTCCATGGTCAACTCCCTGTGCAGTTTTTATCCGGACATGCTGGACAATCCCCTGGAGAATATCGACAAGATGGCGGCCCGCCTGCTTTCCAAGGTGCGAACCATCGCCGCCTTTTCCTACAAGAAATCCATGGGCCAGCCCCTGGTCTATCCTCGGCATGATCTGAGTTATTGCGCCAACTTCCTGAACATGATGTTTGATTCGCCGGTCAAGCCATACGAGATCAACGAGACAGTGGTCAGCGCCCTGAACAAGCTGCTGATCCTGCATGGCGACCATGAGCAGAATTGTTCCACCGCCACGGTGCGGGTGGCGGGCAGCGCCCGGGTTAATCTTTACGCCTCGATCTCCGCCGGAATCAACGCCCTGTGGGGGCCGCTCCACGGCGGCGCCAACCAGGCGGTGATGGAGATGCTCTCCCAGATTCATGCGGAAGGCGGGGACTATAAAAAGTATATCGCCAAGGCCAAGGATCCGGCTGATCCTTTCCGGCTGGTCGGCTTCGGGCACCGGGTTTACAAGACCCACGACCCGCGCAGCCGGATCATCAAGAAAGCCTGCGACGACGTGCTGACGGCCTTGAATATCTCCGATCCCCTGCTGGATATCGCCAAGGAACTGGAAGAGGTGGCCTTACGGGACGAGTATTTCGTGGAACGCAATCTTTATCCCAACGTGGATTTTTACAGCGGCATCATCTATCGGGCCATCGGCATCCCCACCAACATGTTTACGGTGATGTTCGCCCTGGGCCGTCTGCCAGGCTGGATTGCGCACTGGAAAGAGATGTGGGATGATCCAGACTGGCGGATCAGCCGACCCCGGCAGATCTATGTCGGCCCCAAACGGCGGCCTTTTGTGCCCCTTGCCGAACGCGGGCACTTGCAAGCATAATTAAAAAGAGGGAGATTACGTGCATGCGTACTGATATCCTGCACAGTGGCGCAGGGGAATTAACCTATGAGATCCGCAACATCGTCAATGTCGGCGAAAGGCTGCAAAAGCTGGGGATCAAGGTTTACTGGGAGAATATCGGCGATCCTGTTGCCAAGGGCGAAGAGATTCCCCTGTGGATGAAACAGGTTGTCGCCGAGCTGGTCATGGAGGACGCAACCTACGGTTATTGTCCGACCAGGGGAATGCTGGCGACCAGGGAATTTATTGCCGACAGAACCAACAGACGAGGCGGGGCGCAGATCGGCCCGGATGATATTCTTTTCTTTAACGGGCTTGGCGATGCGATCAGCAAGGTCTTTGGCTTCCTGCGCCCGACCGCCCGGGTGGTGGTGCCCTCACCCAGCTACACCACTCATTCCTCGGCGGAAGCGGCCCACGCCGGAGACCGGCCCGTTACCTACTGGCTGAACCCTAACAACCACTGGTATCCGGATCTTGATGATCTGGAAAAGCGGATCAAGTACAACCCTGCCGTGGCCGGCATCCTGATCATCAATCCGGACAACCCCACCGGCGCGGTCTATCCCGAGGAGATCCTGCGGGGCATGGTGGAGCTGGCCAGAAAATACGACCTGTTCGTGATCTGCGACGAGGTTTACCAGGCCATCATCTACAACGGCCAGAAAACTCTGGCCCTGGCCGAGGTGATCGGGGAGGTGCCGGCCATCTGCATGCGGGGCATCTCCAAGGAAATGCCCTGGCCCGGTTCCCGCTGCGGCTGGATCGAGGTCTACAATGGTGAGCGTGATCCCATGTTCGCCAAGTATGTGACCTCGATCTTGAACGCCAAGATGGTGGAGGTCTGCTCCACCACCCTGCCGCAACGAGCGATCCCGGCCATCCTCAGTCATCCGCAGTATGTTCCCTATCTGCAGGAGAGAATCAGCCGCTACGAGAAGTTTTCCAACATCGCTTACGAGGCGCTCAAGGATATCGACGGGGTGCTGGTGAACCGGACCAACGGCGCCTTTTACATGAGCGTAGTTTTCAAGGAAGGAAGACTGAACAGTCAGCAGACCCTGTTTATTGGCAACAAGGAGGTTCGTACTCAGGTGGAAAGCCTGGTGGACGGGCCGAATGTCGCCTTTGACAAGCGTTTTGTCTATTATCTGCTAGGGGCCACCGGCGTTTGCGTGGTGCCGCTGTCCTCATTCGCCACCGAGTTGCAGGGCTTCCGGATTACCCTGCTTGAGCGCAATGAGGAGCGCTTCGTCGAGATCTTCAAGATCATTGCCGACGGGATCAGGCAGTACCTTAATTCATAACCAGTCGCTCTGACTGCCAAGATCCTCCGCCTGTCCGTTACCGAGAAGAGAATACCATGAGAATTTTATCCGGGATCCAGCCCTCCGGCCAGCTTCATATCGGCAACTATTTCGGCATGATGCGCTCCATGATCGCCAGCCAGGATTCCAGCGAGCTGTATGCCTTTATCGTTGATCTTCACGCCCTCACCTCGGTGCAGGATCGGGAGCGTCTGGCGCGCGGCACCCTGGAAGCGGCCACCGATTTTCTCGCCCTGGGCCTTGATCCGGAACGCTGCCTTTTCTGGGTGCAGTCCGATGTGCCAGAGGTTACCGAGCTGGCCTGGATTCTTTCCGTCCTCACCCCCATGGGGCTGCTGGAGCGCTGCCATTCATACAAGGACAAGGTTGCCAGGGGCGTTGCTTCCAGCCATGGCCTGTTTTCCTACCCGGTGCTCATGGCCGCCGACATCCTGCTCTATCAGGCCGAACGGGTGCCGGTGGGCAAGGATCAGAAACAGCATCTGGAGGTGGCCCGCGACATCGCGATCAAGTTCAACAATACCTTTGGCGAGACCTTTGTTGTGCCCGAACCGGTCATTGATGACAACCTGGCCACCATCCCCGGCCTGGACGGGCAGAAAATGTCCAAATCCTACGGCAACACCATCCCCATTTTCGCCAGCGAAAAAGAGTTGAAAAAGAAGGTCATGGCCATTGTCACCGATGCCACCCCGGTGGAAGCGGCCAAGGATCCTGAGAAGTGCAACCTCTTCAGCCTCTACAAGCTGTTTGCTCCGGCTGACCGGCTGGCCGAGGTGCATGGCCTTTATGTGAACGGCGGGGCCATGTACGGCAAAATCAAGCTGGAGCTTCTTGATTTACTTCAGGACTATTTCCGCGCGGCCAGGGAAAAGAGGGCGCGGCTGCTGGCCGCCCCTGACCAGGTGCGGGAGATTCTTGGCCAGGGCGCGATCAAGGTCAGGGAAAAGGCGTCTGTCACCCTGGATCTGGTTCGGGATCGGGTTGGCTTGAAGTACTGAGGGAGACAAGGCCGCTGCCCCCTCTTCTTTTCTCCTGTTCCGGCACTGACGAAGCGACTCATCTGACCTGAAGTATAGGCCGGTCTCGGCCTGCCCCACCTGTCAGCCAAGTTCCTCAGTCTCGCATCGCCTGAGGGTTTTCAGGCAAGTGTGACGCCAGAAGAGGCCGACACTCTTTCTTATTTATGGTTGTGCCTGCTATGGGTATAGTGGTATCCTCTCCTGGCGCTGGGATCATACGGGAGAAACCCAGTTACCTAAGTATTTCATGGGTTCTTCGGTAAAACCTGGGTTTCACCTTGGGGAAATTATTAACATGGCTGACACTGTAAAATGGACTTGTCCGACCTGCCAGATTGTTCTCAAAACTGGTGACCAATTCCTGAACTGCTCTAATTGCAGCAAAAGCTTTAAGATCCATTCCGGGATACCTTCTTTTTCGGCGAACAGCGCCAGTCACTGGCAGATGGCGGTGTCCGGCGTCTCAAATTCTATCCTGGAGGCAGCGAAGGAACTTGGCTGGCGCTCAAGCCTTAAGATGATGGAACGAAGAAAGGCCGCCTGGATTCGTGGTGACAGGCGTCTGGCCATGCCTATCTTTCTCGCGAATAAAAGCCGGGTCTTGGATTGTGGCTGCGGTTGGGGTGGACTGACCTTTCAGTTGGCCATGGAATACGATTCGGTCTTTGCTTTTGACGCCCTGCAAGACGGTCTTGAATTTATTCGTATCCGCGCCTCGCAGGACGGAATTCGCAATATCATTCCCGCCCAGGGAGATATGACCTCCCTCCCTTATCCTGACAGCTATTTTGACGTGGTTGTGATGAACGGAGTCCTTGAATGGGTGGGCACCTGTAGTGATTGCCTGCCTCCGATGGAGCTTCAGCGGCAGGCCTTGAAAGAGGCTGCCCGGGTCTTGAAACCTGCGGGGGTATTATTTCTGGCGATCGAAAACAGATATGGCATTCAGTATTTTGCGGGCTACAGAGAGGAACACACCAGTCTTCGTTTTATCAGTCTTCTGCCTCGCATTCTGGCGCGTGCTTATCACAGAATAAAAAAAGATTCGGAATTCCGCGCCTTGACCCATTCACGGGCTGCTTTAAAAGCACTCCTTTCAGAGCAAGGGCTTACCCAACAATCTTTCTTCGGGGCATATCCCAGTTACCGCAATATAAGATATCTATTTTCACTCGATCACCCCGGTTCTCTAAGGTTTGTTTTTCATGTTCTATCACCGTCAAGCAGAAGTTGGCAGAAAACGGCGAAATGGATCCTGTCTTTGCTGGCGAACACATCCGATAAACTCGTTATCTGGATAAGCCAATATTCTCCCGCCTTTGTTGTTTTTGCTTCGCGGGAAGAACTGCCTGGTCTGGCTCTGAAACTGGGAGATACCCCTCATTCCGTCATGGAATGTTCCGAAAAATTGACCCTGGCTGTTATAGTCAATAATCGAAGGGCGGGGGTCTACTGTATAGATCAACAAAAAGGGCGGCTAGAACGCAAATTCACCCTGCCGTTGAATACAACCGCCACACAAAAAATGGAAACTACCACCTTGTTTCCTGTTATTCTGGATAAGCTTTCTCCGGGGTTTGGCAAATTTTTTGCCAACAAAACCTTGTTTAACACCAATCACGGGATGGTTTCAAAGATTGAGGGCGTGTCAGGCAGACCGCTTAGTCTGACCAGGCGCAATGATCTGTATATTTTTCAGAGGCTGATCAATGAGCTGTGTCGTATTGAAATTCCTGAAGAATTGATGCGAGGGTGGAAGTCACAGTTTTACATGCTCGCTGAACTTGAAAAGATCATAGACAATTTTGGCCTGAATCCAGCGCTGAGAAACATTGCGCAAAAGACACAGTTTGTTCATGGCGATTTAGACCTGGCCAATATCTTTATGGCAGGGAAAGCCTTTGATGAAATTGTCCTGTTGGATCTCGAACATGCCAAGGTTGGGCCGGCTGTTCTTAATTGGTATGATTTTCTGCTCCGAAATTTTGTCATCCAAGATGGACCAGTTCCTATCGCAATATCTATTGCTCGCAAAAGATATCAGAAGCTTGTCAGTAAGGCATGGCAGAAAACTTTCCTGGGTCGATTAAACAGGCAAATACTTCAGGCCTGTGGAGTTTCCGAAGATCTGCATCCTCAATTATTGTTTCTTTACCTGGCATATCTGACCAGGGATCCTGTTTTTCAAGAATCGACGGGGTTGTTAACAGAACTGGCAAATGGGCTGAAGTGATCGGACAGGATTTTCCATAAGGAGGCCAGAATGAAGCAGGTTATATTTGTCGTTGTATTATTGGCATGGAGTGTCAATGCCCTGGCCGATGAGAGCAATTTCAGCGCCCACTTGCAGGCAAAGTTTCAGAGCAGAGGATGTACCACTTGTCATGATTTTTTCGATAAGGAGCGCAACGGCCTGTCTTTTAACAGTCACCAGGGGCGTTCTTCAGACATGTGCGTCTATTGCCATACGCAGAATGTAACCGGATTCAAGCATGCCGATGAGTGGTACGCGCAACCGGGCCTTTATACGTCAGGGATGAATGCACAGCAGACCTGCGAGGCCATAAAAACAGCAATGCACGCAAAGTTCAAAAACAAGACCATGGTGGCAAGGCAGTTGGAAACCCATCTCTTTGAAGACCCGCGAGTGCTGTGGGGCATTGAAGGCGCCAGCCCCAACAGCGGAATGCTGCCCGGTGGCAAAGAAGAAAAACAGCTGGTGAAAGAAGGCTTGACGACCTGGAAGAATCAAGTCAGAGCATGGATACAGGGTGGCATGAATTGCCAGTAGGGGCTGTTGGTCACCAAGGCAAGAACGTCCTGTCCTCAACCCCGATTAATTCCACGATTTGTACCGGCGCATTGGCCCTTTGTATTTCTTGTGTTGCCTGTATTATAAAGGGATAGTGCCCTGCTGAATATTAGATTACCAAACAATATCTAAGCCCGACTGAATACGCTTTCCAAAACTACGAACAGGCCAAAAAGTTTTTATGTCCGGGAGGCCTTGAAGAACTATGGCATGGAAGTTGAATTTGACCCGGCCGCTGATTTCGACCTTGACCGGCTTGACCAGCAACATCCCCGAAAAATTCTGACCTTTCTTGCTGAGCGGATCGCCAAAGATGAAGATTCACGCCAGATTCGTCGCTCCTTTGCAGTCGAATCTGGCCGGGCTTTGGAAGTATCGCGTCGAAGCTTACCGTCTTATCTGCAATATCCAGAAAGAGAAGGTTCTTGTCCGGGTGTTTCACCTTGGATATAGGAGCAAGATATCCGGATGGCATTAAAAAACCAGACCAAAAGGGGGCCGGCTATTTTCTGTCTTTTTCTTCAGTTTGTCGGGAATAGATAAGGCGTCCCTGTAATCCGTCCCTGTAATCCTGTGTGACGAAGGCCTGCACTGCATTTATTTTGAGCAGGTTGCCCTGGATGCTCATGACCTTTCTAAGTGTTGACGCACCCTCAAATCATCCAAAAATTCCGAGGCAGGTTCAACGCTGGTCACCAGCAGATGATCCCGTGCCCGGGTACAGGCGACGTACAAAAGGTGTCGTTCGGTATTGTAAACCTCTTCTAAATCCGCATCGTCGGCAACCGTTTCTATGCGCTCCTGCAAGGGAATAACCTCATCATCGCAGGCCATCACCACCACAGTACGAAACTCCAGGCCTTTGGCAAGATGCATGGTGCTGAGCGAGACCAGGCCGGGCATGGTTTCAACATGCTCGTCAAGCACCTTACAGGCAAGGCCAGCGGCTTGCACGGCTCCGGCAGCTCTGTCCAGTTGCGCTTCGGAACGGACAAAGACGCCGATTTCGTGGGGCTTGATGCCCTCGTCAAGACGCTCAGCCAGCCATTGGCTCACGGCTTTCATTTCCTCTGTCTCGGTAGCCAGGGCCATGATAACCGGTTCCGGCCCGTTGAATACCGAGACCGTATCACGCCGCTTTTCCGTGTTGCCGTCCACATCAGACAATTCCGGGCCAAGCAACCGGTCCGCCTGCCTTCTGATCTGGTGGGAGGTGCGGTAGTTGATGCGCAGGGTCCGAGACCGCCCCCGAATATCGACGCCCAAGGATTTCCAGGAAAAAGGCTGCTGAAAAATCCGCTGACCAAGGTCTCCGGCGAAGAAAAGTCCGTTGGGCCGCCCCCCTCCCAGGGCCGCAAGCAGCCGCAACTGGGCGACATTGACATCCTGGGCCTCATCCACCACCGTATAAGCAAAAGGAAGATTCTTGCTCTCGGTAATGACCCCTGCCATTTTGCTGAACATCTCGGCATTGCTGATCAGCTTGCCTGCCACGAGCAGCTCGCGAACCTGGGTAAAGATCAACCAGAGCAGCAGCCGTTGCTGTTCCGGCAGCCGGGTTTTACGGCCCAGCCGAGTAACGTCCCGGTATGCCTCCCAGGTCTTAAGCTGCCAGGCATCCACCACCTGTTCCCATTCGCTCAAGAGAAAGTGCAGACTGAACTTGTGGCCCTGAACAGTGGCGGCCGCCTCCGCTATAAACCTACGGACGACCTCGCGGGAAGCCACTTGCGCTCGACCGAAATGCAATTCGTAAAGCCGTCGACCAATGGCGTTCATGGCATGCACTTCCAGGCGTTCGCCAAGACGCGGTTCAGTGCCGATCAATCGACGCAATTTGGTGTGCAGGGCAGCGGCCAGGGTGTCGGAAAAGGTGGTAAGCAACACCCTTGCTTCGGGGTTGCTGCGGGCCAGGAAGACGGCCCGGTGCAGAGCCACGATGGTCTTGCCCGTTCCGGCTGAGCCAGCCACCTTGGCCGGACCGCTGTAGTCCTGCTCAACCAGTTGCTTCTGGGCCGGATGAAGAAAAACGGTCCATTTTTCCCAGGGATATTCCAGGGCCTGTTCCAGTTCCGCCAGGTTGTTCATCACCCGGAAACGACGCTGGGCGTCAGGGTGGGCAAAGGGATCGGTTCCGGTCGTCACTGGCTGTTGTACTTGCGGGGTTGAGCCGGTCGCCAGTTCCAGCATGGCCTCGGCAGCTTCGCCGGGCAGATGGTCGGCAATCTCTAAAATGGAGTCCTCGTCGGCTGCTTGGACATCCGCCAGCCATTCTTCCGGTACTCCGTAAGCAAGCAGCTCATCTGCCGGGATGTGGGCAAACAATGGCGGTTTGGGCCGGACCGGCTGTTCCTGCTCAACATATCTGGGAATGGTGATCTCCTGCACCGTTTCCCGAATCTCTATCAATTGCGCCGCCCCGGTCTTGGGATGGGTTTCCAGTTTGCGTCGTGAAGCCCATTGGTAGGCGGGATCGTGGTGGTCCACATAGCAAAGGAGTAAGCTGTTATAGGTTTTATGGACGATCAACCGCAGATCGCTACTCACTCGCACCGACCAGAAGTTCTTGTCTTTGGCCTTGTCGAGCTTGTGGAGCTGCATGCCCGGATTGGCCGGGTTCAGTTGCAGATCAAAGGCCGTAGTTTTCACGACCTTCTGTTCCTCGCCGGTGAGTTTGGCCAGGCTGTCGGTAAAGGTATCGGCGATACGGAAGTCCATCAGGTCACTCGTCCTTTTTCCCAGGCAACAGTTTCACCAGACGATCAAAATCTGACTCATAGTTTCGGTCATCAATCACCCGAAATTTTACAAACTCCAATTCAGCGTGTGCCTTGGCGATCTGGGCGGACACTTTGCCTGCATCAGGCAAAATTTCACGGTCATTCAAGGTCAAAAATCCTTCCAGCTTCGTGACCCAGTCCTGCATGGTCATGGCAATGCGCCGCGCGGCCTGGCCCTCGGCAAAGATCAGATACTGTTCCGCCAGATTATTCAGTGCCCGTAATTCTTCTTCGCTCAGATAATTCTTGGCAATTCCGATATCCGCCTTACGGATACGAGCGCCTTCCCAGGTGATCAACCCCATATTTGGCCGGCTGCTGTCGGCGCGCGCTTGAATCAGTTCGGCGGCCGTCTGGCCGTGAATGGCGTAATGGACCTTGTTTTGCACCGTAGCGAAAAAATCCTGGGTGAGCGCATGGTTGGGGTTGTAATCCACGCTGGTTGCGTAGATATCGGTAATTTTCTGATAAAAGCGCCGCTCGCTGGTGCGGATGTCTTGCAGACGGCGGGTCAGCTCATCGAAATAATCCCGGCCTTTGCCGGGTTTTTTCAGGCGCACATCATCCAGCACAAAGCCCTTGACGATGTACTCCTTCAGCTTGTCATTGGCCCACTGACGGAAGCGCACACCAACCGGGCTGCGCACTCGAAAGCCCAGGGCCAGCACCATGTCCAGATTGTAGTGGGCCACCTCGTATTGTTTGCCATCGGCGGCAGTTGTTCGGAAAAACCGAACAACTGAATTTTCGTCCAGCTCGCCATCTTCAAAGAGGTGCTTGATGTGCTCGCTGATAGTGCCCTTGGCCTTGCCGAACAGCTCGGTCAACTGCTTCTGGCTCAACCACAGGGTTTCCGCCTCCAGCATAACATCGATGCGGGTCGCGCCGTCTTCGCTTTGGTAGATTAGGAATTGCTGGGGTTCGGTCATGGCACGATATTGTTCCTTAAATCACACAGTTGCAGATAAACCACTGTGGTTTGGCCGGATTTCTGCTCATCACCAGTGAGTTTGGCGAGGCTGCCGGTAAAGGTGTCGGCGATACGGAAGCTCATAGGCTATGTCGGAATCTCATCAGACCACAACTGTCACGGGGGTCTCAATCTTGGTCACGACAGCATTGTAAAGGTTCACTTCTGTTTTCGGCGCCCGGATGGAAACGATTAACGCATACCGGGCTGCCATGTTGTATCGCTCATGCCGGGTTCTGGTTTTCCACCAGCCGATATTCGGGAAAACCGCCAGGGTTCCGCGGCTGGCCAGATCGGCGGCGCTGCCCATCCAAATATCGGAATGAAGTGAACCTTTGTGGCGATTATTTGTGCCGATAAGCCAGGCAGGATCATCCCCGCTACTTTGCGTCCCTGTTTCCTCGTCACGAGCCGCTGCGTTGATTCGCGCCCGGAAAGCATCCCCGGATTCATGGGGACGTTTCACGTCAAAACGCAATCCATGTGATTCATAGCGATATCGCGAGCGGAAACCTCGCTCGGATGGATTCGGCTCTATGAAGTAAGAGAGGGTAACTCGCATCTCAACAGGGGTTTCCCCTAGTGCTTCCAGTTCCGCCAGCGGCCAAGGCAGGCGATGAAGATGCATGTCTCGCAGGGTCGGGTCTTTGCCTTTTTCACGGGTGAAAGGATGCAGGGATTCCTGTATTACCATGCTCAGAGAATTGGCAACGCTCCACAGCGCATCATCCAGATTCGGTACCCCGAAGCCGCAGTGGCGAACAAGGCGGACGTAATTCCCTTTCGTTGATTGTCCTTTTGTCGGCAAGAACATCTGCCTCATGGTGGTGGTCCATTGGGCGGAATGAACCATCAGGGCGCGGATGGTTTCCGGCCAGAGTTCCGGATAGGCTGTCATCAATTGTGCCGCCATTCTGGCGGCCAGGGCTGTTGCCGCGCTGGTAGCGTTTGCGGTGGTGAACAACCTCCGATGCGGCTCGTG